>JBKBVY010000016.1:0-25756 GCA_046289335.1 Roseateles sp. | reverse complement strand
CGCGCCGCGCCAGCGCGTCGCGCAGCAGGTATTCGATCTGCGCATTGGCCGAGCGCAGCTCCTGCGCTGCCAGCCGCTCGATCTGGGCCCACAGCGCCGGGTCCAGCCGCAGCGCGAAGCTCTTCTTGTCGGGGCTCGCCATCCGCGTCTGCCTCAGCCGCCTGCGATGCGGCCCTGGAGGGCCTTGATCAGCTCACGCGGCACCCGGCTGCCCAGCCGCAGCCGGCGACCGTCGCGCAGCGCCAGGCGCACGGCCTGCGTGCCGCTGGCGTTGTAGAGCATGCCTTCGGCGGTGAAGCGCAGGCCCCAGCCCTCGGTCCAGCGCGACCGGGCCGGCTCCACCGAGATGACATCGTCCACGTCCACCTGCCAGCGCGGCCAGGGCAGCCAGCCGAAGCGCCAGACCAGCCGGTCGCCGTAGACCTCCGTCACCATGCGGCCCAGCGCGAGCGCCAGCAGGGCGGGCGCGAACGGCAGCAGCCAGGCCGCGTCGCGGTGGGCGCCGTCGGCGAGCGGCCACAGCCCGGCCGGCAACAACAGCACGATCAGCAGTGGCCACAGCGGCTGCACCTCGCGCCAGACCAGGTCGCGGCTGCGTGAGCGGCGGTGGGTTGGGGCAGCGGTCGTGACGGGCGGCAGCCGGCTGAAGCGGTGTAGCAGCGCCAGCATCCACCACGCGAAACCCAGGCCCAGTGACACCGCGCCGGCGGTCCAGGTCGCGGGCGGCACAGCGGGCCAGCCGGGCTGGGCACGCTGCAGCTCCTGGTAGTGCAGGCCGGCGAACAGCAGCACCAGCCCCAGGCCCAGCACGGCCAGCCGCTGGCCCAGGTCGTCCAGCGTCTGCGGCAGGCGCTCGGGCGCCAGCCAGTGGTCGCGGTAGGGCAGGTTCACGAGACCGGGCGCGTGCCGTGCCAGCAGCAGCGTGCCGCGGGTCGTCAGCCAGGGGCTGAAGACGGCCAGCGCGAACATCAGCGCCATGTGTTGGTCGCGCGGCAGCGCCTTGTGCGGTGCGCCCACCAGGGCCGGCATCAGCGGCCAGGTGGCGGCCATGAAGACCAGCAGCGCCAGCCAGGCGAGGTCGAAGACGCGGCGCATGGGCGGGCCTCAGGCGTACAGCGTGCCCGTGTTGACGATGGGCTGGGTGTCTTTGTCGGAGCACAGCACCACCAGCAGGTTGGACACCATGGCCGCCTTGCGCTCGTCGTCCAGCTCGACGATCTCGCGCTCGGACAAGCCCTTCAGCGCCTCCTCCACCATGCTGACCGCGCCCTGCACGATCTTCTTGCGTGCGCTGATGATGGCCTCGGCCTGCTGGCGGCGCAGCATCACCTGGGCGATCTCCTGCGCGTACGCCAAGTGGGTGATCTTGGCGTCCAGCACGCGCACGCCGGCCTCGGCGAAGCGGGCCTGCAGCTCCTGCACCAGCGCCGCGGCCACGTCGTCCTGACCGGCGCGCAGCGTGGTCTCGCCGTCGGCCAGGTCCTCGCCGTCGTCGTAGGCGTACTGCGAGGCGAGGTGGCGCATGGCGGCCTCGGCCTGGATGCCGACGTAGGCCTCGTAGTCGTCCACCTCGAACACGGCGCGGGCGCTGTCCTCCACGCGCCAGACCACCGCGACGCCGATCTCGATCGGGTTGCCGCGCTTGTCATTGACCTTGATGGTCGGCGCGTTCAGGTTGCGCGCCCGCAGCGAGATGCGGCGCTTGATCGCCAGCGGGTTGGCCCAGCGCAGGCCTTCGGTGCGGTCGGTGCCGGTGTAGCGGCCGAACAGCGTCAGGATGCGGCCTTCGTTGGGCTGCTGCATGTAAAGCCCCGCCAGCACCAGCACGCCGGCCGCGATGCTCAGCACACCCAGCAGCATCACCGGCGGCCGCCCGAATCCGGCCCACAGCAGCAGCGGCCCGACGGCGGTAATCGCCAGACCGGCCAGCAGGCCCAGGTAGCCGTTGGCCGTGCGTGCCGCCGTCTCGCGGTGGCCTTGGGTGTTGTCGTGCATCCGGTCCTCCTTGCGTAAAAGTGATATCACTTTAATTGCATATTTGAGGGCTGGCAATGGCGTGGACGAAAAAAAGCCCGCAGGCTGCGGGCGGTGCGGGGCGAGGCGGCTCAGTTCACTTGCGAGCTCGCAGGGCCGTGCGCGCCTGCACGAAGTTGAACGCGTAGCCCACCGCTTCCATGATGGCGTTGTCGATTTCCAGCCGCTCGTGCTCGGTCAGGTAGAAGCTGAAGTCCACCTCGTGGCGGATGTAGCGCGGCGGCAGGCGGTTGAGCGCCACGCAGGCCACGTCGCACAGCAGGTCGTTGCTGGCGGCGATCTCGGGGAAGTCCTTGGACGCGTCCAGCACCGCGGCGAACACTTCGCGCTCGTGGTGGTTGTAGAGGGAGCTGAAATCGGCGGGCATGACGGGCCTCGTGCAGTGGGTTGCGCTGCCGGATTTATAGCGCCCAATGGCAGGTCGCGTGGGAGTTGTTGTCGCACGACTGCCGCGGAACCGGCTTTGCCGGGCCGCTGGCAGTACCCCCTTGAGGGGGCGCGCGAAGCGCGTAGGGGGTGGGCCGATCAGGCGGCACCGATGCCCGGTGTCATGCCGGAGGCGGCCTTCTTGCGCGCGGCCGTGAAATCCAGCATGCGGGTGATGCAGCGCTGGGACTTCACGCGCGTGGGCTCGTCGACGTGGATCTCGGGCTGGCCGCTTTGCAGGCAGTCCACCAGGTTGGCCAGACCGTTCATCGCCATCCAGGGGCAGTGCGCGCAGCTCTTGCAGGTGGCGCTGTTGCCGGCGGTGGGCGCCTCGATCAGCGTCTTGCCCGGCGCCAGCTGGCGCATGCGGTGCAGGATGCCGTTGTCGGTGGCGACGATGTATTCCTGCGCTGTGCCCTCGACGACGGCCTTGATCAGCGCCGACGTGGAGCCCACCACATGCGCCATGTCCACCACGGACTTGGGCGACTCGGGGTGCACGAGGATCTGTGCGTTCGGGTGCTGCTCGCGCAGCAGCTCCAGCTCCAGGCCCTTGAACTCGTCGTGCACGATGCAGGCGCCGTTCCACATCAGCATGTCGGCGCCGGTCTGCTCCTGGATGTAGCGGCCCAGATGCCGGTCGGGCGCCCACAGGATCTTCTGGCCCTGGGCGTGCAGGTCGGACACGATTTCCAGCGCGCAGGAGCTGGTCACCATCCAGTCGGCGCGCGCCTTCACGGCGGCGCTGGTGTTGGCGTAGACGACGACCTGGCGGTCCGGGTGGGCGTCGCAGAAGCGCGCGAAGTCGTCCGCGGGGCAGCCCAGGTCCAGCGAGCAGGTGGCGTCCAGATCGGGCATCAGCACGCGCTTCTCGGGGCTGAGGATCTTGGCCGTCTCGCCCATGAAGCGCACGCCGGCGACCACCAGCGTCTGCGCCGCATGGTCGCGGCCGAAGCGGGCCATCTCCAGCGAGTCGGCCACGCAGCCGCCGGTGGCCAGGGCCAGGTCCTGCAGCGCGCCATCGACGTAGTAGTGGGCCACCAGCACGGCGTTGTGGGCTTTGAGCAGCGCGGCGGCGCGCTCGGCCAGCGTGCTGCGCTCGGCGGGCGTCAGCGGCGCGGGCACCTTGGCCCACGCATGCGCGGTGGAGCAGGCGCCGGCGGCGTCCTGCTTGGTGTAGTCGAACAGCTGGGTGTCCATGGGCGTGGGTCGGTCTGGCAATGCACCGGATTGTCCGTCAGGCCTTCGCAAAGAACCGGCTTGGGGGCATGCCCACCGTGCGCGTCACCATGGCCGTGAACGCGCTGGCATTGGCATAGCCCAGCTCGGTGGCGATGTGGCTCATGGGCCGGCCGCGGGCGGCCAGCGTCAGTGCATGGGCCAGCAGCAGCTGCGAGCGCCATTGCGCGAAGCTGGTGCCCAGTTGCTCGCGGAACAGCCGGCTCAGCGTGCGCGGGCTGGCACCGGCCTCGGCGGCCCAGCCCTCCAGGCCGGTGTGGCGGCCGGGCTCCTGCAGCATGGCCTCGCACAGGCGGCGCAGCCGGGGCTCCTTGGGCAGCGCCACGCCCAGCGCCAGCGGCCGGGCGCGCCGCAGCTCGCACAGCACCAGCGCCTCGATGCCGCGGCGGCGCTGCTGGTCGTCGGCGCTTTCGGCGGGCGCGGGGTCCGGGTCTTCCGGCAGTGCGGCCACCAGTTCGCGCAGCAGCGGCGACACCTCCAGCACCCGCCCGGTCGTCCAGGCCGCGCCGGGCAGCAGGTCGGCCGCCAGGTAGACGGTGCGCAGGTCGCAGCGCTCGATGGCCGTGACCGCATGCACCAGCCCCGGCGGAATCCACACGGCGCGCGACGGCGGCACGATGTAGGTCGACACCTCGGTGTTCACGCGCACCGCGCCGGTCATGGAGAACACCAGCTGCGCCCAGTCGTGGCGGTGCGGCTGGATGTCGGTCAGGTGTTCCAGCAACCGGGCCTTGGCGCGCAGCGGCCGCCGGGCGGTGGGCGCATAGCGTTCGGGCGACAGGGCAGGGAGGCTGGTGCGGCTGGCCATGGCCGAATTTCAACAGAACTTGACGAACCAGCGTAACAACGCCGCCCCGGCGCTGCCTACATTGCCGGCATGAACACTGCTCTTGCCTCCGCCCTCGATGTCGGCCAGCAGCGCCGGCGCGACATCACGACGATTTCGACCATTGGCGTGGCCCACGGCACCTCGCATTTCTTCCACATGCTGCTGCCGCCGCTGTTCCCGGCCTTCATCCAGGCCTTCGGGCTGAGCTATTCGGAGCTGGGGCTGCTGGTGACGACCTTCTTCGTCATCTCCGGCGCCGGCCAGGCGCTGGCGGGCTTCGTGGTGGACCGTGTCGGCGCGCGGCCCGTGCTGTTCGCGGCCATGGGCGCCTTCTTCCTGGCCTCGGTGGCGGCGGGCCTGGCCCAGGGCTTCGGCGGGCTGATGCTGGCCGCGGCGCTGGCGGGCGTGGGCAATGCGCCCTTCCATCCGGCGGACTTCACCATCCTGAACAAGCGCGTGTCGCAGCCGCGCCTGGGCCATGCGTTCTCGGTGCACGGCATCAGCGGCAACCTGGGCTGGGCGCTGGCGCCGGTGTTCTCCATCGGCATCGCCGAGGCGACCGGCAACTGGCGCCTGGCCTACCTGGGCACGGCGCTGGTGGCGCTGGCGGTCATGGCGCTGCTGTTCTGGCAGCGCCGGGCCATCGACGACCGCCAGGGCTCCTGGGGCCATGCCCAGGCCGCGGCCGGCGCCAAGGCCGAGCACCCCATGGCCTTCCTGAAGCTGCCGTCGGTGTGGCTGTGCTTCTCGTTCTTCTTCTGGACCACGGCGGCGCTGTCGGCCATCCAGAGCTTCGCCAGCCCGGCGCTGCAGCAGCTCTACGGCCTGCCGCTGGCGCAGACGGCCTATGTGGTCACGGGCTACATGCTGGCCGGCGCGGCGGGCATGGTCTGCGGCGGCTTTCTGGTGGCGCGGGCCGAACGGCTGGAGCGCACCATCGCCGCCGCGATGGCCCTGGCCGCGGCGCTGCTGCTGCTGACGGCCACCGGCTGGCTGCCGGGCCCGCTGGCGGCGGCCGTGGCGGCGTTGGCCGGCTTCGGCACCGGGCTGGCCGGGCCGTCGCGCGACATGCTGATCAAGCGCGCGGCGCCGCCCGGTGCGACCGGCCGCGTCTACGGCACGGTGTACTCGGGCCTGGACATTGGCTTCGCCGTCGCGGCACCGGTGTTCGGCGCGCTGCTGGACCACGGGCTGCCGCGCGGCGTGTTCGCCGGCTCGGCCACGGCGCTGTTGCTGGGTATTGCGTCGGCCAGCCTGGTGGGGCTGGGCCTGGCGCGGCGGCCGGTGGCGGCCTGATCAGTCCCTGAACGTCGGCGTGGCCTTGCCGGCCATCATGGCCTTCTGCAGGTCCTCGCTCATCAGCATGGCGGCATTCCAGGTGGCGACGTGGTTCAGCCCGTCGGCCACCGTGTGGTCGCGCGCGTAGTTCAGCTGCTCCTTGGTGCCGCGGATGGACAGGGGCGACTTGGCGGCGATGGTGGCCGCGATCTCCCGAACCCCGGCCTGCAGCGCCTCGCGGCTGTCGAACAGCCGGTTGACGAGGCCGATCTCGCGCGCCTCGGCGGCCTCCACGCGCCGGCCGGTGTAGGCCAGCTCGCGCACCAGGCCTTGCGAGCCAATGAGCTTGGGCAGGCGCTGCAGCGTGCCCACGTCGGCCACCATGCCGATGTCGATCTCCTTGATGGAGAAATAGGCGTCGGCGCTGCAGTAGCGCATGTCGGCGCAGCAGACGAGGTCGATGCCGCCGCCCACGCAGGCGCCGTGGATGGCCGCCAGCACCGGCTTGCGGCAGCGCTCCAGGCTGGTGAGCGTGTCCTGCATGTCCAGGATGACGCGGCGCAGCGCCTCGCGGGTGCGGCCGTCGCAGGGGTCCTGGATCTGCGGCGCCAGGCCCATCATCATCGAGAGGTCGATGCCGGCGGTGAAGTGCCGGCCTTCGCCCTCCAGCACGGCCACGCGGGCCTCGGGCTGGCCGTCCAGCCAGTCGAACGCGCGGCGGATGTCCTGCCACATCTGGGCGTTCATCGCGTTGGCCTTGTCCGGGCGGTTCAGGCGGACGGTGGCGATGTGGTCCTGGATGGACAGGGTGAGGGTGTCGAGTTGTAGGGTCATCGCGGGGCGCTGTGCTCGCGCAGCCATTGCGCGAGCCGGGGTTCGTCGATATCGCCGGCGGCAACGGCGAGCATGGTGAGGGTGGCGCTGGCGTCGTCCGCCGTCAGCTCTGCACCATTGAGCAGCATGAACAATTCCATGGCGACATAGGCGGTGCGCTTGTTGCCGTCGACGAACGGGTGGTTCTTCGCCACCGCGACGGCGTAGGCCGCAGCCAGGTCGAAGACATCGGGTTCGCCGTACAGCGCCAGATTCTGCGGTCGTGCCAACGCGGATTCGAACAGGCCTTCGTCGCGCGTGCCCGGCGCGCCGCTGTGCTCGGCCAGTTGTTCCAGATGCACGGCCAGCAGCACATCTGCATTCAGCCACCGCCAGCGGCGTGCAGGGCCGCTCATTTGGCCAACTCGTGCAGCACCGCGCGGCGCTTCTTCATGATGTCCCGTGCCGCCGTCATCTGCTCCTCGAACTCAGGGCTGTAGGGCGTGAGCAGCACGCCGTTGACGGCCTCCGACAGGTAGAGCACATCCCCCTTCTCCACCTTCAGCCGCGCCAGCACCTCCTTGGGCAGGATGACGCCGACCGAATTGCCGATCTGGGTGAGTTTCAGTGCGCTCATGGACTTCTCCGTTATAACGTTTGTAATACTAAACGTCGAACCCTCGATCAACAAGCCGCCGCGCGGCCTCGGGCACACTGTGCGCATGATCCACGCCACCAAACGCATCCCCGGCGGCGCCGGCCTCGCCGCCGTGCTCGTCAAGCGTGCCCCCACGCTCGAACTCGACTGGGACACCCGCAGCAAGAGCCGCTTCTCCGCCACCGACTCCAGCGGCCGCGAGATCGGCGTCGTGCTGCCGCGCGGCACGGCGCTGCGCGGCGGTGACGTGCTGGTGGCCGAGGACGGTTCGCTGCTGCGCATCGTCGCCGCCGCCCAGCCGGTGCTGCAGGTGCGCCATTGCACCGAGCATGGCTCGCCCTTCGACCTGCTGCGCGCCGCCTACCACCTGGGCAACCGCCATGTGCCGCTGGAACTGCAGCCCGCGCTGCTGCAGTTCGAGCCCGACCCCGTGCTGGCCGACATGCTGCGCCGCCAGCACCTCATCGTCACCGAGGCGCAGGCCGCCTTCGAGCCCGAGGGCGGTGCCTACGGTGAGGGGGCGGGTCATGGCCATCACCACCATCACGAGCATGGCCACGATCATGGCCATGCCCATGCGCCGGCCGCCAAGCCCGTCGTCATTCCGGTGAAGGCCCACGACCACGGCCATGTGCACGGCCCCGGCTGCGGGCATGACCACGATCATTGATCGTCGCGCCTGCCGGGCGGATGGGTCTCCTGCGTCTGCCCGGGATTCGCATGTCACGAAGCCGCGTTGCGGTTCCGTTAGCATGCGGCGCGTCCCGCCCCGGGTCATCGACAAGGGTGGGACCATGATCGACGTGAAACCAGGGATTCCGTGAAAACAATCGTCTCGTTCTGGCCGGCTTCGTGCTGTGCCTGCCGGCAGCCAGCTTTGCGCAGGCCGACCTGGCCGCGGCCACCTACTTCGGCGTGGAACTCGGCACCGGCAAGGTGAGCCTGAACTGCCCCGCCAGCACCGGCTGCAGCCCGGTGGACACCAACCGCACCTTCCGTGCGGGCCATCGATTCAATCCGTCCTGGGCCTTCGAGGTGACGTATGCGCGCACCGACGCCGACGTGCGTGACACACCCACCAGCGCCAAGCAGTCCGTCACCGTGCGCACGCTGGGCGCAGGCATCGCCTTCAACTTCTGAGCGGGCATCGGCATCGCGGTGAGAATCGCCGCATGCCGTCAGACGCCCCGTCCTCCCTGCTGCACCTGCTCTGGCTCGCCAGTCCGGCCCTGCCGGTCGGCGGCTTCAGCTATTCCGAGGGCCTGGAGGCGGCGGTCGATGCGGGCATCGTGCACGACGAGGCCAGCGCCGGCGACTGGCTGCTGAACCAGCTCAAACTCGTGCAGGCCCGCGCGGAGCTGCCGGTCGCTGCCACCGCCCATGCGGCCACGCTGGCCCTCGACGGCGCGCGGCTGGCCGAACTCAATGCCTGGGTGCTGCAGACCCGCGAAACCAGCGAGAGCCTGCAGCAGACCCAGCAGATGGGCCGCAGCCTGCTGGTCTGGATGCAAGGCCTGCTTCCCGACGCCGCCGTGCTGCCGCTGCTGCAGGCGCTGAAGCCGGCACCGACTTGGCCCGTGGTCATGGGTGCAGCCGCCGCGTCGCGTGGCGCGGCGCTGGAGCCGGCGCTGCAGGCCATCGCCTTCGGCTGGGCCGAGAACCTGATGCAGGCCGCGGTGCGCTGCGTGCCGCTGGGCCAGACCTCGGGCCAGCGGCTGCTGGCACGCCTCGTGCAAGCCATTCCGCAAGCCGTGGCGACGGCGCTGGCAGCGCCCGAGCCCATGGCCTTCGCGCCTTTGCTGGGCGCGCTGGGCGCTCGCCACGAAACCCAATATTCCCGACTGTTCCGCTCATGACTTCTGCACCGCTGCACGCCATCCCGAATCGCACGAAGAAGCTGCCGCCGCTGCGCGTGGGCGTGGGCGGCCCGGTGGGTTCGGGCAAGACCACGCTGGTCGAGATGCTCTGCAAGACCATGCGCGAGCGCTGGGACCTGGTGGTCGTCACCAACGACATCTACACCAAGGAAGACCAGCGCCTGCTGACCGTGGCCGGCGCGCTGGCGCCCGAGCGCATCATGGGCGTGGAGACCGGCGGCTGCCCGCACACGGCCATCCGCGAGGACTGCTCCATCAACCTGGAGGCCGTGGACCGCATGCTGGAGAAATTCCCGGACGCGGACATCGTCTTCGTTGAAAGCGGCGGCGACAACCTGGCCGCCACCTTCAGCCCCGAGCTCAGCGACCTGACCATTTACGTCATCGACGTGGCGGCCGGCGAGAAGATTCCGCGCAAGGGCGGCCCCGGCATCACCAAGAGCGACCTGTTCGTCATCAACAAGACCGATCTTGCGCCGCACGTGGGCGCCGACCTGGACATCATGCGCAGCGACACCGCCCGCATGCGGCCCGTCAAGCCCTGGGTCATGACCAACCTCAAGACCCGCGAGGGACTGGCCGAGGTGGTGGACTTCATCGAGAAGAAGGGCCTGCTCGTTGGCTGATCCGGTCCGCTGGCCCGCGCGGCTGGCGCTGGAGGCGGGGCGCGACGGCGCGGCGACGCGCGTTCACGCCCGGCATGACGGCCCGCTGCGCCTGCTGAAGACGCTGTACCCCGAGGGCAGCGGCATCGCGCATGCGGTGCTGGTGCATCCGCCCGGCGGGCTGGTGGGCGGCGATCGGCTGGACATCGCCATCGATGTGTCGGCGGGCGCCCATCTGCTCGTCACGACGCCGGCTGCCACGCGCTTCTACCGGTCCGTGGCGGGGGAGGCGGCACAGGTCGTGCATGCGCGCATAGGCGAGGGCGCCCGGCTGGAATGGGTGCCGCAGGAGACGCTGGCCTACCCGGCCTGCGTGGGTCGCAACGAGGTCCGGTTGAGCCTGGCGCCCGGCGCCAGCCTGTTCGCGACCGAGGTGCTGGGCCTGGGCCTGCCGGCCGCCGGCCAGCCCTTCGACACCGGCCGGCTGCTGCAGCACCTGGAGATCGAGGGCCAGTGGCTGGACCGCGGCTGGCTGGATGCGGCCGACGCCGCCTTGCTGGACGGCCCCTGCGGCCTGGCCGGCCACCGCGTGCTGGGCACGCTGGCCTATGCGCAGACCGCAGCGCTGGCCGATGCCGAGGCCTTGCTGGCCGACAGCCGCGCGTTGCTGGCCGACCAGCCGCTGAGCGGTGCTACGCATCTGGCGGGCCCGCGCGGCGCGGTGCTGCTGGTGCGGGTGGTGGGTGACGAGGTCGAGGCCGTCACGCTGGCCTTGCGGCGGGTGCGGGCGCTGTGGCGCGAGCGGCTGTGGGGCCTGGCGGGCGGCGACCCGCGCATCTGGGCGACCTGACCCGCCGAGGCGGGCCAGGCATCAAGCATCAATAGTCTTCGTCGCCGGGGATCTGGCGGCGCAGCTTGACCTTGCTGTCGGCGTTCTTGCGCATCTTGATGTTGATCATCTCCACACCCAGCGAGAACGCCATCGCGAAGTAGATGTAGCCCTTGGGCACATGGTGGCCGAAGCCTTCGGCAACCAGCACCACGCCCACCACGACCAGGAAGCTGAGCGCCAGCATCTTGATGGTCGGATGGTTGGACACGAAGCGGCCGATGGGGCCGGCGAACAGCATCATCAGCGCGACCGAGGCGATCACGGCTGCGATCATGATGCGCACGTCGCTGACCATGCCCACGGCGGTGATGATGGAGTCCAGCGAGAACACCAGGTCGATCAGCATGATCTGTACGATGGCCGCGCCGAACGCGGCCTTGGCGGCTTTGCTGCCGCTCAGGGCCTCGGCCTCGTCCTCGCCTTCCAGCGAGCCGTGGATCTCCACCGTGCTCTTCCAGATCAGGAACAGGCCGCCGCCGATGAGGATGAGGTCGCGTCCGGAGAAGCCGTAGTCCAGGATGTGGAACAGCGGCTCGGTCATGCCGACGATCCAGGCCAGCGTCATCAGCAGGCCGATGCGCATGAACATGGCCATGAACAGGCCCAGCCGCCGCGCGGTTTCCTGCTGCGCCTTGGGCAGCTTGTCCACCAGGATGCTGATGAAGATGATGTTGTCGATGCCCAGCACCAGTTCCAGCGCTGTCAGCGTAGCAAGGGCAATCCAGGTCTGGGGGTCGGACAACAGTTCAAGCATGGTGGTCGGTCGGCGAGGTCAAAACTTTCGGATTGTCCCAACGCAATCCGCAGGCTTTGGCTGAATGATGCTTCGGTTTTGCTTGTGGTGTCGAGGTCAGCGCAGCGCCAGCGCCTGCAGCAGCTCGGCCGGCGCATAGGGCCGGCGGCGGCGCGGCCAGGCTTCCACCAGGGCCTGCATGCGCGCGCTCAGCGGCGCCTGGCGCTGCAGGCGCTGGGCCAGCCGCACGACTTCGCCGCACAGCGCGTCGATCTCGGTGGGCCGCCCGGCGGCCAGGTCGTCGGCCATGCTGGAGCGGGCGTGGGCGTCGATGCGCAGCATGCGCGACGCCACCAGGCGGAACAGCGGCGTGGGCAGGCGCAGCACCTGCAGCAGCCGGCGCGGCGGCAGCGGCGTGAGCGGGGCCACGGGCTGCTGCGCGGCATCCAGCAGGTCCAGCGCCTCCTGCTGCAGCGCGGCCAGCGCACGCCGGTAGCCGCGCTGCAGCAGTTGCTCGCGCAGCGGCCGGCCCGACAGCGCATTGACCGGGTTGTTCAGGTTCAGCAACAGCTTGCCCCATTGCACTGGCGTGAGGTCGTCGTGCAGGTCCAGCCGCATGCTTAGGCGGGCCAGCGCCGTCTGCCAGGCCGTCAGCGCGACATCGCCCGCGGCGGCCTGCGCCGCCAGCGCGCCGCCGGTGCCGCGGTGGTAATGGCCCGGCGCCAGTTCGGCGATGTTGAACGGCACCATGCCGGCATGCCAGTGCAGATGCGGCACGGCGGCGCGGGCCAGGTCGGCGTTGCCGATGCCGTTCTGCAGGCTGAGCACCGGCGTGCCCGGCCGCAGCGTCAGGCCCAGGGTCGTGGCCGCCTCGACGGTGGCACCGGACTTCACGCACAGCAGCACCAGGTCGGGCTTCAGGCCCCGCGGCGGTTCGTCGTGCAGGCGCAGATCCAGCGGTGCGATGCGCCGGTCCAGGCCGTCGCGGTCGGTCAGCCGCAGGCCGTGGCGGCGCAGGGCGGCCAGCACGCGCGGCCGGCCGACGAAATGCACCGGCACGCCGGCCAGCTGGGTCAGGCCGCCGATGAAGCAGCCCACCGAGCCCGCACCCATGACCAGCATGCCGGTCATGACAGCCGGCTGCCTGCCGCGGCAGCGTCTGCCACCGGCGGCTTCAAGGATGGGCGAGGTCGCGCAGGTGCGTGGGCCCCACGCGCCGCTCGATCTCTTCCAGCAGCGCGCGGCCCCAGCCCAGCATGAACAAGGCCTCGCCGACGACGAACATCGGGCCCACCAGCAGGCCCACCAGGTCGTCCACGAAGGCGGGCTTGCGGCCCTCGTAGTAGTGGCCCACGAACTGGAAGATCCAGCCCACGACGAAACTGCCCACGCCGATCAGCAGCCAGCCGGCCGTGGTCGTGCCCTGGATGGCCGTCATGGCCAGCGCCGTCAGCACGCCGTTGACGACGGCGGTGGCGACGCCCAGCGCCAGATTGCCGCGCGTCAGGTACCACAGCGCGGTCAGCGCCCACAGGGCGATGGCGGCGTTCATGGGCGTCGCGCCGATGGTGAACTCGGCGCGCGCCAGCAGCGCGCTGATCGCGAACACGATGAGCGGGATGCCCACGAAATGCGTGGCGATGTTGCGGCGGTCGCGGTGGTAGGCGGCGTACTGCGCCATCAGGTCGAGGGCAGGGCGGAACAGGCTGGTCATGGTCGGACTCCGTCGAGGAGATGGGGCTATGCTAGTCCAGCCCAGGGCGGGAACGTCGCGCTTGCCGCCTGCAATCACTCCGCGAAATCCCCAGTGAGCCCTTGTTTGCCCCGTCGCCGCTTCGGCGGCCTCGGCCTGGCCTTGTTGCTGGCCGGCTGTGCCACACCCTCGCAGCAGCCTGCAGCCGTGGCGGTGCAGGACAACGATTTGCGCATCCTGGTCTATCGCGGCGGCACTGCGGCGCGGCTGGGCCACAACCATGTGCTGAGGGCGGGCGACCTGCGGGTGGCCTGGCCGGCCGTCGGCCCGGAACTGCGCTTCCGGCTCGATGCGCTGCTGATCGATCCGCCCGAGCTGCGCGCCGCGCTGGGCGAGGGCTTTGCCAGCGCCGTCGATGCCGAGGCCCGCGCCGGCACGCGGGCCAACCTGCTGAAGGCGCTGGATGCCGCGGCGCACCCCGAGGTGGTGGTGCGCACGCTGGCTCAGGTGGGCGAGGGCGCGCGCCGCGCCGTGGAGGTGGAGATCACGCTGCACGGCGCCACCCGGCGGCAATGGCTGGTGGTGGCGGTGGACGGACGCCGCGCGCGCGGCCAGGCGGTGCTGCGGCAGAGCGACTTCGGCATCCAGCCCTTCACGGTGCTGGGCGGGCTGCTGGCGGTGCAGGATGCGCTGGTCGTGGAGTTTGAGCTGCTACAGCCCTAGCCGCATCAAGTCCTTGGCCAGGCTACGGCCGTCGGGCAGGCGTATCGCATCGGGCAGGCTGCCGTAGCGCTCGAAGCCCATGCCGGTGTAGAGCGCGATGGCGGCCTGGTTGCCGGCGGTGACGCTGAGCGTGACCTGGGCCAGGCCCGGCGTGGCACGCAGCCGCGCGAGGGCGGCGCCCAGCAGCGCCCGCCCGACGCCGCGGCCGCGGTGGCTGTCGGCGACCATCATGCCCACCAGGTGGGCGATGTGCTGCACCTTCTGCCGCGCCTCGCGCTCGCAGGTCAGGCCGCCCACCACGCGGCCGGCGTCCAGCGCGACCAGCGTGAACAGCGTCGTGCCGTTGTTGCCGCCGGCCAGCCGGCCGCGGTAGCTGGCCAGGTCGCGCCGCACCTCGGTCTCGGCATCGGACGTGAAGGCCTCGGGGTGGCGGGCCAGCATGGCGTCGCGCAGCGCCTTGTAGCCCATCAGGTCGACCTCCTGCATGAGGCGCAGCGACACCTCAGCCATGCAGGTCCGCCAGGTGGTTGAGGTTGGCGAAGGCGGCCTCGTCGTCGAACCGGGCCACGCCGTGGGGGAGCGAGCGCATCCAGCCCAGCACGGCGCGGCCGCCGGCCTGCAGGTGGGCGGCCAGCGGGACGCGCAGGCGGGCCTGCAGCAGCGCATGCGTCGGATGCTCGCGCCCGGCCTGCGCGAAGGCCAGGCCGTGCGGCCGGGCGGCGGCCAGCAGCTGCTCGGCGAGGTCCGTGGGCAGCCAGGGCGTGTCGCAGGGGACGGTCAGCAGCCAGGCGTCGTCCGGCAGGGCCGCCAGTCCGGCCAGCATGCCGGCCAGCGGCCCGGCGAAGGCCAGGCCCGGCGGGTCGGTCAGCACCGGATGGCCCAGCGCGGCGTAGGTGTCGAGGTGGCGGTTGGCGCTGATCATCACCGCGTCGGCCTGGGGCGCCAGGCGCTCGATGACATGGCTCACCAGCGGTCGGCCCTGCAGCAGCTGCAAGCCCTTGTCCAGCCCGCCCATGCGGCTGCCGCGGCCGCCGGCCAGCACCAGCGCGTGGACTGCGCTCATCCGCCGATGTAGTGCATCTCGACGCGCGGCTCGGCGGGGGCCTGGCCGGTGCCGCGCAGCTGCGAGTAGCGGTCGCTGCGGCCTTGCCAGACGCCCGCGATGGCGGCAGCCAGCTGCGTGTCGTCGAGAACTTCAGCGCCGCGCAGCAGCGCGCGCAGGTCGTGGCCGCGGGTGGCGAACAAACAGGTGTAGAGCCGGCCCTCGGTGGACAGCCGCGCGCGGTTGCAGTCGCCGCAGAAGGCCTGCGTCACCGACGAGATGAAGCCCACTTCGCCGCCGCCGTCGGCATAGGCCCAGCGCTCGGCCGTCTCGCCCGGCGCCGCGGCGGACAGCGGCTGCAGCGGAAACTCGGCCGCGATGCGCTGCATCACCTCGCGGCTGGGCAGCACCTGGTCCATGCGCCAGCCGTTGCTGGCGCCGACGTCCATGTACTCGATGAAGCGCAGCACCACGCCGCTGTGCCGGAAGTGGCGCGCCATGGGCAGGACCTGGTCGTCGTTGACGCCGCGCTGCACCACCATGTTGACCTTGATGGGCCCCAGCCCCGCGGCCTGGGCGGCGGCGATGCCGTCCAGCACGTCGGCAACCGGGAAGCCCACGTCGTTCATGCGCTGGAACACCGCGTCGTCCAGCCCGTCCAGGCTGACCGTCAACCGCTTCAGCCCGGCGGCGCGCAGCGCGGCGGCCTTGCGCGTCAGCAGCGATCCGTTGGTGGTCAGCGTCAGGTCCAGCTCGCGGCCGTCGGGCGTGCGCAGCGCAGCCAGCATCTCGATCAGGTTCTCCAGCCCGCGGCGCAGCGTGGGCTCGCCGCCGGTGATGCGCAGCTTCTCCACGCCCAGGCCCACGAAGACGCGCGCCAGCCGCGTGATCTCCTCGAAGCTGAGCAGTTCGGCATGGGGCAGGAAGGCGTGGTGCTGGTCGAACACCTGCTTGGGCATGCAGTAGCCGCAGCGGAAATTGCAACGGTCGGTCACCGAAATGCGCAGGTCGCGCAGTGGGCGGCCCAACGCATCGGTCGGTGGCAGGCCGGCCGCGGCGCCCGGCGCCGTGACGGCGCGCAGCGGGCGGACGTCGTGCAGGGGGATGACGCTTGCAGGCATGCGGCCATTCTCGCAGCCGTGGCCCTGCGTTGCGGCACTTGCGGGCATGGCGGTGGCGCGCTTGAATGCGGCCGGATGAGTCAGATCCTGCACCCCGACCTGCCGCACTTCATTGCGTTCGGCGAGGCCTTGACCGAGCTCACCCGCATCGGCCCCGACCGCTGGCGCAGCGCCTGCGGCGGATATGCAGCGGCCTGCCGCCGCCGGTGGCCGTGGTGGACACGGTGGGTGCCGGCGATTGCGCGCTGGCCGGCCTGCTGGACAGCCTGATGCGCAATGCCGGCGCGCCGGCCCAGGTGCATCTGCGCTGGGCGCTGGCCGCCGGCGCCGCGGCCTGCACGGCGCCGGATTTCGCGCCGCCGCCGGCCAGTATGGTGGCGGTGCTGGCGGAAGAGGTGGTCTTGGTGGGCGACCTGGGTTCCTAGGGTTTTCGCGGTCATGCCTTGATCTGGGTCAGACTCGCCTCTACGATTAACCGACCGGTCGGTAGAGAAATTCCATGTCCGAACACCTGATCCAGATCGAACAGCAGGGCGCCGTCCGCGTGATGCGGCTGAACCGCCCCGAGGCGCTGAACGCGTTCACGGCCGGGCTGCTGGGCCAACTGCGCCAGGCGCTGGAGGCGGCCGCGGAGGATGAGGCGACGCGCTGCGTGCTCATCACCGGCGCCGGCCGTGCCTTCAGCGCGGGCCAGGACCTGGCCGACCCGCATGTGGCGCCCTCCCGCGACCCGGGTGCGGCGCCCAAGGACATCGGCCACATGCTGGACCACTATTACATCCCGCTGGCGCTGCGGCTGCGCAGCATGCCGGTGCCGGTGGTGGCGGCCGTCAACGGCGTGGCCGCCGGCGCCGGGGCCAACCTGGCGCTGGGCTGCGACCTGGTGATCGCGGCCGAGAGCGCCAGCTTCATCCAGGCGTTCTCGCGCATCGGCCTGATTCCCGACTGCGGCGGCACCTGGCTGCTGCCGCGCCTGGTGGGGCGGGCCAAGGCGCTGGAGCTGGCGCTGCTGGGCGACCGGCTCAAGGCGACCGAGGCCGAGCGCATCGGCCTGATTGCGCGGGTGGTGCCCGATGCCGAGCTGATGGACACGGCCCTGCAGCTGGCGCAGCGCCTCGCCGGCATGCCGACGCGGGCGCTGGCCGAGACGCGCCGGGCGCTGGACGAGGCGTTGCGGCTGGAGTTCGAGTCGGCGCTCAAGCGCGAGTCGGCGCTGCAGAGCCAGCTGGGCTTTGCCTTCGACTACCTGGAGGGCACGGCGGCCTTCCTGGACAAGCGCCAACCCGCGTTCAGGGACCGCTGATGGATGCGCAAGCCACGGCCGAGAAGGTCCGCGACGCCATGCTCGCGGACGATGCGGCGACCCGCATGCTGGGCATGCAGATCGCCGAGGTGGCGCCCGGCCGCGCGGTCGTCACGATGACCGTGCGCGCCGACATGCTGAACGGCTTTGCGATCTGCCACGGCGGGCTGATTGCCACGCTGGCGGACTCGGCCTTTGCCTTCTCCTGCAACAGCCGCAATGCGCTGACGGTGGCGTCCGGCTTCGGCATCGACATCCTGAAATCCGCCAAGCTGGGCGACGTGCTGACCGCCACGGCCGAGGAAACCTCGCTGGCGGGTCGCACGGGCCTCTACGACGTCACGGTCCGCAACCAGCACGGCGAGCTGATCGCGATGTTCCGCGGCCGCTCCTACCGACTGGGGGACAGAAAGGTGTTTGAGACATGAGCGCCAACAAGCACGCACCGGCCCCGCGCCCCGGCGAGCTGGACCCCATCGAGACCGCCAGCCGCGACGAGCTGCAGGCCTTGCAGCTGCAGCGCCTGCGCTGGAGCCTGCAGCATGCCTACGAGAACGTGCCGCATTACAAGTCGGCCTTCGATGCGGCGGGCGTTCATCCGTCCGACCTGAAGCAGCTGTCGGACCTGGCGAAGTTCCCGTTCACGACCAAGCAGGATCTGCGCGCCCACTACCCCTTCGGCCTGTTCGCCGTGCCGCGGCAGAGGCTGGCGCGCATCCATGCGTCGTCGGGCACTACCGGCAAGCCCACCGTGGTGGGCTACACGCTGCAGGACATCGACCACTGGGCCCACCTGGTGGCGCGCTCCATCCGCGCTGCCGGCGGCAGGGCGGGCGACCTGGTGCACGTGGCCTACGGCTACGGCCTCTTCACCGGCGGCCTGGGCGCGCACTACGGCGCCGAGCGCCTGGGCTGCACGGTCATCCCGATGAGCGGCGGCCAGACCGAGAAGCAGGTCCAGCTGATCACCGACTTCAAGCCCGACATCATCATGGTCACGCCCAGCTACATGCAGGTGCTGATCGAGGAGTTCGCCCGCCAGGGGCTGGATGCGCGCGAGTCGTCGCTGAAGGTGGGCATCTTCGGCGCCGAGCCCTGGACCGAGGCCATGCGCCGCGAGATCGAGGCCGGCGCGGACATCGACGCGGTGGACATTTACGGCCTGTCCGAGGTCATGGGGCCGGGTGTGGCCAGCGAGTGCGTGGAGAGCAAGGACGGCCCGGTCATCTGGGAAGACCATTTCTACCCCGAGATCATCGACCCCGACACCGGCGAGGTGCTGCCCGACGGCAGCGAGGGCGAGCTGGTGTTCACCTCGCTGACCAAGGAGGCCATGCCCGTCGTCCGCTACCGCACCCGCGACCTGACGCGGCTGCTGCCGCCGACCGCGCGCAGCATGCGCCGCATCGGCAAGATCGTGGGCCGCAGCGACGACATGCTCATCATCCGCGGCGTCAACCTCTTCCCCACGCAGGTGGAGGAGCTGGTGCTGCAGGAGCCGGGCCTGGGCGGCCAGTACCAGCTGGTGGTCACGCGCGACGGGCATCTGGACGAGCTGCTGATCCGCTGCGAGCTGGCCGTCGGCGCCACCGATGACGGCATCGGCCGGCGCCTGGCCGAGCGCATCAAGAACCTGATCGGCGTGACCGCCACTGTGCGTGTCGAGCCGAACAACGCCATCGAGCGCACGCTGGTCGGCAAGGCCCGGCGCGTGGTGGACCAACGTAGGAAGTAAGGAGCCCAGCATGTACACCCAAGCCATGGATCTGATGGCCCGGGAAGCCAAGCCCAAGGTCGTCAAGAGCGCCGAGGAACTGGCCCGCGAGCAAGCCTTCGAGGCCCGCATCGACGCGGGCGATTTCATCGAGGCCAAGGACTGGATGCCCGAGCACTACCGCAAGACGCTGGTGCGCCAGATTAGCCAGCATGCGCACAGCGAGATCGTGGGCATGCTGCCCGAAGGCAACTGGATCACGCGCGCGCCCACGCTCAAGCGCAAGGCCATACTGCTCGCCAAGGTGCAGGACGAGGGCGGTCACGGCCTCTACCTCTACGCCGCCGCCGAGACGCTGGGCACCAGCCGCGACGAGATGACCGAGGCGCTGCTGTCGGGCAAGGCCAAGTACAGCTCCATCTTCAACTACCCCACGCTGACCTGGGCCGACATCGGCGTCATCGGCTGGCTGGTGGATGGCGCGGCCATCATGAACCAGGTGCCGCTGTGCCGCTGCTCCTACGCGCCCTATGCGCGGGCCATGATCCGCGTCTGCCGCGAGGAGAGCTTCCACCAGCGCCAGGGCTACGAGAGCCTGCTGGTGATGATGCAAAAGGGTACGGCCGCGCAGAAGGCCATGGTGCAGGACGCCGTGAACCGCTGGTGGTGGCCGGCGCTGATGATGTTCGGCCCGGCGGACAAGGACTCGCCCAACAGCGAGCAGAGCATGCGCTGGGGCATCAAGCGCGTGTCCAACGACACGCTGCGCCAGAAGTTCGTCGACGCGACCATCCCGCAGGCCGAGATCCTGGGCGTGACCGTGCCCGACCCCGACCTCAAGTGGAACGAGGAACGCCAGAGCTACGACTTCGGCGCCATCGACTGGTCCGAGTTCTGGCGTGTGGTGGGTGGCGAAGGCCCCTGCAACCGCGAGCGCCTGGCCGCGCGCAACAAGGCCTGGAACGAGGGCGCCTGGGTGCGCGAGGCGGCGTTGGTGCATGCGCGCAAGCAGGCCATGAGGAAGGAGGCTGCGTGATGAGCGACACGAGGAATGAATGGCCGCTGTGGGAAGTGTTCGTGCGCAGCAAGGCGGGCCTGGACCACAAGCACTGCGGCAGCCTGCATGCCGCCGATGCGGCCATGGCCATCCAGATGGCGCGCGACGTCTACACCCGCCGCCAGGAAGGCACCAGCATCTGGGTCGTGCGCTCGGAGCAGATCGTCGCCAGCGACCCGGTCGAGAAGGGCAGCCTGTTCGAGCCGGCCGACGACAAGGTCTACCGCCACCCGACGTTCTATGAACTGCCGGACCAACTGAACCACATGTGATGGACGCCAAGCTCAACTACGTCCTGCAACTGGCGGACACCTGCCTGATCCACGCCCAGCGCCTGGGCGAGTGGTGCGGCCATGCGCCGGTGCTGGAGGAAGACCTGGCGCTGTCCAACATGGCGCTGGACCTGCTGGGCCAGGCTCGTGCGCTGCTGACCTACGCCGGCCAGATCGAGGGCGCGGGCCGCGACGAAGACCAGCTGGCCTTCCTGCGCGAGGAGCGCGACTACCGCAATGCGGTGTTGGTGGAATTGCCCAACGCCGCGGCCAGCCCCAGCGATGGCGGCGGCCGCGACTTCGCGCTGACCACGCTGCGCAATGCGGCCGTCGCGATCTGGCTGGAGCTGCTGTACGAGCGCCTGCAGGCCAGCCCCGACGCCGAGCTGGCCGGCATTGCCGCCAAGTCGCTGAAGGAGGTGCGCTACCACCGTCAGCACAGCAGCGACTGGGTCGTGCGCCTGGGCGACGGCACGGACGAGTCCCGGGCCCGCATGCAGGCGGCGCTGGCACTGCTGTGGCCTTACTTCAACGAGCTGTTCGCAGCCGAGGGCGTGGACGGCGTGGGGCCGGCCTGGCGCGAGCTGGAGCCCGAGTGGCGCGCCCGCTGGGCCACGCTGATGGCCGAGGCCACGCTCGCGCTGCCGCGTGATGCCGCCATGCAGCCGCGCGGCATCGCCGGCGTGCACAGCGAGCACATGGGCCATCTGCTGGCGACGATGCAGTACCTGCAGCGCGCCTATCCGGGTGGCGTCTGGTGATGAAGCTCGCTGCGGCTCGCGAGCGCCTGGCCCAGGTGCCCGATCCCGAGATCCCCGCGGTGACGCTGGTGGACCTGGGCATCGTGCGCGAGCTGCGCGAGACCGACGCGGGCCTGGAGGTGGTGCTGACGCCCACCTACAGCGGCTGCCCGGCCACCGAGCTGATCGCCGACGACGTGCGTGCGGCCCTTAGCGAGTTCGGCGACGTGACGGTCACGCTGCAGCGGGTGCCCGCCTGGACGACCGACTGGATCACCCCCGCCGGCCGCGAGAAGCTGCAGCAGTACGGCATCGTGCCGCCGCAGTGCAGCGCCGAGCAGGCTATCGCGGTCGTGCCGCGGCTGCGCTGCCCGCGTTGCAGCGGCGGCCAGACCGAGCAGCTGTCGCGCTTCGGCTCCACGCCCTGCAAGTCCACCTGGCGCTGCATAGCCTGCGGCGAGCCGTTCGAGTACTTCAAACCCATCTGATGACCCTGCGGGACAGATTGAACCGATGGCACTTCACTTCCATCCCCTGCGCGTGACCTCGGTCGAGCGCGATACCGATGACGCGGTGGTCGTCGGCTTCGAAGCACCGGCCGAGGGCTTTGGCTTCGAGCCCGGCCAGTACCTGACGCTGCGGGCCACGGTCGGCGGCCGCGAGCTGCGGCGCAGCTATTCCATCTGCTCGGACCGACGGCTGCGCGTCGGTATCCGCCGCGTGGATGGCGGCGCGTTCTCGACCTGGGTGCATGAGCAGCTCAAGGCGGGCGACGTCATCGAGTCCTATCCGCCGCAGGGACGCTTCGTGCTGCCGCCCGCACCGGCCGGCGGCCGCCATGTGCTGTTCATCGCCGGCGGCTCGGGCATCACGCCCATGCTGGCGCTGCTGACCGCGCTGCTGGAGCGCGAGCCGGCCTCGCGGGCGACGCTGATCTATGCCAACCGGCGCACCGCGTCGACGATGTTCAAGGAAGAGCTCGAAGACCTGAAGAACCGCTTCATGACGCGGCTGTCGCTGCACCTGGTCTTCAGCCGCGAGGCCGTGGATTCACCGCTGTACGCGGGGCGGCTGGACGCCGGCAAGCTCAGCGCCTTCCTCAGCGGCCCGGTGCCGGCGGCCGGCGTGGACCAGGTCTTCGTCTGCGGCCCGTTCGAGATGAACGACCAGGCCGAGGCCGCCTTGCTGGGCCATGGCGTGCCGGCCGAGCGCATCCACATCGAGCGCTTCGGCACGCCCGACACGCTGGCCGGCCGTCCGGCACCGCACGAGGTGAAGCCGGGCGATGCGCCCGAGGCCCGTGTGACCGTCATCCGCGATGGCATCTCGCGCGAGATCGAGTTCCACGCCACCGACCCCAGCCTGCTGGATGCCGCCGCGCGCGAGGGCCTGGACGTGCCGTTCTCGTGCAAGAGCGGCGTCTGTTCGACCTGCCGCTGCAAGCTCATCGAGGGCCAGGTGCGCATGGACAAGAACTTCGCGCTGGATAGCGACGAGGTGGCCGCCGGCTTCATCCTCAGCTGCCAGGCGCATCCGTTGACCGACAAGGTCGTGATCTCCTTCGACGAACGCTGATGGCCCGCAAACGCGCCCCCGGCTTTGAAGCCCAGCGCGAGGACATCCTCGCCGCCGCCGCCCGCCTGTTCGCCACGCAAGGCTTCAGCGCCACCTCCATGAACCAGGTGGCCGAGGCCTGCGGCGTGGCCAAGCCGACGCTCTACCACTACTTCCAGGACAAGCAGGAGCTGCTCGCGCAGATCTGCGACAGCCATGTGCATGCGCTGCTGGCGCTGGTGGACGAGGTCAAGGCCCAGCAGCTGGCGCCCGACGCCCAGCTGCGCGCGCTGATCGAGCGCTTCACGCAGGCCTATGCCGATGCGCAGGACCAGCACCGCGTGCTGACCAGCGAGATCCGCTTCCTGGCCGACGCCGAGCGCGAGCGGCTGCTGGATGTGGAGCGCCGCGTGGTGGCCGAGTTCGCCGCCGCGCTGTGCCAGCTGCGGCCCGAGCTGCGCGAGGCCCGGCTGCACAAGCCGCTGACCATGCTGCTGTTTGGCATGATCAACTGGACCTTCACCTGGCTGCGGCCCGACGGCGAGCTGTCGCACGAGGCGCTGGCGGCCGTGGTCAGCGATCTGTTCTTCGGCGGCCTCGGTGCAGTGCAGCTGCGCCAGCCGCCCCTCGTTCAATAACCCCCAAGGAGACGCCCGTGAAACTGTTCAAGCAAGTCGCCGTTGCCTTCGCAGCCTCCCTCGCCCTGGCGGCCCAGGCCGACATCAACGTGGGCGTCACCGTGTCGGCCACCGGCCCGGCCGCATCGCTGGGCATCCCGGAGAAGAACACCTTCGCGTTGATGCCGCAGACCATCGCCGGCCAGAAGGTCAACTACATCGTGCTGGACGACGCCTCCGACACGACCACGGCGGTGGCCAACACCCGCAAGCTCATCACCGAGAACAAGGTCGACATCGTCATCGGCTCCACCGTCACGCCCAATTCGCTGGCCATGATCGACGCGGTGGCCGAGAGCGGCACGCCGATGATCTCCATGGCGGCCTCGGCCCGCATCGTGGAGCCCATCGATGCCAAGAAGCGCTGGGTCTTCAAGACGCCGCAGAACGACATCATGATGGCGCTGGCCATCGTGACCCACATGGTGGACAACGGCGTCAAGACGGCCGGCTTCATCGGCTTTGCCGACGCCTACGGCGAGGGCTGGTGGGGCGAGTTCAACAAGATCGCGCAGAGCAAGCGGCTCAACATCGTCGCCAGCGAGCGCTACAACCGCACCGACACCTCGGTCACCGGCCAGGTGCTCAAGCTGGTGGCTGCCAAGCCTGATGCCATCCTGATCGCCGGCTCCGGCACGCCCGCCGCGCTGCCGCAGAAGGCGCTTAAAGAACGTGGCTATGCCGGCCGCATCTACCAGACCCACGGCGTGGCCAACAACGACTTCCTGCGCGTGGGCGGCAAGGATGTGGAAGGCACGTTGCTGCCGGCCGGCCCGGTGCTGGTGGCGGCCCAACTGCCGGCCGACCATCCGGTGAAGAAGAGCGCGCTGGACTACATCGCCAAGTACGAGGCCGCGCACGGCAAGGGCAGCGTCTCGACCTTTGGCGGCCATGCCTGGGATGCCGGCCTGCTGCTGGCCGCCGCCGCGCCCGAGGCGCTGAAGAAGGCCCAGCCCGGCACGCCCGCCTTCCGCGCCGCCCTGCGCGACGCGCTGGAGAACGTGAAGAACCTGGCCGGCGCGCACGGCGTGTTCAACATGTCGCCGCAAGACCACCTGGGCCTGGACCAGCGCGCCCGCGTGATGGTGAAGATCGAGAACGGCACGTGGAAGCTCATCAAGTGAACACGCTTCAGAGCTATATCGCCGGCCGCTGGGTCGGCCAGCGCGCGGCCAAGCCGCTGGCCAGCGCCATCAACGGCCGCGTGGTGGCCCACACGCACGAGGAAGGCCTGGACTTCGCCGAGAGCCTGGCCTACGCCCGCGGCACGGCGCTGCCGGGCCTGCTGCGCACGCATTTCCAGGACCGCGCCCGCGTGCTCAAGGCGCTGGCCGCCCACCTGCTGGAGCGCAAGGAGCAGCTGTACGCCATCAGCGCCCACACCGGCGCCACGCGTGCCGACTCGTGGATAGACATCGAGGGCGGCATCGGCACCTTGTTCGCCTACGCATCGATTGGCGGCAAGGACCTGCCCAGCAGCAACGTGCTGCATGAGGGCCCGCCGATGCGGCTGGGCGCCAACAACCACTTCATCGGCAGCCATGTGCTGGTGCCCAAGCGCGGCGTGGCGCTGCACATCAACGCCTTCAACTTCCCCATCTGGGGCATGTTGGAGAAGTTCGCGCCCAGCTTCCTGGCCGGCATGCCCTGCCTGGTGAAGCCGGCCACGGCGACCAGCTATGTCGCCGAGGCCTGTGTGCGGCTCATCGTCGATTCGGGCCTGGTGCCCGAGGGCGCGCTGCAGCTCATCATCGGCGGCACGGGCGACCTGTTCGAGCGGCTGGACGAGGCCGACGTGGTGACCTTCACCGGCAGCGCGGACACGGCGCTGATGCTGAAGGCGCACCCCAACCTGCTGAAGAAGAGCATTCCCTTCAACGCCGAGGCCGACAGCCTGAACTGCGCCATCCTGGCGCCTGACGTGACGCCGGACGATCCCGAGTTCGACCTCTTCATCAAGGAGGTGGCCCGCGAGATGACCGCCAAGGCCGGCCAGAAGTGCACGGCCATCCGGCGCACGCTGGTGCCGCGCCATCTCGTCGATGCGGTCGCCGTGGCCTTGAAGGCGCGGCTGTCCAAGACCGTCGTTGGCGACCCGGCCATCGAGGGCGTGCGCATGGGCGCGCTGGCATCCAAGGCCCAGCAGGTCGACGTGGCCGAGCGCGTGGCCCAGTTGGCCCGCCACTGCGAGGTGCTGCTCAGCGAGCGCGACGGCTTCGCGCCCAAGGGCGAGGGCGTTTCCGATGGCGCCTTCTTCGCGCCCACGCTGCTGCTGGCGCGCGACTCGGCCAGCAGCGATGCTCACCATGTGGAGGCCTTCGGCCCGGTGACCACGCTGATGCCCTATGGCGACTTCGACGAGGCGCTGCACCTGGCGACGTTGGGCCGCGGCAGTCTGGTCGGTACGGTATGCACCAAGACGCCGGCACTCGCCGCCCAGGCCGTGCCGACCTTTGCCGCCTGGCACGGCCGCATG
>JBKBVY010000167.1:0-7634 GCA_046289335.1 Roseateles sp. | reverse complement strand
CCGCGATCTCGGCCACCCAGGCGATCAGCCGGGCATGCTTGACGTAGGCGGGCAGGTTCAGGCGCAGGCCCTGCATCACGGGTTGGTTCATGGTGAAAGCTCCGATCATGGGGATGTGTTTGGGGCAGCCCTCGGAGCTGGCCCAAGCACACCGGGCCTGGGGCCGGGATTGTCGAAGCCAATGTAATCACGCTGTAACCGCCAAGGTCGGGGATGGTCATGCAGAACAGGAATAAGCTCATGCACATGCGGACTGCAGAGGATTTGCAGCGCGAGTGGGTGAGTTTTTGGGTCGTGGGCGGTGTCGAACTCTGTGTAACCGGCGTCACTCCGGCCGCCCTCTGCTGCAGCCTTGCGAGAGCGCGAGCAGGCCCTACATCAAGGCCTTTGCCGCGGGCTTCCGGGCCCTGTTCGGCGGGCGCTTTGGCGGCTACGAAGCGCTGCCGGGCGCGCAAACATGGACCATCGACTGTGCTCCAGATCCATCAGGAAGGCAGTCCAGGCGAAGCCCTGCTCCGTGACTGACGAGCAAGGGCGCAATGAAGTTTCATTGCCAGCGTCCAGTCAGGGAGGCGGGATGGGCGCGTCGCGGCTGGCCTGCAGCGCGACCTCGAAGGGGCGGCAGTCGGCCACGTCCACGTGCTCCAGCACGCGGCCGTCGCGGACGTGCAGCCGGGTGACCAGCGGCATCCGCGTGCGCACCAGGCGGCCATCGGGCAGGGCCAGCGTCCAGTCCAGTTCGCCGACGAACACGGCGAACTCGCCGGACGCCCACACCGTGCTGGGCGTGAAGCTCATGGCGCGAATGGCGCCGTAGTTGTTGCGGAAGAACAGCATCAGGCGGGTCTTGCCGTTGCGGGCGGTGGACATGCCGAAGACCGCGTCGGCCGTCGGGTCGGCGAAGCGGGCTGTCTCGTCCAGCAGCGGCTCCAGGCGGTCCCAGTCGCGGTCGATGTAGGCCTTGAAGTAGGCCTGGGCCACCGGCGCCATGCGCGCGCTCCGCTCGGCCAGTGGCAGGCGGGACGGCTCGGCCGCGAGGCTGGCGGTGGCAAGGGTGAGGCCGATGCCGCACAAGAAGCGGCAGACGAGGAGGGGGCGGTGTGTCATGGGTCGAGCAGGGTCTTGAGTGCAGCGTCCAGGGCCGTGGCGGCGGGCATGGGCACGCCGGGCTGCACGCCGCGGCCTTCGATGCGCCCGCTGTGCCACGCGTGGTAGTCCGCCACCGGCAGCAGCAGCTGCCATGGCGTGCCGGGCAGGTCGAACGGCTCTGGGACAGCATGCGCCCCGCCGTCGGCTCGCCGAACGCCTGCACCCGCCCGCTGGCCAGCAGCGCGTCCAGCGCCAGCTCGGCCGTGCTGGCCGTGTGCGGGCCGCACAGCGCCACGACCGGCCCCGCGAAGTGCGGCTGCAGCGGCTCGAAGCGGATGCGCAGCAGCGGCGCGGCCTGCATGTCGTGCCAGAAGCGGCGCAGCGACCAGCCGTCCCACGCGGGCAGCTCGGCGACGACCCGCTCGCGCTGCGGTGGCGCGGCCGCATGCCCGCGCCGCGAGATGAACACGCCGGCCTCCAGCGGCTCGCGCAGCAGATGGCCCACGAGCGGGCGCACGGCGAAGGCGCCACCGGGGTTGGCGCGCAGGTCGATGACCAGGCCGCGCGCGGGCCGCGCCACCAGCGCACGGTAGGCCGCCGCGATGGCTTCGATGGTGTCCTGGCCCATCATCGTGCGCACGCTCAGCACGGCCACGTCGTCCTGCCAGCGCAGCTGCACGGCGTCGGGGCCCACGCGCATCGCGTCCAGCCAGGCCGCGGTGGCGGCGGCGTCGCCGCGGGCCAGCGGCCCGGGCGCCGCCGCCCCCCCCCGCCACAAGGCATTGAAGCCGCGCAGGAATGCCGCGTCATCGGCGGCGCCCTCGTCCAGCGCCTGCAGCTGCGGGCGCAGCGCGGCATAGGCGGCGCCGTCCAGCAGCGCCGGGTCGTAGAGGTGCTCGCGCAGCAGGGCTTCGATGCGCGCCAGGCGGTCGGCGGCCGCGCGGGCGGGCCCGGCCCAGGCGGCGAGGCCGGCCAGCAGGCTGCGGCACAACAGTTGTCGTCGGGTGGGGGTCTGCATGGTGGCCGATTCTTGGCAGCACCGCGGCGCCCCACCGCAAGCTTGTGACCAAACCCCGCCGCCGTGACGCGAAGCCCGCAGGCCGCCCACGCCGCCGGCCTACAGCGCCCCCATGCCGCCCCGCTTCCCCGACACCCTACGGCCGCTCAGCCTGCGGCTGGCGCTGCGGTGTCTGGGCCTGTCGGTGCTGATCTGGGGCCTGCTGGGCGTGGCACTGGGCCTGGGCAGCTGGTTCGACCAGCTGCGCCGGGGCCAGCCCGCGGTGGTGGTCGAGGTCATCGCGCGCATGCTGCCCTTCTTCACGAGCCAGGTGTTGTTCAGCGCGGGCTTCGGCCTGCTGCTGGCCTGCCGGCCGGGCGTGCTCGACCGCCCTTGGCGCCTGGGCCTGGCGGCGCTGGCCAGCCTGCCTCTGCAGTTGGGAATGGCCCTGCCGCTGAACGGTGCGGTGCGCACGCTGATCGCGGGCGACGGCGCCGAGGGCTGGCGACGCCGGCTG
This sequence comes from Roseateles sp., assembly GCA_046289335.1. Classification (GTDB taxonomy): domain Bacteria; phylum Pseudomonadota; class Gammaproteobacteria; order Burkholderiales; family Burkholderiaceae_C; genus Pelomonas. The sequence goes on along the minus strand of JBKBVY010000167.1, from coordinate 5,031 downwards.
GGCGACTGGTCGGGCACGCAGCTGTGGGTGGACCTGATGATTGCCGGCGCGGCCATGCTGGCGCAGGCGGCCTGGGTGGTGTGGCGCCGCAGCCAGGCGCGCGAAGCCGCGTGGCGCGCCGCCGAGGCCGACAACCTGAGCCTGCGCCTGAGTCTGCTGCAGGGCCAGTTGGAGCCGCACTTCCTGTTCAACACGCTGAACGGCATTGCGGCGCTGGTGCGGGGCGCCGAACGCGCGGTGGCGCTGCAGGCGCTGAGCCGGCTCTCCGAGCTGCTGCGCTATGCGCTGCGGGCCAGCCAGCAGCGCTGGGTCAGCCTGGCGGACGAGTTGCGCTTCATCGAGGATTACGTGGCGCTGCAGCGCCTGCGCTTTGGCGATGCGCTGCAATGGCAAGCCGATGTGGACGCCGGCGACTGGGCCCGCATGGCCTGCCCGCCGCTGCTGCTGCAGCCGCTGGTGGAGAACGCCATCCGGCACGGCCTGGAGGCCGGCGGCTCGGGTGCGCTGCGCCTGTGCTTGCAGCGCCGCGCGGACGGCGTGCGCGTGCTGATCGACAACGCCTGCCCGGCGGACGCCGCGCCGCAGCCCGGCCATGGCCTCGGGCTGGCCAAGACCCGCGAGTGGCTGGCAGCGTTGTACGCCGGGCGCGCGCGGCTGGAAGCCGCAGTGGACGCAGGCCGTTTCCACCTGACGCTGGAACTGCCCTTCGAGGATCTGGATGCCGCACTGGAAAGTCCTGATCGTCGATGACGAGGCGCTGGCCCGGCGCAATCTGCAGCTGGCCCTGGCCGAGCATGCGCAGTGGCAGCTTGTGGGCCAGGCCGCCAGCGCGGCCGAGGCTCGCGTGGCCCTGGTGCGGCAAGCGCCCGACCTGGTGCTGCTGGACATCCGCATGCCGCGCGAGCACGGCCTGAGCTTCGCGGCCGAGCTGGCCACCATGGCGGCGCCGCCGTTAGTCGTTTTCGTGACCGCCCACGACGAGCATGCGCTGGCCGCCTTCGAGGTGCACGCGCTGGACTACCTGCTCAAGCCGGTCGACGACCAGCGGCTGGCCCAGGCCCTGCACCGCGCCGCCGTGCTGCTGCAGCAGTCCCGGCAGACCCAGGAGGCGGCCGGGCTGCGCGCGTTCGCACGCGAGTGCGAGGCGCTGCAGGCGCAGGCGCCGCCGCCCGTGCTGGACGAGTTGGTGCTGCGCTCGGTGGGGCATGTGCAGCGCATTCCGGTGGCCGACATCGTCTGGTTGGCGTCCGCGGGCAACTACGTGGAGCTGCACCTGGCGGACCGCACGGCCCTGCACCGCGCAGCGCTCGGCGCGCTGGAGCAGCGCCTGCCGCCCGGCGAATTCCTGCGCGTGCACCGCAGCGCGCTGGTCCGCCCCGAGGCCATTGCCGAGCTGCAGGTGCAGGGCGACGGCGTCTACGTCGCCGTGCTGCGCGACGGCACCACGCTGCCGGTCAGCGAGCGCCATGTGCAGGCGGTGCGGCGTCTGTTCGAGCCGCGGCGGTGAACCGGCCGGCCTGCGGACGCCGGGCGTTGTGGCAGGTCCGGGTCAGGCATTGGCTACGAGGGCTCGCCGAACGGGTGAGAGGCGGCTGGTGGCCAGGCGCGGTCGTCGAAGATGGGCTGCTTCAAGGCGCCACCGTGCAGATCACGCCCAGATCTCCGAGCTGGCATCGCCGCCGCCGAAGCCGACTCGACGCGAAGAGCTGAAGCCAGGGTTTTTCGCGTGAGCCATCGACTACTGGCAATGGCAACATCCACGCGCTCGCAGGCAGCCATTCATCCGTCGGCAGGTTTGTAACCGGCGCGGCATTTGGCCGGAAAAATAGCACCCGATTAGCACCGCGGCAGAGCGGAGGAAATTCATATGCATCAAGCACTTGGCCAAGCTGTCTGGCGTTCGTTAGTGCGCAGCCTGGCGTGATAGGCCGCGCCGCCGTTCGGTCGACAACACGTTAGAGCTATGCGAAATACTAAGAATCCCGGCGCAGTATTAGCGCTTGAGTTTGCTGCGGAGTGTATCCGGCGTGGAGGAGTCGTCTCAGAACCATATGGAGACAACGCACGCTACGACCTTTTGCTCGACAATGGGTCTGGAATATTTCGTATCCAAATCAAGTCCGCCTCGCACAAAGGAAAAGGAATTTACGCCTTCAACTCGTCCCGAAAGGTTCCGTCGTCGATTCCCGGGAAGTCATCAGTCAGCGTCCCTTATAAACCCGGCGAAGTTGATTTAATCGTCACTCGAGCAGGACTCACTTGGTATCTTTTCAGGAATCCCCATACTTTCCCCGGCAACGCCACGGTGTACCCATTAGGCACATCAAAAAAAGGAAAGTATGAGTATGGGAAAGAGGCGTGGGAAACAGTTGGTCTTTCATCATCGGCTTCAGAAGATAGAGCGCGTCTTGCCATTCGAGTCCGGCACAGAATCACTGAGTCAATAGCTCTAACCCGTCATTCAACTCGGACAATCAACAAGCTGCGCTTGTTGATTGCCGGTTAATTTCGACGTTAGGCGCCGCAAACACACCCATGACACACCCTGCGCAGAGCCAAGCCGTCGAGGTGCTGCTCTCAGAGTTGGAAGCAGATGCGGACCGCATGAGCAGGGTGATGATTGAGGTCGTCGTTCCATCTGGAAGCCCAACGTTTCCACTCGACTTTCTCGCCTTCGCGGCCGCCAAGCGACATGCAAGCACTACGAGTGCATTTGCTGCCATGGTGCGGGCCTGGAATATGGTCGTGGCACGAGCACTGCTCAGAATGCACATCGACACCTCCCTCCGCTTCTCCGCCGCCTGGCAGGTAGGCAATCCGCACGCGTTTGCGAGCGCGGTGCTGAAGGGTGAGCGGATTGACAAGCTAAAAGACCGAACCGGTGCAAGACTGACCGATGCGCGCCTCGTACAGCTGCACAAAGACAAGCATCCTTGGTTGCCCACGGTCTACGAGCACCTCTCTGGATATGTCCACTTCTCCGGGGCTCACATTGCCGATGCTGTTAGTGAACTCGGCGAAGTAGATCGCACTGTCGAGTTCCTGGTCTCTGATCAAGACCATAGGTTTCCGGAGTTCAGCTGGATCGAAGTCCTGGAGTGCTTCAGAGAAGCCACAGCGATTCTCGGCACGTACCTACAAGGCTGGGGTGCCACGAAGAAGTTATCAGATGCCCAGCTTGAAGCGCTTCACAGCGGCGCCTAACAGGTCGTTCAACCGGAGCGCCAACGGCTGGCCGCCTTGCCCGCGAGGCGCTCACTGTCTATCCTGCGCCTCGCGAGCAAGACGTCCATCCGTCGTCGCCCGGTTAACTCTGCGTTGAACGACGGCTTTACGACGCTCCGTTGCTCAAACCCGAGGACCGCGCCGGGTCGGATGCAACCCTCCACCCCCCCGCCACGCCCCGCTGCAAGCGCCGCCTTGACCCGTCTCAACCCCGGCACCGTTTGACCTTGCCATGATGGCAAGCCTGACGATGCCGCCATGAACACCGCTTCCACCCCCTCCTCGCCCATGGCCGACGTGACGCTGCAGGTCAGCGGCATGAGCTGCGCGTCCTGCGTGCGGCGTGTCGAGAAGGCGCTGCAGGCTGTGCCCGGCGTGCAGGCCGCCAGCGTGAACCTGGCCACCGAGAAGGCCTCGGTGCAGGCCCTGCCCAACGTGCCCGCCGCCGCGCTGAAGGCCGCGCTGGACAAGGCCGGCTACCCGGCCACCGTGCTCGAAAGCAATGCGCCGCCGCCGCCCGCTGCCCCCACCGGCCTGCCCGGCTGGTGGCCCGCCGCGGCGGGCGCGGTGTTGACGCTGCCCCTGATGCTGCCCATGCTGCTCCAGCCCTTCGGCATCCACGCGATGCTGCCGGCGTGGTGGCAATGGCTGCTGGCCACGCCAGTGCAGTTCATCCTCGGCGCCCGCTTCTACCGCGCCGGTTGGCACGCGCTGCGCGCCGGCAGCGGCAACATGGACCTGCTGGTCGCGCTGGGCACCTCGGCGGCCTACGGGCTGTCGGTCTATCTGCTGCTGGGCCATCCGGGCCATGCCCATCTGTACTTCGAAGCCTCGGCCGCCGTCATCACGCTGGTGCTGCTGGGCAAGTGGCTGGAACAGCGCGCCAAGCGGCAGACGACCGACGCCATCCGCGCGCTGAATGCGCTGCGCCCCGTGACCGCGCTCGTGCAGCGAGGCGACCAGGTGGTGGAGCTGCCGGTGGCCCAAGTGGCCGTGGGCGACCTGGTGGCCGTGCGCCCGGGCGACCGCATCGCGGTGGACGGCGAGATCGTCACCGGCCGCAGCCATGTGGACGAATCGCTGATCACCGGCGAAAGCCTGCCGGTGGCCAAGTCGCCGGGCGACCGCGTGACCGGCGGCGCCATCAACGCCGAGGGCGCGCTGACCGTGCGCACCACCGCCGTGGGCGCCGAGACCACGCTGGCGCGCATCATCCGCCTCGTCGAGTCCGCCCAGGCCGCCAAGGCGCCCATCCAGCGCATCGTGGACCGCGTCAGCGCGGTGTTCGTGCCGGTGGTGCTGGGCGTGGCGGCGCTGACCTTCATCGGCTGGTGGCTGCATGCGGGCGACGCGGAGCAGGCGCTGGTCAATGCGGTGGCGGTGCTGGTCATCGCCTGCCCCTGCGCGCTGGGCCTGGCCACGCCCACCACGCTGATGGCCGGCACCGGCGTGGCGGCGCGGCGCGGCATCCTCATCAAGGACGCCGAGGCGCTGGAGCTGGCGCATGCCGTCAGCGTCGTCGCCTTCGACAAGACCGGCACGCTGACCGTGGGCCAGCCCGCCGTCGTGGCCGTGGAGCCGGCGCCCGGCCAGGCGCGCGCCGACGTGCTGGCGCTGGCCGCCGCGCTGCAGCGCGCCAGCAGCCACCCGCTGGCCGTGGCCGTGCAGCAGCAGGCCCAGGCCGAACAGCTGGCCGTGCCGGCCGCCAGCGACGCCCAGGCGTTGCCGGGTCGCGGCGTGGCGGGCCGGGTGCAGGGCCGTTGGCTGGCGCTGGGTAGTGCGCGGCTGCTGCAGGAGCGCGGCCTG
>JBKBVY010000166.1:0-7656 GCA_046289335.1 Roseateles sp. | reverse complement strand
GACCTTGAAGTTGGCCCAGGCCGAGGTCGAGAAGTTGTAGGCCACGTAGAGGTTGAGCACGCCCATCAGCGCGAAGAACAGCACCCAGGCGTGGTTCAGCCGCGCCCAGACGGCGTCGGGCAGCTTGAGCTCGCCGCCCAGCATGGCCTGGATCAGGTTCTTGCCGAAGACGACCAGCGAGGCCCACAGCGTCAGTGCCATGACCCAGTACAGGCCGGTGGGCTTCCACTTGATGAAGGTCTCGTTGTGGAACCAGATCGTCGCGCCGCCCAGCACCACCACCAGTCCCAGGCTGATCCACAGCATCAGGTCGATCTTCTGGCCGCGCAGCTTCAGGATGGCCACCTGCGCCAGCGTTGCGGCCATGACCACCACGGTGGCCAGCAGCACCGGCGCCTCGCTGGGCCCGACGACTCCGCCCTGCACCAGGAAGCCGAAGTGCTGGGTCGCGAAGGCCGCGGCGGCGTCGGGGTTGCCTTCGGCGCCCTTGAAGGCGACGAAGAACAGGATCAGCGGCAGGAAGTCGAGCAGCAGTTTCATGGACCGGGATTTTCGTCCACGAAATCGATGGCGGCCGAGTTGATGCAGTAGCGCTCGCCGGTGGGTTCGGGGCCGTCGGGGAAGACATGGCCCAGGTGGCTGCCGCAGCGGTTGCAGCGCACCTCGATGCGCACCATGCCGTGGCTGCGGTCCACGACGCGCTCGATGACCTCGCTGTTGACCGGCGCCCAGTAGCTGGGCCAGCCGCAGCCGGCGTCGAACTTGGTGCCGGACTCGAACAGCGGCGTGCCGCAGCCGACGCAGTTGTAGTGGCCGGGCTCGAAATGGTCCCAGTACTTGCCGGTGAAGGCGCGTTCGGTGGCCGCATGGCGGGCGACCTGGTACTGCATGGGGTCCAGCTGCGCGCGCCATTCGGCGTCGGTCTTCTGGACGGGGTAGGTCTTGTCGGTGTCGTGGCTCATGAGGAACAGGAGACTTCGAGGCTGCGGGCCCAGTCGGGCGGCAGGGCCGCGTCCTGGGGGTTCTCGGGTTCGTCGAACGGGCGGCTCAGAACGTTCAGCAGCCGGTCGGTCTCGCCGAAGTCGCCCGCCTGCGCGGCGCGGATGGCGCCCTCGGCCAGGTGGTTGCGCAGCACCACGGCCGGGTTGACGGCCAGCATGCGGGCCTCGGCGTCCGGCGCGGTGCGGTTACGCCAGCGGGCCAGCCAGGCGTCCAGCGCGGCGCGGTCGATGAACAGGTTGCGCAGCGGCTCGGCGTCCGTCAAGGCCCGGGACAGGCGCCGGAACGTGATCGTGAAGTCGGCGCCGGAGGCGGCCATCAACCGCAGCAGGTCGTCGATGAGGACCTGGTCGGCGGCGTCCTCGCCTTGCAGGCCCAGCTTGGCGCGCATGCGCATCAGCATCTGGCTGGCGAAACGCTCGCGGTAGGCCTCCACCGCCTCCAGCAGCCGTTCGCCCGCCGCCTCGGGCTCGCCGTTCAGCAGCGGCAGCAGCGCCTGCGCCAGCGCATGCAGGTTCCAGAACGCGACGGACGGCTGGCGCGCATAGGCGTAGCGGCCGCGGTCGTCGCTGTGGTTGCAGACATGGCCGGGGTCGAAGGCATCCATGAAGCCGAACGGCCCGTAGTCCAGCGTCAGGCCCAGCATGGACATGTTGTCGGTATTCATGACGCCGTGGCAGAAGCCGAGGGCCTGCCAGTGGGCGATCAGGTCGGCCGTCTGCAGCGACACCTTCTGCAGCAGCGCCACCGCCGGCTCGGGCGCCTCGGCGCATTCGGGCGCGTGGTGGGCGATGAACCAGTCGGCCAGCCGACGCAGCGCGTCATGCTGGTCGTGGTGGGCGAAGTGCTCGAAATGGCCGAAGCGGATGAAGCTGGGCGCCACCCGCGTGACGACGGCCGCGGTCTCGACCGTCTCGCGCCGCACCGGCAGCGCCGAGCCGGTGATGCACAGCGCCCGCGTGGTGGGCACGCCCAGGGCGGCCATGGCCTCGGAGCACAGGAACTCGCGGATGGACGAACGCAGCACGGCCCGGCCGTCGCCGCGGCGGGAGTAGGGCGTCAGGCCGCCGCCCTTGAGCTGCAGCTCATGCGGGCCGGCCGGCGTGTCCACCTCGCCCAGCCAAAGCGCCCGGCCGTCGCCCAGCTGGCCGGCCCAGACGCCGAACTGGTGGCCGCTGTAGACGCTGGCCAGCGGCCGCATGCCGGGCCAGGCGGCGTTGCCGGCAAACACGGCCAGCGCGTCGTGCCGCGTCGGCCAGTCGGCCGGCCAGCCCAGCAACTCGGCGCAGGCCGGGCTGTGCGCCACCCAGTGCGGGTCGGGCAGGCCCTGGGCGGGCAGCTCGGTGAAGAAATCAGGCCCCAGCGCGGCGAAGCGGTTGGTCCAGGCAAGGCCATCCAGCGGTTTCATCGCGGCAGTTTAGTAAGGCCGGTTTGGCCCTGGGCCGGCTGGGTGTTTCCCCGGGGTGCGAAGGTCGCGGTTGTGACGTTCCTCGCGTGAAACCGCGGGCTAGACTGAGCCGATAAGGCCGACAGGAGACAACCATGGCATTGATGGGCCGGATGATGTCGGGGCCGCTGCTGATCTCGTCGTTGCTGACGCACGCCGAACGGCACGCGGGCGAGACCGAGATCGTCAGCAAGCGGGTCGAAGGCGACCTGCATCGCAGCAACTGGCGCGAGGTTGCGCAGCGTTCGCGGCAGGCGGCACAGGCGTTCGCGCGGCTGGGCTGCCAGCCCGGCGACCGCGTGGGCACGCTGGCCTGGAACGGCCACCGCCACCTGGAGATCTATTACGGCACGTCGGGCTCGGGCCTGGTCTGCCACACCATCAACCCGCGGCTGTTCCCGGAGCAGATCGTCTGGATCGCCAACGACGCGGAAGACCGCGTGCTGTGCTTCGACGCGACCTTCCTGCCGCTGGTCGAGAAGATCGCGCCGCTGCTCAAGAGCGTGCAGCACTTCGTGCTGATGACCTCGCGCGCCCACATGCCGGCGGCCAGCGCCATTCCCGGCCTGCTGTGCTTCGACGACCTGCTGGCCGCCGAGGACGGCCACTACACCTGGCCCAGCTTCGACGAGAACACCGCGTCCAGCATCTGCTACACGTCGGGCACCACCGGCAATCCCAAGGGCGCCGTCTACAGCCACCGCTCCACCGTGCTGCATGCCTATGCGTCGGCGCTGCCGGATGCGATGGACTGCTCCAGCCGCGACGTGGTGCTGCCGGTCGTGCCCATGTTCCACGTCAACGCCTGGGGCCTGCCCTACAGCGCGGCGCTGGTGGGCTTCAAGCTGGTGCTGCCCGGGCCGCACCTGGACGGCAAGAGCCTGTACGAGCTGTTCGAGGGCGAGCAGGTCACGTTCAGCGCCGGCGTGCCCACCGTCTGGCTGGGACTGCTGAACCACGTGAAGGCCAACGGCCTGAAGTTCAGCAGCTTCAAGCGCACCGTCATCGGCGGCGCGGCCTGCCCGCCGGCCATGATGGCCTCGCTGCAGCGGGACTACGGCATCGAGGTCATCCACGCCTGGGGCATGACCGAGATGTCGCCGCTGGGCACGCTGTCCAAGCTGACGACGCGCCAGCTCAGCCTGCCGCCCGAAGCGCAGCAGCGCCTGCTGGAGAAGCAGGGCCGGGTGGTCTACGGCGTGGACATGGCCATCATCGACGACGACGGCCGCTCGCTGCCCTGGGACGGCACCAGCTCGGGCAACCTGGTGGTGCGTGGCCACTGGGTCATCAGCCAGTACTTCAAGAGCGACGCATCGCCGCTGGTCAGCGTGGACGGCGAGCCGGGCTGGTTCCCGACCGGCGACGTGGCCACCATCGATGCCGATGGCTTCATGCAGATCACGGACCGCAGCAAGGACGTCATCAAGTCCGGCGGCGAATGGATCTCGTCCATCGACCTGGAAAACATCGCCATGGCCCACCCGGCCGTGCACGAGGCCGCCGCCATCGCGGCCCGCCATCCGAAGTGGGACGAGCGGCCGCTGCTGGTCGTCGTGAAGAAGCCCGACGCCAGCGTCACGCGCGAGGAGCTGCTGGCCTTCTACGAGGGCCGCATCGCCAAGTGGCAGGTGCCCGACGATGTGGTCTTCGTCAGCGAGATCCCACACACGGCCACCGGCAAGATCCAGAAGCTGAAGCTGCGCGAGCAGCTCAAGGACCACCGCCTGCCGACCGCCTGAGCGCGGCGTCAGGCCTCTCAAGTTCCGTTCCCGTCACAACCCCAGGAGACAAGCATGTTCGACATCACCTCGGCCCGCTTCCCCTTGCGCACGCTGATGGCCGCCACGGCCCTCGCGTTCGCCGCCGGCGCAGCGCAGGCGCAGAAAGGCGAGACCGTCAAGCTCGCCTACATCGACGCACTCTCCGGCCTGATGGGCCCGGTGGGCCAGAACCAGGTCAAGACCTTCCAGTTCCTGGGCGAGAAGTTCAACAAGAGCAATCCGGCCGGCGTGAAGTTCGAGGTGGTCACCTTCGACAACAAGCTCAGCCCCGCCGAGTCGCTGAACCTGTTGAAGGCCGCCGCCGACCAGGGCATCCGCTACATCATGCAGGGCAACGGCTCCAGCGTCGCGCTGGCGCTCAGCGATGCTGTCACCAAGCACAACGAGCGCAACCCGGGCAAGGAGATCGTCTATCTGAACTACTCCGCGGTGGACCCCGACCTGACCAACAGCAAGTGCAGCTACTGGCACTTCCGCTTCGACGCCGACACGTCGATGAAGATGGAGGCCATGTCGTCCTTCATCAAGGACCAGCCGGACGTCAAGAAGGTCTTCCTGCTGAACCAAAACTACGCCCACGGCCATCAGGTCGCCAAGTACGCCAAGGAGACGCTGGCGCGCAAGCGCCCGGACATCCAGATCGTCGGCGAGGACCTGCATCCGCTGGCCCAGGTGCGCGACTTCGCGCCCTACGTCGCCAAGATCAAGGCCAGCGGTGCGGACACCGTCATCACCGGCAACTGGGGCTCCGACCTGGCGCTGCTGGTCAAGGCCGCCAACGAGGCCGGCTACAACGGCAAGTTCTTCACCTACTACACCGGCGTGACCGGCACGCCCACCGCGCTGGGCACCGGCGGCGCGGGCCGCGTGTTCCAGGTGGCCTACAGCCACTACAACATGGGCGGCGAGATCCAGAAGCTGGCGGACGAGTACAACCAGAGGTTCAACGACGACATGTACACGCTCAGCATCTACAACATCTATACGATGCTGAGCCAGGCCATGGCCAACGCCAAGTCCACCAACCCGGTCAAGGTCGCCGCGGCGATGGAAGGCCTGTCGGTGAAGGGCTTCAACGGCGAGGTCACCATGCGCAAGACCGACCACCAGCTGCAGCAGCCGCTGTTCATCACGGTCTGGCAGAAGACGGACGCCAAGCATCCCTACAGCCCCGAGAAGACGGGCATGACGCTGGTGCCGGTCAAGCAGTACGACAGCTATGTGTCGTCGACCCCCACGTCCTGCCAGATGAAGCGGCCGAGTTGATCCGTCTGGCTGCTGCGCGAGCCGATCTGGCGCCTGCGATGCTCACCGCACGGGAGTGCGGTTGCGCGTCTCGACGCCACCTCGGCCCGCTCGCGACGCCATCCGAACCAACTCGGAGCGTGATTTCTTGAGGGTCGAGTCTTGGATCAAGTCTTCATCAACCTGCTGAACGGCCTGTCCTCCGGGCTGCTGCTGTTCATGCTCAGCTCGGGCCTGACGCTGATCTTCAGCATGATGGGCGTGCTGAACTTCGCCCATGCCAGCTTCTACATGGTCGGCGCCTACATCGCCTACACGCTGGTGGGCGTGATGGGCTTCTGGCTGGCGCTGCTGTTGGCGCCGCTGGCCGTGGGCCTGCTGGGCGCGGGCTTCGAGCGGCTGGCGCTGCGGCGCGTGCACAAGTTCGGCCATGTGCCGGAGCTGCTGATCACCTTCGGCCTGTCCTACGTCATCCTGGAGCTGGTGCAGCTGATCTGGGGCCGCACCGCCGTGCCGTTCACGCCGCCGCCGGAGCTGCAGGGCTCGGCCTTCACCATCGTTTCGCATCCGCTGCAGGGCATGTCGCTGATGCTGGGCAAGGCGCCGCCCGAGGCCTGCGTGGGTGCGGTGTGCTCCAACTTCCCGCTCACCAAGGTCTTCATGATGGCCGTGGCGCTGCTGATGCTGCTGGCGCTGTGGCTGCTGCTGACGCGCACCCGCGTGGGCCTGGTCATCCAGGCGTCGCTGACGCATCCCGAGATGGTCGAGGCGCTGGGTCACAACGTGCCGCGCGTGCTGATGCTGGTGTTCGGCAGCGGCTGCGCGCTGGCCGGGCTGGCCGGCGTGGTGGGCGGCATCACCTTCGTGACCGAGCCCAACATGGCGGCCTTCATCGGCGCCATCATCTTCGTCGTCGTCGTCGTGGGTGGCATCGGCTCGCTGGCCGGTGCCTTCGTCGGCTCGCTGGTCGTGGGCCTGCTGCAGACGCTGCCGCTGACGGTCAACAGCTCGCTGGCCAGCCTGTTCACGTCGCTGGGCCTGGCCGTCACGCCCAGCACGCCCGGCTACCCGCTGCTGCGGCTGACGATGACCGAGGTGGCGCCCATCCTGCCGTATCTGCTGATGGTGCTGATCCTGATCTTCCGGCCCAAGGGCCTCCTGGGCACGCGGGAGGACTGATGAAGGCCAAAGAGTTCCACTTCAAGCCGCTGAACGTCGGGCGCTGGATCGTCTGGGGCCTGTTCGCGGTCATCCTGTTCGTCGCGCCGCGCATCTGGACCAGCGGCCTGGCCCAGACCATGCTCACGCAGATGGGCATCGGCATCATCGCCTGCCTGGCCTACAACATCCTGCTGGGCCAGGGCGGCATGCTGAGCTTCGGCCACGCCGTCTACAGCGGCATGGGCGCCTTCCTGACCATCCATGCGCTGAACATGGCGGGCGCCGGCACGCTGGGCATCCCGGTCAGCCTGATGCCGCTGGTGGGCGGCCTGGCCGGCCTGGCCTGCGCGGTCTTCCTGGGCTATGTGTCGACCAAGAAGGCCGGCACGCCGTTCGCGATGATCACGCTGGGCATCGGCGAGCTGGTGTTCGCGCTGGCGCTGATGCTGCCGGAGTTCTCGGGCGGCGAGGGCGGCGTGTCCAGCAACCGCGTCATCGGCCAGCCGGTCATGGGCATCACGTTCGGCCCGCAGATCCAGGTCTACTACCTCGTGGCCGTCTACTGCTTCATCTGCACGGCGGCCATGTTCGCGCTGACGCGCACGCCGCTGGGCCGCATGCTCAACGCCGTGCGCGACAACCCCGAGCGGGTCGAGTTCGTCGGCTACGACACGCACTGGGTGCGCTTCCTCGCGTTCACCATCTCGGGCTTCTTCGCCGGCATCGCGGGTGGTCTGGGCGCCATCAACACCGAGATCGTCAACGGCGCCGATGTGCTGCATGCGGCGCGCTCGGGCGCCTACCTGCTGTTCACCTTCCTGGGCGGCGCGATGTTCTTCTTCGGCCCCATCATCGGCGCGGTGCTGATGGTCATCTGCAGCGTGCTGCTGTCGGAGCTGACCAAGGCCTGGCTGCTCTACCTGGGCCTGATCTTCCTGTTCATGGTGATGTACGCGCCGGGCGGCTTCGCCAGCCTGATCCTGATGAACCTGCGCGTGGCCGCCTTCGGCAAGCTGGGCC
>JBKBVY010000165.1:0-7759 GCA_046289335.1 Roseateles sp. | reverse complement strand
GGCCACGCTGCGCGAGACGGTGGCACGCGTCATCACCAACTTCCAGCTGGACGGCGAGTTCGTCGACCTGCCGCGCGACGTCGACCGGGTGCTGGCCGCCGTGACGCGGCAGCTGGGCGACTTCCGCTGGCGGCCCAACTTCCAGCTGCAGGTGCTGTCCAGCCTGTTCTTCCGCAACAAGGGCGCCTACGTGGTCGGCAAGATCATCAACGGCTTCAGCGAGCTGCCGTTCGCGCTGCCCATCCTGCGCGATGACGCCAGCGGCCGCTTCACCATCGATGCGGCCCTGTTCGGCGAGGACGACCTGCTGATGCTGTTCAGCTTCGCGCGCGCCTACTTCCAGGTCGACATGGCCGTGCCCAGCGCCTTTGTCGCCTTCCTGCGCTCGCTGATGCCGCGCAAGCCGCGCTCCGAGATCTACGCGGCGCTGGGGCTGCAGAAGCAGGGCAAGAACCTGTTCTACCGCGACTTCCTGCGCCACCTGAAGCACAGCAGCGACAAGTTCCGCATCGCCCCCGGCATCAAGGGCATGGTCATGCTGGTATTCGACCTGCCCAGCTGGCCCTTCGTCTTCAAGGTCATCAAGGACTTCTACCCGCCGCAGAAGGACACCACGCGCGAGCAGGTGCAGGCCAAATACCTGCTCGTGAAGACGCACGACCGCGTGGGCCGCATGGCCGACACGCTGGAGTACACGCGCGTGGCCTTCCCGCGCCAGCGCTTCGAGGATGCGCTGGTGGCGGAGCTCAAGCACTTCTGCGGCAGCCTGATCGAGGAGAGCGGCGACGACCTGGTCATCCGCCACCTCTACATCGAGCGCCGCATGGTGCCGCTCAACCTCTACCTGCAGGACGCCACGCCCGAGCAGCGCGAGCGCGCCGTCATCGAGTACGGCAACGCGATCAAGGACCTGGTGGCCGCGAACATCTTTCCCGGCGACATGCTGTGGAAGAACTTCGGCGTGACCCGCCACGGCAAGGTGGTGTTCTACGACTACGACGAGATCGAGTACCTGACCGACTGCCAGTTCCGCCGCGTGCCGGCGCCGCGCAACGAGGAGGAGGAACTGTCCGGCGAGGTCTGGTGGCCGGTCGCGCCGCGCGACGTGTTCCCCGAGACCTTCGGCCCCTTCCTGCTGGGCGATCCGCGCGTGCGCGAGGTCTTCATGCGCCACCATGCCGAGCTGCTGGACGTCGGCTTCTGGCAGGCGCACCAGGCCCGCATCCGCGCGGGCCATGTGCACGACGTGTTCCCCTACGACCCCGCGCGGCGCTTCGCCGGGCCTTGAGGCCGCGCGCCGGCCGACAGGCGGCCGGCGCGGCCCGGTCAGGGCTTGACCGTCGTGAACTCGCCGAAGCCCTTCAGCTGATCGGCGATCTTGGCCGGGTCACCCACCACCACCCAGCTCTGCTCGTCGGGGTTGAAGTACTTCCGGCCGACCGCCTGTACCTCGGCCGCCGTGACCTTCTGCAGCGCCGGCACGAAGTTGCCGAGGAACTCGGCCGGCAGGCCCACCAGCCAGTTGCCGGCCAGCTGGCGGCCCAGCGAGCCCTGCAGCTGGGTGCTGACGAGGTAGCTGCCCGCCATGTAGCGCTTGTTCATCGCCAGCTCGGCCTCGGGCACGGGCTCGCTGCCGATGCGGCGGTACTCCTTGATGTACTCCGTCATGGCCGCGGCGGTCACCTCGTTGCGCACATCGGCGCCGCCGGTGATGGCGCCGCCCACGCGCGAGGACTGGCCGCCGGCGCGGGCGCCGTAGGTGTAGCCCTTCTCCTCGCGCAGGTTCTGGTTCACGCGGCTGGAGAAGCCCTGGCCCAGGATGGTGCTGGTCAGGCGCAGCGCGACCTGCTCGTCGTGCTGGGCCGCAATGCCCGGGCGGCCCAGGCGCAGCGTGGCCTGCACGCTGCCGGGGCGCTCCAGCAGCAGGCGCTGCACCGGCCGGCTGGCGGCCGGCGCCGGCAGCTCGGGCAGGGCCTCGCCGCTGGCCTGCCAGTCGCCGAAGGCCTCGCGCGCCAGCGCCATCGCCTGGGCCGGCGCGATGCGGCCGGTGATGACCAGCAGCGCGCGGTCGGGGCGGAAGCGCCTGGCATGCTCGGCGCGCAGGCCCTCGGCCGTCACCGCGTTGATGGCGGCCTCGGTCTCCTGCGTGCGGCCGTAGGCGTGGTCGCCGTAGATGGCGCCGTCCAGTGCCTTGGCGGCGCGGAAGCCCGGCTGCGTGCTGGCGGCCTTCAGGCCTTGCAGCGCATTGGTCTTGGCCAGCTGCACTTCGCCTGCCGGGAAGGCCGGCTGGCGGGCCACCTCGGCCAGCAGCTTCAGCATGCTGCCGGCGTGCGAGGCCAGCGCGTTGCCGAACACGCTGATGCCGTCGTTGCTGGCGCCCGCGCCAAGGCTGCCGCCCATGGCCTGGGCGGCCTCGGCGATCTGCTTGGAGCTGCGCTGCGCCGTGCCCTCGGACAGCAGGCCGGCCAGCAGCTTGGCGCGGCCCGGTGCGTCCGGCGCGTCGGCGCCGAAGCCGGCGCCGCGCACGGCCAGCACGAAGTCCACGCGCGGGATGCCGTCGCGCGGCACCACCCAGACCTGCAGCCCGTTGGGCAGGGTCTGCTGGGTGATCTTGGGCACGGCCAGCGGCTTGTCCTTGGCGAAGGGCGGGAGTTCGGCCGGCAGCGGCACGGTGGCGGCCTGGGCGGTGAAGGCCAGGGCCAGCGTGGCGGCCACGGCGCCGAGGCGGAACAGGGGAGAGGAGGAGGCGGTGTGCTTCATGACGTCTCCGCGCATCAGGGTTGCGAGGCCGGCTTGGCGGCGGGAGCAGGCGCGGCCAGCATGGCGGCGGGCTTGCGGTCGATGACCGAGCGGTTGGCCTGGGTCAGGTAGGTGGCGGCCACGCGCTGCACGTCGGCCGAGGTGACGGCGTTGATCCAGCCCGGCACCTTGTTGACGACGTTGGCGTCGCCCCACAGCGCCTGCAGCTTGGCCAGGCGGTCGGCGCGGCGCAGGAACATCTCCAGGTCGTTGTACCAGTCGGCCAGCAGGGCGGTCTTGAGGTTCTTCAGCGTGGCGTCGTCCACGCCCTCCTTGACGATGCGGGCTACCTCCTCGTCGATGCCGGCCAGCAGTGCGTCGGCGTTCGTCGTCGGCTTGTAGAGCGCGAACACGGTGAACAGGCTGGGGCCGTCGTACTCCCAGATGCTGGTCAGGCCGTAGAGCGAGTTGACGTTCAGCGCCAGCTCGCGGCCCTTGACCAGGCCCTGGTACAGCCGCGAGGCGTCGCCGCCGGCCAGCAGCTGGCCCAGCACGGCGAAGGGCGCCTGGTCCTTGCTGCCGCGGTCGGGCAGCTTCCAGGCGGCGGCGATGGCCGGCACCTGGGCCAGCTTGTCGGGCTGGGTCAGGCGGCGCTCCTGGGTGTTCAGTCCCTCGCGGAAGTCGGTGGGCTTGGGCGTGGGGCGGGCGGCGATCTTGCCGAAGTACTTCTCGGCCAGCGCAAAGCCCTGGGCCGGCGTCACGTCGCCGGCGATGGACAGCACCGCGTTGTTGGGGCCGTAGAAGTCGCGGTGGAAGGCGCGCACGTCGTCCAGGTTGGCGTTCTCCAGGTCGACGAAGCTGCCGTAGCCGTCGTGGGCGTTTTCCCACTTGTCGAAGGCCAGCGCCGAGATGTCCAGCCACATGAAGCCGCCGTAGGGCTGGTTCTGCACGTTGACGCGGATCTCCTCCTTCACGACGTCCTGCTGGTTCTTCAGCGTGGTCGGGTTGAAGTCCAGCGTGGTCATGCGGTCCGCCTCCAGCCACAGGATGGCTTCCAGCGCGGAGGACGGCGCGGTCTCGATGTAGTTGGTGAAGTCGGGACGCGTGGAGCCGTTGTTGTTGCCGCCGCCCGAGGTGATGACCTGGTCGAACACGCCCTTGGGCGCCTTGGGCGTGCCCTGGAACATCAGGTGCTCGAACAGGTGCGCGAAGCCGGTGCGGTTGCGCGGCTCCAGCCGCATGCCCACCTTGTAGACCACGCTGATGCCCACGGTGGGGCTGCTCGCGTCGGGCGAGATGACCACGGTCAGCCCGTTGGCCAGCTTCTTGGTGTGGACGGGGATCTGCCAGCGGTCGGCTTGCTTGGCGGGCGCGGCCCAGGTGGGGTCGGCGGTCAGCGCGAGTGTCGCGGCGCTGATGGCGCCCAGCACCGCGCGGCGGGTGGTCTTCAACATGGGGTCTCCTGTGCGGGAACGGCGCGGAGTTTCCGTCGTTCTGGGCGGGGTGCCGCAGGACACATCGGGAAACTCCCGGGGCGCGCCACAATGCCGGGCCTTCCGACACGCAACGCGATCCCCATGTCCGACACCCGCCCCGCACTGCCCGACCATCTCAGCGTGGACCCGCGCAGCCCCCACCACGTCGCCGCCGTCTTCGAGCACGACATCGGCATCCGCTTCAACGGCAAGGAGCGCCACGACGTGGAGGAGTACTGCATCAGCGAAGGCTGGATCAAGGTGCCCGCCGGCAAGACGCTGGACCGCAAGGGTCGGCCGCTAACGATCAAGCTCAAGGGCCAGGTCGAAGCCTTCTATCGCTGAGCCAAGCTCAGCCTCAAGCCGCCCTCCGGCCGCAACGTGACGCCCATGCGCGGCTTCGGCGCCTCGGCGCCCAGCGGCGTCAGCGTGAAGCGCTGCAGCAGCAGCGCCGCGATCAGCGTCATCTCCAGCACGGCGAAATGCTGGCCCAGGCAGACGCGCGGCCCCAGGCCGAAGGGGATGTAGGCGCCGCGCGCAATCTCGTGCCCGCCGGGCAGAAAGCGCTCGGGCGTGAAGGCCAGCGCGTCCGGCCACCAGCGCGGGTCGCGATGCAGCAGCCAGGGCGTCACGCGCACCAGCGAGCGGGCCGGCAGCAGCACGCCGCCGACGGTGATGTCGCGCGTCAGCCGCCGCGTCATGATGGCGGCGACGGGCGGGTAGAGCCGCATCGCCTCCTTCAGCGTCGCGGACAGCAGCGGCAGCGCGCCCGCGTCGTCGGCCGTCGGCACGCGGCCGCCCAGCACGGCGTCGACCTCGGCGCGCGCCCGGGCCTGGATGTCCGGGTGGGCCGCCAGCAGCCAGCTCCACCACACCAGCGCCGTCGCGCTGGTCTCGTGGCCGGCCTGGAAGCTCACCATGCACTGGTCATACACCTCCTGCGGCGACAGCGCCTCGCCGGTGGCGTCGTCGCGCAAGGCCTTCAACATGCCGAGCAGGTCGGTCCGGCCCTCGTCGCCCGAGGCCTGGCGCGCAGCGATGTGGCCACCCAGCAGCCCGTGCAGCAGCCGGCTCGCGTGCCGCTTCGCGGCCTTGCCCGGCAGCGGCAACCAGTCGGGCAGCGTGACGGGCCAGAACATCTCGGCCAGGGCCGTCTCGCTGAGCACCTGCACCGCGTGCGCGGCGGCCGCCGTGTCGCTGCCGATGGGCGTGCTGAACAGCGTGCGTGAGATGACGTCCATGGTCAGGTGGCTGAACAGCGCGTCCATGCCCACATCGCCGGGGCGTACCGCGTCCAGCCCCGCGGTGGCGGCCTCGGTCATCAGCGCCGCGTAGCCGGCCACGCGCTTGGGCGTGAACGCCGGCATCAGCATGCGGCGCTGGCGCTGCCAGGTGCTGCCCTCGGTGACGAGCACGGACTGGCCCATCAGGTCCGAGAACACCTCGGGGCCGCGCTCCCAGCGCACCAGCGCGTCGGCGTGGTCCACCATGATGGCGCGCACGAGCTCGGGGTCGAACACGTCCACGCCGCGCTCGCCGAGGATGCGCTGCGCCGCGAGATCGCCCAGCGCCTGCTGCCGCGCGATGACGGCCAGGTAGTCGCGGCGCATGGCCATCAGCGCGGGCAGCCCCCACCAGCGGGTGGGGTGGGTCGGCAGGTCGTTCCAGGTCAGTGAAGTCATGGGCGCATCGTGCGCCGGCTGCCCCGGCGGGGTCTTGAACGAATGCGACACTGGTCGCATGGACGACGTCGGCACCCGGCTCTGGCTCCCACCGCTGTCGCTCGCGGGCTGCGTGCGCGCGGTGATGTTGCGCGACACCCGTGGCCGCGCGCTGGACGGCGCGCAGCGCGAGAACTACTTCCCGGCCACGCCGCTGGTCTGCCTGTTCTGGTGGGCCCAGGGCCGCAGCGACTGGCTGGCCACGCCGGGCTTCTCGGCGCCGACGCCGGACTACGCGGACGCGCCGGTGCTGTTCGGCGGCCCCTTCACGCTGCCCTCGCACACGCGCAACCCCGGCGAGATGTGGGCCTTCAAGCTGCTGATGCTGCCCGACGCGTTCACGGCACTGACGGGCATTGCGCTGGACCGCCATGTGAACCGCATCAGCGACCCGCGCGGGCTGCTGCCGGCCGACTGGCGCGAGTGGCTGGACGCGATGTCCGCCGCGCCGGACGACGCCGCGCGGCTGCAGCTGCTGGAGGCCTTCCTCGTGCCGCGCTGGCAGGCGCTGGGCGCGCAGCAACCGGGGCACCGCTACAGCGCCTGGAGCGAGGCGCTGGCCGTGCGCGCCGCCACCAGTGCGGCCGGGCGCAGCCTGCGGCAGCTGGAGCGGCGCATCAAGGCCTGGGCTGGGCTGCCGATGCGCGAGCTGCGCGCCGTGTCGCGCGCCGAGCGGGCCTTCTATGCGGTGGCGGCGGCCGATGGCCAGCCTGGCTTCAACTGGGCCGACATCGCCGCCGAGACCGACTACGCCGACCAGTCCCATCTGTGCCGCGAGACGCGCCGTCTCACCGGCTTCAGCCCCGAGGACCTGCGCCGACGCATGCAGACGGAAGAGGCCTTCTGGGCGTACCGGTTGTGGGTGTGAGGGGGCCTCGCCCCGCACTGCCTGCCGTAATCCGCTGAAACCGCGCGCCACAATGGCGGCTTCGTTCATCAACGGAGACTGGAAATGTCCGATGCCATCGTCATCGTGTCCGCCGCCCGCACCCCCATCGGCGGCCTGCTGGGTGATTTCGCCGGCCTGGCCGGCTGGGAGCTGGGGGCCGTGGCCATCCAGGCCGCCGTCGAGCGCGCGGGCGTGCCGGGCGACGCCGTCGACGAGGTGCTGATGGGCTGCTGCCTGATGGCCGGCCAGGGCCAGGCGCCGGCGCGCCAGGCCGTGCGCAAGGCGGGCCTGCCCGACTCGGCCGGCGCCGTGACGCTGAGCAAGATGTGCGGCTCGGGCATGCGCACGATGATGCTGGCCCACGACATGCTCAAGGCCGGCTCGGCCGAGGTCATGGTGGCCGGCGGCATGGAGAGCATGACCAACGCGCCGCACCTGATGTTTGCGCGCAAGGGCATCAAGTACGGTGCCAGCGCCGTCTATGACCACATGGCGCTGGACGGCCTGGAAGACGCCTACGAGCGCGGCAAGGCCATGGGCGTGTTCGCCGAGCAGTGCGTGGCCAAGTACAGCTTCAGCCGCGAGGCCATGGACCAGTACGCCATCGCCTCCACGCAGCGCGCCAAGGCCGCCAACGAGGACGGCAGCTTCGACTGGGAGATGGCGCCGGTGACGATCAGCTCACCCAAGGGCGACACCGTCGTCAAGTACGACGAGCAGCCCTTCAAGGCCAAGCTGGACAAGATCCCTACGCTCAAGCCCGCGTTCAAGAAGGACGGCGCCATCACCGCCGCCACGTCGAGCAGCATCTCCGATGGTGCCGCCGCGCTGGTGCTCATGCGAGAGAGCACCGCCAAGGCCCGCGGCCTGCAGCCCATCGCCCGCATCGTCAGCCATGCGGTGCATGCGCAGGCGCCCGACTGGTTCACCACCGC
>JBKBVY010000164.1:0-7806 GCA_046289335.1 Roseateles sp. | reverse complement strand
CACGCGCGCCGCCTGATCGGCCACACCCCCCCGGCCGCCATCCCGCCGGCCGCTCCGCAGCCCAGTGCGCAAGCGCCGGGCTGTGTCGTTTCCGGGGTCCTGGTGCACACTGGCGCGATGACGCTGACCACCGACGACGGCCTCCAGCTCCACACCCGCCACTGGCCCGCCGCGGCCGCGGAGCGGGGGCAGATCCTCATCATCCACGGACTCGGCGAGCACATCGGCCGCTACGAGCATGTGGCGCGGGCGCTGGCCGGCCAGGGCTGGTCGGTGCATGGCTGGGACCAGCGCGGCCACGGCCGCAGCGAGGGCAAGCGCGGCGACATCCCCGACGCCGACGCGCTGCTGCGCGACACCGCCCGCGTCATCGACGCCGTGCGCCGACCCGGCACGCGCTTTGCGCTGCTGGGCCACAGCATGGGCGGCCTGGTGGCCGCGCGCTTCGCCGCCGAGGCGCTGGCGCTGCAGCCGGCCGCCTGGAGCCGGCCGCTGGACGGCCTGGTGCTGTCGTCGCCGGCGCTGGATGCCGGCCTGTCGGCGGGCCAGAAGTTCGCGCTGGCGCTGGCCGAGAACCTGGCGCCGGGCCTGGCGGTCGGCAACGGCCTGAAGCCGGCATGGATCAGCCGCGACGCAGCCGTCGTGCAGGCCTACGAGACCGATCCGCTGGTGCACGACCGCATCACCGCAAGGCTGACGCGCTTCATCGTCGACGCCGGCGAGCGCGTGCTGGCCGATGCGCCCCGCTGGGCCACGCCCACGCTGCTGATGTGGGCCGGCGCGGACCGCTGCGTCGCACCGCGCGGCAGCGAGGCCTTTGCCGCGGCCGCACCGTCGCAGGTGGTGGCCACGCAGCCCTGGCCGGCGCTGTACCACGAGATCTTCAACGAGCCGGAGCAGGCCGAGGTGCTGGGGGTGCTGACGGACTGGCTGGGCCGCTGAACCGGCTCAACGCGCCGCGCTGATCGCGTCCAGCCGGTCCACCACCAGTTCCAGCCGCAGCAGCGGGTTGTCCATGACCATCAGCCGCTGGCGATCGTCCGGCGGCATGGGCAGCAGCTCGGCCCAGCGGTTGGCCAGCCAGCCAGCGTCGCTCCAGGCATGGGGCGGCTGCAGGGGCAGCTCGTCGGGCGCCATGCGCTCGCGCCAGCCGGCCAGCAGGTCTTGCAGCTGCCGCGCGGCCAGCGCCAGGTCGGGCGGCACGGCCACCGCGGGATCGTCGGGCAGGGGCACCGCCTCACCCACCCACAGCCCGTGGCTCAGGCAACGCGACGCCTGCAGCCGGAAGCGCTGCGTGCCGCGCACGGCGATGCGGATCAGCCCGGGCTGCTCGCGCTCGAAGCGCTCGATGCGGGCCAGCGTGCCGACCTCGTGGAAGCCCTCGCGGCTGAAGCCCTCGCCGTCGCGCTGCCGCACCTCCTGCCCCTGCGTGAGCAGCACCACGCCGAAGGGCTGGCCCTGCGCATGGCAGCGCTGCACCATGTCCAGGTAGCGCGGCTCGAAGATGCGCAGCGGCAGCCAGCCGCCCGGGAACAGCACGGCATTGAGCGGGAACAGCGGCGTCTGGGCGTCCATGTCTAGGGCCTGTTAACACGACGGGAGCAGGCCCTAGCGCGTTTTCTCGGCGATGCGCTGTTTCAGCAGCGGCAGCACCGCCTGCGCCGCGTCGCGCCCGGCCTGGATGGCACGGCGGCGGGCCGTGAAGTCGGCGCTGGCCACGCCGTCCAGCCGCGGGCGGATCAGCACGTCGGCGTCGCGCAGCTCGAAGCTGTTGATGCTGCGGCCCATGATGGCGAAGGTCTGCATCAGCATGCGGAAGGCATCGCCCGGCGGGTCTTTCTCGGGCGGCGAGCTGATGTCCACGGCCACCACCAGCTGCGCGCCCATCTCGCGCGCGAAGCGCACCGGCACCGGCGACACCAGGCCGCCGTCCACGTACTCGCGCTGGCCGATGCGCACCGGCTGAAACACCGCCGGCACGGCGCTGGACGCGCGCACCGCGGTGCCGGTGTCGCCGCTGCGGAACAGGATGGCCGAGCCGTCGGACAGGTCGGTGGCGACGATGCCCAGCGGCAGCGCCATCTGCTCGATGGCCCGGCCGCCCGTCTTGTCGCGGATGTAGCGCGCCAGCGCCTCGCCGCGGATCAGGCCGCGCAGCGGGAAGGACCAGTCGGTGATGGCGCCCTCGTCCATGGTCTCGGCCAGCTGCTGCAGCTCCCTCCCGCCCTTGCCCGAGGCGTAGAGCGACGCCACCAGGCTGCCGGCCGAGGTGCCGGCCACCAGGTCCACCTTGATGCCGTTCTCCTCCAGCACCTGAATGACGCCGATGTGCGCAAAGCCGCGCGCCGCGCCGCCGCCCAGCGCCAGGCCGATGCGGGGCGGCTTGGGCGCGGGCTTGACGACGGGCGGCGGCTCCACCGGCGGGGTCAGGACGACGGGGGGCTGGGGGGCCGGCGATTGCATCACCGCGCAGCCGGCCAGCAGGACGACAAGGGCCGCGGCACAGGCGCGGCGAAGGGAGGCAGGGATCATGTTCGGGTCAACAGCAAGCGACAGCACGATAGCCGAGCCGGCATCAGGACAGCTTGTAGCTCTGCAGGTGGATGGAGGTCTCGGTGCCGGCGATGCCCTTGATGAGGCGCACCCGCTCCAGCACATCGGCCAGCTCCTGCAGGCTGGCGCTGCGGATCTCGGCCAGCAGGTCCCAGCGACCGTTGGTGTCGAACAGCCCGGTGATGCCGGGCTCGCCCAGCAGCATGGACACCACCTCGCGGGTGCGGTTGCCCTCCACCGTGATGCTCATCCAGGCCGTGATCTGGTCGGGCACGCTGTCGGGCCGCAGCCGCACGGTGTAGCCGGTGATGACGCCACTGTCCTCCAGGCGGGCGATGCGGTTGGTGACCGTGCCGCGCGAGACCTTGAGCTTGGCGGCCAGCGTGGCCACCGGGGCCCGGGCATCGGCGCGCAGCAGCGCGAGCAGTTGTTGGTCCAGAGCGTCCATTTGTGCAAATCGTCAATTTCCATTGCCATTGTGGCAACGAAGCTCGCATTACTGAGCAAGATTTGATCTTCTGTTTAGCGACCTGCCTCGGAAGAATGCCTTCAAACCCCGAGGAGATCCCCCATGACCCACCTGCTCACCACCCAAGACGTCGCCACCATCGTCCAACGCGTCGGCCTGCCCGATTTACTGCGCCGCATGGTCGCCTACCTCGAAGCGGACTACCTGCGCTGGGCCGAATTCGACAAGACCCCCCGCGTCGCAGCGCACTCGCGCGACGGCGTCATCGAGCTGATGCCCATCGCCGACGCGGCGCTGTACAGCTTCAAGTACGTCAACGGTCACCCCAAAAACCACCGCTTCGGCCTGCCGACCGTGATGGCTTTCGGCGTGCTCGCCGACGTGGACACCGGCGCCCCGCTGCTGCTGTCCGAGCTGACGCTGACCACCGCCATGCGCACCGCCGCCACCTCGGTGATGGTCGCCAAGCGCCTGGCCCGCGCGGACAGCCGCGTGATGGCGCTGATCGGCAACGGCGCGCAGAGCGAGTTCCAGGCGCTGGCCTTCCACCACCTGCTGGGCATCCGCGAGCTGCGCCTGTACGACATCGACCCGGCCGCCACCGCCAAGCTGGTGCG
Source organism: Roseateles sp. (assembly GCA_046289335.1). GTDB lineage: Bacteria > Pseudomonadota > Gammaproteobacteria > Burkholderiales > Burkholderiaceae_C > Pelomonas. Next base: position 4,167 of record JBKBVY010000164.1, on the reverse strand, counting down.
CCACCTGCAGCACACGCCGGGCCTGACGCTGACGGTCTGCGCCTCCACCGCCGAGGCGGTCAAGGGCGCCGACATCGTCACCACCGTCACCGCCGACAAGACCAACGCCACCATCCTGACGCCCGACATGATCGAGCCGGGCATGCACGTCAACGGCGTGGGCGGCGACTGCCCCGGCAAGACCGAGCTGCACCGCGGCGTGCTGGAGATGGCCCGCGTCATCTGCGAGTTCGAGCCGCAGAGCCGCATCGAGGGCGACATGCAGCAGATGCCGGCCGACTTCCCCGTCACCGAGTTCTGGCGCGTGCTGGCCGGCCAGGCCGCCGGCCGCGAGTCGAGCAGCCAGGTCACCGTGTTCGACTCGGTGGGCTTTGCGCTGGAAGACTTCTCGGCGCTGCGGCTGCTGCGCGACGTCAGCCAGCAACTGGGCCTGGGCGCGCCGCTGGACCTGATCCCCCAGCTGCCCGACCCCAAGGACTTGTTCGGCCAGCTGCAGCTGCACGCCCATCGCCAGGCGGCCTGAGCGTCATCACTATTCACCAGCCGCTCCGTCACGGCGTGCCGCCACAATGGCTCGCACACCTTGACGGAGGGTTGGATGAAGACCTCTTTCGCCTGCCTGGCCCTGCTCTGCGGACTGGCCTCGGCCGAGCCCCTGCCCACCGATCCGCTGGAGCGCCAGTGCTGGCTGGCGCACACGGCCCAGCGCACCGCGGTGGACCTGCGTGAGCCGGTGGCGGTGCACTTCGGCAACCTCAAGAGCGGCTACCGCGTACGCTCGCCGTTCTGGGTGGAATTCGGCATCCGCGGCATGGGCGTGATCCCGGCCGGCAACGTCAACGACAAGGCCGGCCACCACCACCTCCTCATCGACACGCCGCTGCCGCGCGACCACCGGGCGCCCATCCCCTTCTCCGACACGCACAAGCATTTCGGCAAGGGCCAGACCGGCGCCGAGCTGGACCTGCCGCCGGGCCGGCACACGCTGCGGCTGCTGTTCGCCGACCATGCGCACAAGCCCTATTTCGTCTTCAGCAACGAGATCGTCATCGAGGTCACCGGCAAGCGCAGCGACCCGGGTCCGCGCGTGGTGGCCGGCGACGCGGCGAGCTGCGCCGCCTGGTACCAGGACTTGCGCGCCGCACCGCGCCGGGCGAGCCAGCCCGAGGTCTACGTGAAGAACCTGCGTGACGAGGAACTGGTGTCCAGTCCCTTCACGCTGTCACTGGGCGTGCTGGGCGGTCTGGGCGTGGCGCCGGCAGGCACGCCGATCAAGGACACCGGCCACTTCCGGCTGGTGTTCACGCACAGGGGCAGCTTCGTGAAGCGCCAGGACCTGGTGGACGGCCGCACCGAGGCCATCGTGGACCTGCCCATCGGCGACTACGAGGTGCAGGCCGCGCTGCACGACGGCGCCGGCAACCTGCTGCTGAAGGGCGCGCCGCTGAAGTTCAGCGTCCACCGTCAGGACAGGTAGACGCCGGGGTCGGCCACATCCACCAGCTCGGGCCGCATGAACTGCCGCGCATAGCTCAGGCAGGCACCCGAACGCAGGAACAGCGCGAACAGCTCGGCGTCCAGGTGCTGCTCGGCCACCATGCGGCGCATGATGTGCAGCGCCTCGGACAGCGACTTGCCGAGCTTGTAGGGGCGGTCGTCGGCCGTCAGTGCCTCAAACACGTCGGCAATGGCCATCATGCGCGCCAGCGGGCTCATGTCCGCGCCGCGCAGGCCGCGCGGGTAGCCGCGGCCGTCCATGCGCTCGTGGTGGCCACCGGCGATCTCGGGCACCGCGCGCAGGTGGCGCGGGAAGGGCAGCGCCTCCAGCATGCGGATGGTCTCCACGATGTGCTCGTTGATCTTGTAGCGCTCCTCGTCGGTCAGCGTGCCGCGTGAGACGACGAGGTTGTGCAGCTCGCCGCGGTGGTACAGATGCTCGGGCTGGGCGAGCCGGAAGCCCCAGCCCGTCGTCCAGCGTGCGCCACCAGCGCCGCTGGGCGATGGCGCGCAGCCGGGCCACCGCGGCGGCATCCAGGAACTCGCCGTCCTGGTTGCAGGCGGCGACAAACGCGTAGTCGTCGTCCAGCGCGGCCAGCTCGCCGGCGGCCGCGGCGCGCGCCCGGACCGTGCCGGCCTCGCCCAGCTCGGCTTGCAGCCGCTCGATGAGCACGTCGCGCTTGAGCACCTCGAAGCGCGTGCGGATCTCGTGGATGCGGTTGTAGAGGGTTTCCAGCTTGGTCGCCTTGTCGACGACGTACTCGGGCGTCGTGACCTTGCCGCAGTCGTGCAGCCAGGCGGCGATGTGCAACGCCTCCCACTGTTCGTCGTTCATCGTGAAGCCGGCATAGGGGCCGCTGCCGGCATCGCAGGCCGCCTGCGCCAGCAGCTTGACCAGCGCCGGCACGCGCTGGCAGTGGCCGCCGGTGTAGGGGCTCTTGGCGTCGATGGCGCCGGCCACCAGCTGGATGAAGCTCTCCAGCAGCGCCTTGCGGGCGCGCAGCAGCAGCTGGTTGTCGATGGCCACCGCGGCGGTGCCGGACAGCGCCCGCACGAAGGCCACATGGGCCTCGCCCAGCGGCTGCGCCGGGCCTTCCGCCGGCAGCGTGAAGCCCAGCGTCAGCGTGCCCACCACCTCCTCCTGACGGTTCTTCAGCGGCAGTGACAGCAGGCGCAGCCGGGCCGCGCTCAGCCCCGCGAACAGCGGTTCGTAGGCCTTCAGGTGGGCGGGGTTGTCCCAGCGCAGCTCCACCTCCACCGGCGCGCCCGCGCGCAGCGCCTGCACCGGCACGGCGATGCTGTCGGCAGCCCGCGTGTCCCAGCTCATGCCGGCGCGGTGCTGCGGCTTGTCGTGCAGGTGCACGGCCGCCGGCTGCAGCTGCGTGCCGTCCTCGCTGAGCAGGTGCACCGCGCCGCCGCTGGCGCCGGTGACGGCGATGGTCTCGCGCAGGATGCGCTCCAGCAGCGCATCGAAGTCGCGCTCGGCGCTGAGCGCACCGCTGATGTCCAGGAAGTGGCGCAGCGAATGCTTCATGCCCGTCATCGCGACGGCCAGCCGGTCCACCTCGCGGATCAGGCTGCGCCGCGGGTCGGGGCCGTCGAACTCGAAGCGGCCGATGGCCTCGGCCTGCCGCGCCAGCTGGCGCAGCGGGCGCGACACGCGGTCGGCCAGCAGGTGCACCACCGGCAGCAGCAACAGCATCAACGCCAGCGAGATGTAGAAGCCATGGCGCCGGCTCTCGATCTGGAAGGCCTGCAACTCCTCGCGCGGCGCGGCCATCAGCAGCCACAACGGCGCGCCCGCCGCGGCGCCTTCCAGCGGCAGCGCATGGCTGACCCACTCCACGTCCGCCACCGTCTGCACCGGCGCCAGCTGCCCCGCGCCATCGCGGCGGCGCCACAGCTCGCGCATCAGCGGCGAGGCCACCTCCGACACCTGCGCCAGCCCCGGCCGGGCCGGCAGCCCGCTGCCACCGGCCTGTGCCACCACCTCGCCCTGCGGCGTCGCGATCAGCAGCTGCGCGGCGCGGCTGATCTGCGGCCGCGTCAGCATGGCGTTCAGCGCCTGCAGGCTGACGTCGGCGCCCACCACCACGCCGCCACGCGCCAGCGCCAGCGTGACGCCGGGCTCGCCGGTCGTGAAGAAGCGGTAGGGCGCGGACTGCACCACCGCGCCCTCGGCCGCCCGCCGGGCCAGCCGGAACCAGGGCCGGCTGCGCGGATCGAAGTCGTACTCGGAGCGCGGCACCTCGGCCAGCGGCTGCATGGCGGCGTCATAGAACCGGTAGGCGCCGCGCGCCGCACCGCCGCCGTCGCGGTCCACGGTCTGCAGCGCGAAAGCCGCCTGCGCCGGCGCGGTCATGCGCTGGCGGGCGGCGTCGTCCAGCCGGCGCAGCAGCACGAAGCTGCCCTCCGTGGTGCCGGCATACACGGCCGACACGGCCGCGTTGCCCTGCAGCGCCGCGGCCATCTGCGGCAGCGCACCCACCCGGCCGGCCCGCTGGGGGCACTGCCCTGCGGCCCGGTGGCCAGCAGCGCCACGCTGACGCGCGCCGGCCGCAACTCGGTCTCCACCGCGGCGGCCGCCTCGCGCCCGATGCGCCGGGCCGCCGCGCCGGCCTGCTGCAGCAGCAAGGCGTCGCTGCGGTACTGCTCGTGCAGCGCCAGCAC
>JBKBVY010000163.1:0-7873 GCA_046289335.1 Roseateles sp. | reverse complement strand
GACCAAGCCGCCTGGTCCGCCGTCAAACATGTTCAAGACCCTTCCAATGCTTGACTTTGAACACAGTTGCTTGGGGGCTGAGGCCGGACACAAGGCGCCCAGTGGGCGCCTTGTGCCTGCCAAAGGGCTGCGGCTCATGCCGCAGCGCGGTCTGCAAGACCGACCAGGCACGCCTGCGTCCAGCAAGGCGAGATTGGGCGAGGGGCATGCTCATCTTCCGGCGTTGTCCCAGCTGGCGCTGGCCTTGAGCAGCTTGTCCAGGTCGGCCTTGAGCTTCTTGGGCTCCGGCGCGGCCGGCGCGCGCATCATCCAGCGGCCCATGGGGTCCACAACATAGAAATGGTCGGCCAGCGCCTTGCCCGGCGCCGGCTTGAGCCAGGCCTGCAGGCGCTCGCGCGGCACGCGCAGCACGCGGGCCTCGGCGCCGGGCTGGCTCAGCGCCGCCAGCACTTCGGCACGGGGCGCCGCGTCCTCCTGCGCCACCAGCCACAGCTTGTCGACCCGCCTGCGCTCCTTGCCCAGCATCTCGCGCAGCTGGCGCTGCACATAGAGCTGGCGCTCGCAGGCCGCGTCGCAGGCCGCCGGCTGGGCGACGATGAGCAGCCACTGTCCGCGCAGCGAGGCGGCCGGCACGACCTGACCCTGCAGGTCGGTCAGCGGCAGGTCGGGCGGCAGGTCGACGGTGGGCGAGATCAGCTCGCCGTAGGCCGAGCCGCGCGGCTTGACGACGTAGAAGGTGAAGTAGGACGCCACCACCGGCGCGGCGCACATGGCCAGCACCAGCAGCATCTTCCAGCGGCCGGCCCGCTGCGCGGTCGCTGCACGCGGATCGGGCAGGCTGTGCACCGCAAAGCTCAGCGGCTCAGGCCGGCTGGCGCCGGCGGAGCCGGGGGCGGACGAGTTGGAACCAGGCATAGAGGATGAGGATCAGCGCGCAGAGCGCGAACCATTGAAAGGCATAGCCATAGTGCTTGTGCACGCCGGCGTCGGGCGCCGGCCAGTGGCGCAGCAAGCCGTCGTCCGCGTCGGCATCCGTCTGGACGACGGTGAACGGCAGCAGCGCCAGGCCGGCTTCCTGCGCAAACGCGACCGGGTCGAGATTCTGCCGGATCGGCCCGCCCTGCCCCGCGCCCAGCTCATAAAGCCGCGCGGGCGATGCGGCCAGCCGGCCCTGCACCCGCACCTCGCCCGCCGGCGTCGTCAACGGCGGCAGCCGCGTGCGGTCCTGGGTGTCGCGGGGCGCCCAGCCGCGCTGCACGAGGATGGCCTCGCTGCGCCCCGCAAGCCGCAGCGGCGTCACGACATAAAAGCCGGCGCGGCCGTCCATGGGCCGGTTGTCCAGCCATACCGTGCGCTCGGTGATCCAGGTGCCGCGCAGCGCCACACGGCGATGCAGCCCGGCGGCGCCCAGCTCGGCATTGCCCAGCACCGGCAGCCCGGCCTGGCCGTCTATGGCCGCCTGCAGAGCGAGCTTCTGCGCCGCACGGTCGAGCTGCCAGACGCCCAGCCGCGCGGTCAGCGCGGCCGCGAGCAGCGTCGCGGCCAGCACCAGCCAATAGCGCCGGGGGCGCCGGGTCATGCCGCCACCCCGCGCGGATAATGGGTCGGCATGAAAATCCTGATCGCGTTCGCCTTCATCGGCATCCTCGGCGCACTAGCCGCCGCCGGCTTCTTCATGCTGCGCAACGGCCGCGACGACAAGCGCGGCCCCAACATGGCACGAGCGCTGGCCGTGCGGGTGGCGGTATCGGTGGCGCTGTTCCTGGTCATCCTCGTGAGCTGGTGGATGGGCTGGATAGAACCGACGGGACTGCCGCCGCAGCGCTGAGACCCATGAAAAAAGCGCCGCTGATGCGGCGCTTGTGTTGTGTGGCGCAACGCGCTCACATCCAGTAGACGACCACGTACAGGCCCAGCCAGACGACGTCCACGAAGTGCCAGTACCAGGCCGCGCCTTCGAAGCCGAAGTGGCGCTCGGACGTGAAGTGGCCCTTGTGCAGGCGCAGCGTGATGAACAGCAGCATCAGCATGCCGACGAACACGTGGAAACCGTGGAAGCCGGTCAGCATGAAGAAGGTGGAGCCGAACACGCCAGAGCTGAGCTTGAGGTTCAGGTCGCGGTAGGCATGGGCGTACTCGTAGCCCTGCACGATCAGGAAGACCACGCCCAGCAACACCGTCATCCACATGAAGGCGATGGTCTTGCCGCGGTTGCCGGCGATCAGCGCGTGGTGGGCGATGGTCAGCGTGACGCCCGAGGTCAGCAGCAGCGCGGTGTTGATGGTGGGCAGCGGCCAGGGACCGATGGTCGTGAAGGGCTCGACCGTGCCCGCCGGCGAGGCCGTGGCGCCCGCGGCCGCGCTGGGCCAGATGGCCTTGAAGTCGGGCCACAGCAGCGCGTTCTCCAGGCTGCCCAGCGACGGCACCGAGTGCACGCGTGCCCAGTACAGCGCACCGAAGAAGGCGGCGAAGAACATCACCTCCGAGAAGATGAACCAGCCCATGCTCCAGCGGAAGGAGATGTCGATGCGGTCGCTGTAGAGACCGCCCTCGCTCTCGCGGATGGCGTCGCCGAACCACTGCTTCAGCACGAAGGCCCAGAACAGCAGGCCACCGGCCAGCGAGTACATGCCCCAGCCATGACCGTTGATCCACTGGCCCGCGCCCAGGATGACGAAGAACAGGCCGGTCGCGGCCAGGACCGGATGCCGCGAAGGCCCCGGCACGAAGTAGTACGGCGTCTTGCCCGTGGTTGTCGCTGCCGACATGTTGTTCTCCTCGTTCTCTCTACGCTTGTGACCGGCTTCAGGCGCTGGCCACGCCGCTGCTGATGACCCAACGGACCAGCAGCACCAGCATCAACACGAACACGGCCGCGCCAAGCACGCCCGCGATGATCACGTGCACCGGGTTGAGCCTGGCCATGTCGTTCTCATGGTCCCTGCCCCGGCGCACGCCGAAAAAACTCCAGGCCACCGCCGACAGCGTCTGGCCGATGGAGGCCTTGCGCTGCACGGCCTCCTTGAGGTCGCGGCCGGCGTCGCTCACAGCGCCGCTCCGCCAGCCCGGACCTGGCTCACCTTGACCGCGCCCTTGCCCGCCACCTCGAAGAAGGTGTAGGACAAGGTGATGGTCTTCACGTCCTTGGGCAGCTTGGGGTCGATGACGAACACGACCGGCCACTGCTTGGTCTCGCCCGGCTGCAACGTGTACTCGTTGAAGCAGAAGCATTCCAGCTTGTTGAAATGCGCGCTGGCCTGCATGGGCGCGTAGCTCGGGATGGCCTGCGCGGCCATCGTGCGGTCCTGCTTGTTGCGGAACTCGTACATGACCTGGCTGAGCTGGCCCGGATGCACCGTCATGTGGCGCACCGCCGGCTTGAAGTCCCAGGGACCGCGGGCATTGGTGTCGAACTCCACCGTGATCTCGCGGCTGTAGTCGATCTGGCCGTTGCCGACCGCCTGGCCCTTGGCGGACGCGACCTGACGCTCGGACAGCGACAGCACGTTGATGCCCAGCGCCTCGCAGATGTGCCTGTACAGCGGCACCAGCGCGTACCCGAAACCGAACATCAGCAGCACGATCACCGCCAGCTTGCCCAGCATCTGGCGGTTGTCGCGGCGCAGCGCTGCGGCCAGGGACTTCAGCGGCATGTCAGTGGCTGAACAGGGCGATCTTGGCCACGAAGCCCAGGCCGAAGGCCAGCGCCACCGACAGCAGGATCAGGCCCAGCCGCCGGTTGCTCTTGCGTTGCTCGGGCGTGCTCATGTCCGCGCGATCAGGCAATGATCTTGGTGGCCGAAGCGTTCAGCTTGGGCGGCTCCTCGAAGGTGTGGAAGGGCGCCGGCGACGGCACTTCCCACTCCAGGCCCTCGGCGGCCTCCCAGGGCTTCTGCGGCGCCTTCGCGCCCTTGCCGCGCATCATCGGCACGACGATGAACAGGAAGAAGTAGACCTGCATCAGACCGAAGCCGAAGGCGCCCACCGACGCGATGGCGTTGAAGTCGGTGAACTGCATGGGGTAGTCGGCATAGCGACGCGGCATGCCGGCCAGACCCAGGAAGTGCATCGGGAAGAAGGTGATGTTGAAGAAGATCAGCGAGCCCCAGAAGTGGATCTTGCCGCGCGTCTCCGAGTACATCACGCCGGTCCACTTCGGACCCCAGTAGTACACGCCGGCGAACAGCGCATACAGCGAGCCGGCCACCAGCACGTAGTGGAAGTGGGCGACGACGTAGTAGGTGTCCTGCAGTTGGATGTCGATGGGCGCCATGGCCAGGATCAGGCCGGTGAAGCCACCCATCGTGAACACGAAGATGAAGCCGACCGCGAACAGCATGGGCGTCTCGAAGGTCATCGAGCCGCGCCACATCGTCGCCAGCCAGTTGAAGATCTTCACGCCGGTGGGCACGGCGATCAGCATCGTCGCGTACATGAAGAACAGCTGGCCGGTCACCGGCATGCCGGTCGCGAACATGTGGTGGGCCCACACGATGAACGACAGGATGGCGATGGACGCCGTGGCATACACCATGGACGCGTAGCCGAACAGGCGCTTGCGGGCGAAGGCCGGCACGATCTGGCTGATGATGCCGAAGGCCGGCAAGATCATGATGTAGACCTCGGGGTGGCCGAAGAACCAGAAGATGTGCTGGTACATGATCGGGTCGCCGCCGGCCGCCGGGTTGAAGAAGGCGGTGCCGAAATGGCGGTCCGTCAGCGTCATCGTGATGGCGCCGGCCAGCACGGGCATGACGGCGATCAGCAGGTAGGCCGTGATCAGCCAGGTCCACGCGAACATCGGCATCTTCATCAGCGTCATGCCGGGGGCGCGCATGTTGAGGATGGTCACGATGATGTTGATGGAGCCCATGATGGAGCTGGCGCCCAGGATGTGCATCGCGAAGATGCCGGCGTCCATGGACGGGCCCATCTGCAGCGTCAGCGGCGCATAGAGCGTCCAGCCCGCGGCGGGTGCGCCGCCGGGCATGAAGAAGCTGGCCACCAGCATGATGGCGGCGGGGATCATCAGCCAGAAGCTGAAGTTGTTCATGCGCGCGAAGGCCATGTCGCTGGCACCGATCTGCAGCGGCAGCATCCAGTTCGCGAAGCCCACGAAGGCCGGCATGATGGCGCCGAACACCATGATCAGACCGTGCATGGTCGTGAACTGGTTGAACAGCTCCGGATTGAAGAACTGCAGACCCGGCTGGAACAGCTCGGCACGGATGCACAGCGCCAGGACGCCGCCGATCATCAGCATCGTGAAGCTGAACAGCAGGTACAGCGTGCCGATGTCCTTGTGGTTGGTGGCGAACACCCAGCGGCGCCAGCCGGTGGGCGCGTGGTGGTCGTGGTGATCGTCGTGCGCGTGGTCACCGTGGTGGCCACCGACCGCGCCCTGGGGGGGGAGCACTGCACTCATTTGGGATCCTCTGCTTCGGCGTTCGGTCGATTACTTGCGGGCGGCCAGCACTTCGGCAGGCTGCACGGTCTGGCCCGTCTTGTTGGACCAGCTGTTCTTCGTGTAGGTGATCACCGCGGCGATCTCGGTGTCGTTCAGCTGCTTCCAGGCCGGCATGCCCTTGTCCAGCACGCCGTTGAGCAGGATGGCGATCTGCTTGCCCTTGTCCTCGTCCAGCACGATGGGCGACTTGTCCAGCGCCTTGATGGGGCCGGCGCCGGAGCCATCGGCCTTGTGGCAGACCGCGCAGTTGGCCGCATAGACCTTCTCGCCACGAGCGATCAGCGCCGCCTGCTCCCAGACCTTGTTCGGATCGTCAGCCTTGGCGGCCATTTCCTTCTTCTTGCCTTCCACCCACTTGGTGTAGTCCTCGGCGGACACCACCTTCACGTGGATGGGCATGTAGGCGTGCTCCTTGCCGCACAGCTCGGCGCACTGGCCGTAGTAGTCGCCGACCTTCTCGGCCTTGAACCAGGTGTCGCGCACGAAGCCGGGGATGGCATCCTGCTTGACGCCGAAGGCCGGCACCATCCAGGCGTGGATGACGTCGTTGGCAGTCGTGATGATGCGGATCTTGCGGTCCACCGGCACGACCAGCGGGTTGTCGACCTTCAGCAGGTAGTTGTCGACCGCCTCGGGCTTGCCGGAGTCGGACGCCTCGCGGTGGGAACCATCCAGCGTGGCCAGGAAGCCGATGCCCTCGCCCTCGCCCTTCAGGTAGTCATAGCCCCACTTCCACTGGTAGCCGGTGGCCTTGATGGTCAGGTCGGCGTTGGTCGTGTCCTTCATCGCGACGACCACCTTGGTGGCCGGCAGCGCCATGCCGATGACGATCAGGAAAGGCACCACGGTCCAGGCGATCTCGACGGCCACGCTCTCGTGGAAGTTCGCCGACACCGCACCCTTGGATTTGCGGTGCTTGAAGATCGAATAGAACATCACGCCGAACACCGCCACGAAGATGACGAGGCAGACGATCAGCATCATGTTGTGCAACCACATCTGGTTGGCCGCGATGCGCGTCACCGGCTCGTGCAGATTCAGTTGATTGACGCCCGGGCCGCCCTGGAGATCGTTGACCGCGAGGGCCGAACCCGCAGCCAGGGCGGCCGACGCCGCCAGGGCCGCCTGGGCCCAACCGCGGAGGGCGCAATGCGCTCGTGCGTTCATCATCGTCATGGTTGTCACTTGTCTTTTTCGAAGATCGGCGCTTGCCGCCACCGCCTCGTGCCGGCGGGTGCCAGAAGGACGTCGGAAGCGCGGTGGATCGGGCCGGCCTTGCAGCCGTCCCAGATGGCAACGCCGGATTTTAGCCCACGGCCCCAGGGGCGGCGCCCGAGCGGAAGTCCGCGTTTTCACTCCCTTGGCGCCCCTGGCGCAGCGAGGCACGCATGGCCTCGACCGACACATGCGTCTCGGCCGCCACCTTCAGGCGCGGCGCGGCCTTGAAGGCGTGGCCAAACACCAGCTCCAGCGTCAAGGCCAGGCGGCCCTGCGGATCGCGCAGCGCTTGCAACTCGTCGAGTAGACGTGCCCGCCAGTGCCGGCCGCGCAAGCCCTGGAAGCGCGCCGGTGCGACATTGCCACCCAGGGCACGCAGATCGGCCAGCAGCCGCTCGGGGTTGGCCCAGGTCAGCGTGAGACGCTGCTGGTCCATGACCGGATCCGCAAACCCCGCCTTGAGCACCAGGTCGCCGATGTCGTGCATGTCCCACCAGTCGGGCGCCGGCCGCCCCCAGCCCAGCCGCTCATACAGACGGCGCAGCTCGACGAAGCTGTCGGGCCCCAGGCAGGAGAACATCACGAAGCCACCCACGGCCAGGCTGGCCTGCCACTGCGCCAGCACCGCCGGCAGGTCAGCCTGGGCATGCAAAGCCATGTTGGACCACAGCAGCTCCACCGCCGGCTGCGCGGGCAGCGCCTCGACGCGCCCGCCCGTGGCGCCTGCCAGCCGCCGCCACCAGCTGGGCATGCGCTCCTGGCCGGCGCGCGCGACCAGCGCCGGATGGTCCTCATGCCACAGCAGCTCGGCACCCGGGTAGGCCTGGCGCAACACCGGCAGGCTGGCGCCCAGTGCGGGCGAGGCATCCAGCACCCGGGCCGGCTGCAACTTGATGAAGGGCAGGCGCTCGGCCATGCGCTGCGCCACCTCGGCATGCAGCCAGGGCGGCTGCTCGGCGCGGGCCAGCCGGGCCAGCTGGCGGCGCAGCGCCGCATCATCAAGATCCTGGGGCTGCGGCCCCTTGTTTGAAGTAGGGGCCGACGCCGTCTCGCTCATGGGCCAGTCAGTATATTGAGGCGATGCCGGCGCCACATCCCGCCTCCGCCAAGCCCCCGCTGATCGAGAAGGTGCTGATGCGCTGCGCCGGCCAGTGCGCCGTCTGCCGCGCCTGGAGCCACGACACCGTC
>JBKBVY010000162.1:0-7882 GCA_046289335.1 Roseateles sp. | reverse complement strand
GGCAGCGGCGCGCGTGAGCGCGGTGATCACGGCCGGGCCTCGCCCGCCGGGCGAAGGTCCAGCACGGCCCGGGTGCTCAGCGCGCTGACGGTCACGCCGCGGTCGCCCGGCACAACGAAGCATTGGCCCGGCTCCAGCACGATGTCCCGCACATCGTGGTCCAGCGTGATCCACAGCGTGCCCTCGGCGCTGCACAGGTGGGCGGCGCGGGCCTGGGGCAGGCGCGAGGTCTGGCCGCGTTGCAGCAGCAGCCGGGTGGCGGGCACGTCGATCATCATCATTCGCTCCTCGCATGCAACGGCAACAGGGCATGCGGGGCGAATGGTGCTTGCCGGCAGGGACTGCGACAAACGATGATTCGGAAGGCTTCACATTCCTTCAGATCATGTCAAACAAGCCGCTGGACCGTCTTCCGCCGCTGCCGCTGCTGGCCTCGTTCGAGGCCGCGGCGCGGCATCTGAGCTTCACGCGGGCGGCCGAGGAGCGCTTCGTCACGCAGTCGGCCATGAGCCGGCAGATGCGCGCGCTGGAGGAGGAACTGGGCGTCACGCTGTTCGAGCGCCGCCACCGCGCGCTGGTGCTGACCGCGGACGGCCAGCGGCTGTACGCCGCCTGCGCCAGCGCGCTGAACACGCTGCGCGTGGCCGTGCGAACGGTGCGCGAGCCGCACCAGCGCCAGGTGCTGGCGCTGACGACCACGCCGGGCTTCGCGTCGCTGTGGCTGATCCCGCGGCTGACCGCGTTCACCCGCGCCCATCCGGGCATCGACGTGCGGCTGGACGCCGGGCTCAACAACCGCAACCTCGCCAGCGAGGGCTTCGACCTGGCCATCCGCTACAGCCCGGTGGGCGCGGCGCAGGGGCGGCAGCTGTTTGCCGAGTCCATGGTGCCGGTCTGCAGCCCGCAGCTGGTGGGCGAGCTGGGCCTGCCGCTGCGCGAGCCGGCCGACCTGGCCCGCCACACGCTGCTGCACTTGGCCATGGACGGCGACAGCGCCGGCATGCCGGCCGAATGGGAGGCCTGGCTGGGCGCCTGGGGCCTGTCCGACCTGCGGCCGGCGGCGCGGCTGAGCTTTTCCAGCTACACCGAGGCCATCGCCGCCGCGGTGGCGGGGCAGGGCGTGGCACTGGGGCGCCGGCCGCTGGTGGACGCGTTGCTGGCCAGCGGCCAGCTGGTCACGCCCTTCGACGCCGGCATCGCGTCGGCGCGGGCCTATCGCCTCATCGTGGACCCGGCGGCCAAGGCGAGGCCGGCGGTGAAGGCCTTCGAGCGCTGGCTGCTGCAGGAGTGCAACGCCACGCCGTGATGCCGCCAGTCAGCCGGCCAGCCCGGCGTGCCCTGCTGGCCCTTGCGGAACAGCACGCGCATGTCCGACGCGGCGCGGTTGGTGTTGTCGGTCAGCACCTCCACCATCACCGGCACGCGGTGTTTTCCCGGCAGACCGTCGTCGCCACTTGAACCGGCCGCCTGCTCCCGGAACAGGCTGCCCGAATCTGCGTCATTGCGGGCAAACGCGGCTTGGCAGTCCAGGCTTGGCCTGCATGGAGGCTGCCCCGCCCCCTCAATCCGAACTCCCCAACGTCGCCACCACCTTCCTCGTCTGCCCCGCCCGCCACACGCTCAGCGTCACGCGGTCGCCGATCTGCCGCGTCTCCAGGATGGACAGCATGTCGTCCAGGTCGGCCACGGCCTGGCCGTCCACGGCGGTGATGACGTCGCCCTGCACGATGCGGCCGTTGCGGTCGCGGGCAAAGGGTTTCAAGCCCGCGGCGGCGGCGGGGCTGCCTTCGGCCACGTTGACCAGCAGTACGCCCTTGGGCGCGCCCAGCGCGCGGCTCAGGTTCTCGGCGCCGGAGGTGATGCCCAGCGCCGGGCGGATGAAGCGGCCGTCGCGGATCAGCCGCGGCACGATGCGGTTGACCTCGTCCACCGGAATGGCAAAGCCTATGCCCGCGCTGGCGCCGCTGGGGCTGTAGATGGCCGTGTTGACACCGATCAGCCGGCCGGCCGAGTCCAGCAGCGGGCCGCCTGAGTTGCCGGGGTTGATGGCCGCGTCGGTCTGGATGGCGCCCTTGATGGTGCGGCGCGTGACGGACTCGATCTCGCGGTTCAGCGCCGAGACGATGCCGGTGGTGAGGGTCTGGTCCAGCCCGAAGGGGTTGCCGATGGCATAGACCTTCTGGCCCACCTGCAGCTCGCGGCTGGTGCCCAGCGGAATGGCGGGCAGCTTGTCGCGCGGCGCCTCGATGCGCAGCACGGCCAGGTCGCGGTCGGGGAAGGCGCCCACCAGGCGGGCGGGGTAGCTGGTCTGGTCGGCCAGCGTGATGGTGGCGCGGTCGCCGCCCTGGATGACATGGAAGTTGGTGACGACATGACCTTCGGCATCCCAGACGAAGCCGGTGCCGGTGCCGCTGGGCTGCTCGCTGGTGCGCAGCGAGAAGAAATCTCTTTGCACGGACAGCGTGGTGATGTGCACCACCGACGGGCTGATGCGTTTGAAGACGCTGATGTTGTTCAGCTCCTCGGCGTCCAGCGGGGCGCCGCGGGGGCTGACGGCACGCGGCTGGGCGGCCTTGTTCTGGGCCAGTGCCGGCGGCAGGACGACGGTGCTGAACAATGCGGCGAGCGTGAAGGCGAGCAGGCGCTGTGGCATGGCGCGGTCGGTGTGGCAATGTTGATGGCCCGCATTGTGGGCAAAGAAGGGAGTGGGCGATGAAGTGGATGGTTTGGGGCCTGGCCTGGTGCCTGGCATCGGCGGGGGCCGCGGCGCAGCAGGTCTGGAAGTGCGAGGTGGGCGGCAAGGTGCAGTTCAGCGACAAGCCCTGTCCGCAGTCGGGCCAGCCGGTGTCCGAGCGCACGCTGCAGCCCAATGTGGTGGACAGCCTCAAGCCCGAGGTGGTGCGCGCCGCACTGGGCGGCAGCCCGGCATCGGCCGCGCCGCCCGCGCCGGCCGGCAACGTCTGCCCCGGCGACGCCGAGCTGCGCGGCATGGAGACGCGCGCCAACTCCACGACGCTGGGCGATGCCGAGCGGCGCTTTCTGCAGGACGAGGTGCGCCGGGTGCGGCAGTGCCGCGCCGGCCAGGGCCGCTACCGCGAGGCCGACTGGGCGATCAGCCGCGAGGCCCAGGCCGCGCAGAGCCAGTTGAGTGACCGCGTGCGCCGCGACGCCCGCATCCGCGCCGAGGACATGCATGCCGCGGCCGACCCGGACGAGGGCGACCGCATCGCGCGCCAGCGCATCGCCGAGGAGCGCCTGCAGCAGCGCCGCGCCGAGCAGCGGGAGCAGCGGCTGCACAAGGGCCAGAATCCGGCCTCCACGCCCTTGCTCTGAACGTCTCTCGCCCATGACCGCGGCCGCAGCGCCCGCCCGTTCCGACCGTCTCGACGCGCTGCGCGGCGCCGCCATCGTCTGGATGGCGGCCTACCACTTTGCGTTCGACCTGAACCATTTCGGCTGGATACGCCAGGACTTCTACCGCGACCCGGTCTGGACCTGGCAGCGCACGGCCATCGTCAGCCTGTTCCTGTTCTGCGCCGGCGGCGGCCAGGCGCTGGCCCTGCGGGCCGGGCAGGGCGCGGGCCGGTTCTGGCGGCGCTGGGGCCAGGTGGCGGGCTGTGCGCTGCTGGTGTCGGCGGGCTCGT
Source organism: Roseateles sp. (assembly GCA_046289335.1). Classification (GTDB taxonomy): domain Bacteria; phylum Pseudomonadota; class Gammaproteobacteria; order Burkholderiales; family Burkholderiaceae_C; genus Pelomonas. Next base: position 4,238 of record JBKBVY010000162.1, on the reverse strand, counting down.
GGGTCATGTTCCCGAACAGCTGGATCAGCTTCGGCGTGCTGCACGGCATGGCCGTCATGCTGCTGGCCTTGCGGCTGGGCCTCGCGCGACTGCCGAACGCGGCGCTGCTGGCGCTGGCCGCGCTGGCCATCGCCGCGCCGCGCTGGGTGCAGCTGCCGTTCTTCGACACGCGCTGGACCAACTGGTTAGGGCTGGTCACGCACAAGCCCATCACCGAGGACTGGGTGCCGGTGCTGCCCTGGCTGGGCGTCATGCTGCTGGGCTTTGTCGTCACGCGGGCGCGGCCCGGGCTCTGGCAGGGCGGCGCGCCGCGGCCGCTGGCGGTGCTGGGCCGCTGGTCGCTGAGCTTCTACATGGTGCATCAGCCGCTGCTGATCGGATTGCTGATGGCCGTCCAACTGCTGCGTTGAGGAGATGGCATGACGAAGAAGATGCTCATGGCCGCGCTGGGCCTGCTTGCCACCGTGGCCGCGACGGCCGCGCCCTTCAGCTGGCCGGGCGGCGCCAAGGCGGCCGTGAGCCTGGGCTATGACGACGCGCTGCACAGCCATCTGGACCATGTCCTCCCGGCGCTGAACCAGCGCGGCCTGCGCGCGAGCTTCTACATCCCCATCAACGGCCCCACGCTGCCCCAGCGCCAGCACGAGTGGAAGGCCGCCGCCGCGGCCGGCCATGAGCTGGGCAACCACAGCCTGTTTCACGGCTGCTCGGCCAAGGGGCCGGGCCGCGAGTGGGTGCAGCCGCAGCGCGACCTGGAGCGCCAGATGGCGGTGCAGGTGCAGGAGCAGGTCATCGCCGCCAACACCTGGCTGCAGGCGCTGGACGGCAGGACGCGCCGCACCTTCACGCCGCCGTGCTTTGACCTGACGGCGGGCGGGCAGGATTTCGTGAAGGCCTTGCAGCCGCACTTCGTCGCCTTCCGTGCCGCGCCGCCGGCGCTGACGACGGACACGGCGCAGCTGGACCCCTACGCGATGCCGGCCTACTTCGTCGAACGCTGGAGCGGCGAGCAACTGATCGCGCTGGTCGAGAAGGCTGCGGCCGAGGGGGCCATGGTCTCGCTGCTGTTCCACGGCGTGGGCGCGGAGCACCTGAGCGTGACGCGCGAGGCGCACGACGCGCTGCTGGACCACCTGGCAAAGCACAAGGCCCGCTTCTGGACCGACACGATGGTCAACATCATGGAGAACGCGCGCCGGCAGGCCGGTCGCTGAACCGACAATGCGGCCATGAGCCCCAAGTCCGTCCTGTTCGGCTTCCACGCCGTCACCGTCCGCCTCAAGACCCACCCCGACTCCGTTGCCGAGGTCCACTTCGACCCCGCCCGGCGCGACCAGCGCATGCGCGCCTTCATCGAGCGGGCGAAAGAAGCCGGCGCCAAGCTGGTGGAAAGCAGCGACGAGCGGCTGACGCAGCTGGCCGGCAGCCCGCGCCACCAGGGCGTGGTGGCGCGCGTGGCCGCCATTGCCCAGCCGCATTCGCTGGACGATGTGCTGGACGCGGTCGAGGGCCCGCCCTTGGTGCTGGTGCTGGACGGCGTGACCGATCCGCACAACCTGGGTGCCTGCCTGCGCGTGGCCGACGGGGCCGGCGCGCATGCGGTGGTCGCGCCCAAGGACCGCGCCGTGGGCCTGAACGCCACGGTGGCCAAGGTGGCCAGCGGCGCGGCCGAGACCGTGCCCTATCTGATGGTCACCAACCTGGCACGGACCTTGAATGAACTGAAGGAACGCGACCTCTGGGTCGTCGGCACCTCGGACAAGGCCGAGCGCTCCATCTACGACGTCGATTTCAAGCGCCCCGTGGCGCTGGTGCTGGGCGCCGAAGGCGAGGGCATGCGCCAGCTGACGGCCAAGACCTGCGACGAGCTGGTGCGCATTCCCATGGCCGGCGCCGTCGAGAGCCTGAACGTGTCCGTCGCGTCGGGCGTGTGCCTGTACGAGGCGCTGCGCCAGCGCAGTCGATAATTCTGACTATCCAGAAAAATTAGGAAGTCCCGTCATGGCCGTCATCGAAGTCACGCACCCCCTCGTCAAGCACAAGATCGGCCTGATGCGCGAGGCCGACATCTCGACGAAGAAGTTCCGCGAGCTGACCGGCGAGGTCGCGCGGCTGCTGTGCTACGAGGCGACGGCCGACTTTCCGCTGGAGAAGGTCACCATCGAGTGCTGGAGCGGCCCGGCCGAGATCGACCAGATTGCCGGCCGCAAGGTCACCGTGGTGCCCATCCTGCGCGCGGGCTTGGGGATGCTGGACGGCGTGCTGGACATCCTGCCCAACGCCAAGGTGTCGGTCGTGGGCCTGGCCCGCGACCATGAGACGCTGAAGCCGGTGAATTACTTCGACAAGTTCGTCGGCAACCTGAACGAGCGCACCGCCCTCATCATCGACCCCATGCTCGCGACGGCCGGTTCCATGATCGCCACCATCGACCTGCTCAAGAGCAAGGGCTGCAAGGACATCCGGGCGCTGGTGCTGGTGGCCGCGCCCGAGGGCGTGAAGGCGCTGAACGCCGCCCACCCCGACGTGCGCTGCTGGACGGCGGCCATCGACAGCCACCTGAACGATGTGGGCTACATCATTCCTGGCCTGGGCGACGCCGGCGACAAGATCTTCGGCACGAAAGAGGGCTAAAGCCCGACTTCGCGCAGCGCCCGGCGCAGCAGCGCCAGTCCCTCGTCCAGCTCGGCCGCGCTGATGTTGAGCGCCGGCATCAGCCGGATCAGGTGAGGGCGGGGCGCGTTCAACAGCAGGCCCACCGGCGCCAACGCCTGCGCGGCCGTCACCACCTGGGGCGCCACGTCCGCGGGCAGCTCCAGCGCCCGCAGCAGGCCGAGACCCCGCTCGCCCACCAGGCCATGGTCCCGCGCCACGGCCTGCAGCCCGGCCGACAGTTGCGCCGCCCGCTCGCGCACGCCCGCCAGAAACGCCGGCCGGCAGACCTCGTCCACCACCGCCAGCCCCACCGCGGCCATCAGCGGGTTGCCGCAGAAGGTGCCGCCCTGGTCGCCGGGGCGGAAGCAGTTCAGCGCTTCCCTGCACAGCAGCGCCGCCAGCGGCACGCCGCCACCCAGGCCCTTGGCCAGCGTCATCACGTCGGGCTCGATGTCGTACAGCTCGTGGGCGAAGGCCGTGCCGCAGCGGCCTATGCCCGTCTGCACCTCGTCGACGATGAGCAGCACGCCGCGCTCGGCGGTCAGCGCGCGCAGCTCGCGCACAAAGCCCTTGTCGGCCACAACGACGCCGGCTTCGCCCTGCACCAGCTCGATCATGACGGCCGCCGTGCGCTCGGTGAGGGTCTGCTCGACCGAGGCGATGTCGTTGTAGCGCGCCTTCACGAAGCCGGTGGGCATGGGCGGGTAGATGTCGCCCCAGCCCGGCTTGCCCGACGCGCTCATCATCGCCAGCGTGCGGCCGTGGAAGGCCTGGTCGAAGCTGACGATCTCGTGCGCGCCACCGCGGTGCAGGCTGGCCCAGCGCCGCGCCAGCTTGACCGCGCCCTCGTTGGCCTCGGCACCCGTGTTGGCGAGGAAGACGCGGTCGAAGCCGCTCAAGTCCACCAGCCGCGCCGCCAGGTCCAGCAGCGGGCGGTTGTAGTAGGCCGGGCTGGGGTTGATCAGCCGCTGCGACTGCGCCAGCAGCGCCTGCGTGATGAGGGCCGGGCTGTGGCCCAGGCTGTTGACGGCCCAGCCCTGCACCAGGTCCAGGTGGCGCTTGCCGGCCTCGTCGGTCAGCCAGCTGCCCTGGCCCTCGGCGAACACCGTGGCGGGCCGCTGGGTGATGGTGATCAGGTCTTGTCCGGGGTCGCTCACGGCATGTCCTTCCAGTCGTAGTCCATCTGGCGCGCGGTGCGCGCGGCGAGTTCGGGGCTGTGCAGCCGCCGCACCAGATGCAGGCACATGTCGATGCCGGCCGAGATGCCGGCCGACGTGAGGACGGCGCCTTGGTCCACCCAGCGCACGTCCGGCTGCACCTGCACGGCGGGGCGCAGCGTGCGCAGCGCGTCCAGGTCTTCCCAGTGCGTGGTGGCGGCCAGGCCGTCCAGCACGCCGGCCTGGGCCAGCAGCAGCGCGCCGGTGCACACCGAGGCCAGCACGGGCGCCGACTGCCGCTGCGTGGCGATCCAGGCCAGCGTCTGCGGCTGCTGCAGCTCGGCATCCACCACGCCGCCGGGCACGAGGGCGCAGTGCAGCGGTGGATGGGCGTGCAGCCCATGGTCGGGCTGCACCCGCAGGCCG
>JBKBVY010000161.1:0-8231 GCA_046289335.1 Roseateles sp. | reverse complement strand
GCCGGCGGCCTTTCGGCGGCGATGCAGGATCGCCTCAGGCTGGACGCGGGCCGGATCGAGGCGATGGCCGCCGGTCTCGACTCGGTCGCCGCCCTGCCCGACCCGGTGGGCGAGACGATCGCCGAATGGACCCGGCCGAATGGCCTCAGCTTCCGGCGGGTGCGCGTGCCGCTGGGCGTGGTGGGCATCATTTACGAAAGCCGCCCCAACGTGACGGCGGATGCCGGCGCGCTCTGCCTGATGGCCGGCTCGGCCGCCATCCTGCGTTCCGGCTCGGAAGCGATCCATTCGGCGCGCGCCATCCACGAGGCGCTGGTGCAAGGGATCGTCTCGGCCGGGCTGCCGGCGGAGTACGAGGCCGTGGCGCGCGGCGCCAGCGAGGTGCTGGTGTTCGGCCGCGAGGCCTACCAGCGCCTGATGGACGAGGTGCCGGGTTTTGCCCGCGGGCTGATGGCCGAGTTCGCGCGCCGCTACGACGGCACGCTGCGCCTGCTGCAGGCGGCCCGCCACCAGGGTGCCGCGCAGCGCTTCGCGCTGGCCCTGGCCCAGCTGGCCCGCGAGCGCGGCCGGCCGGCGGGCGACGGCTGGTTGACCGTGGTGGCCACACAGGCCGAGTTGGCCCGCCTGGCCCATGTGTCGCGGCAGACGGCCAACGAGCTGCTGGCCGCGGCGGAGGCGGCCGGCGAGGTGCGGCGCGGCCGCGGCCGCTGGTGGTGGCGCCGACGCTAGCGATACCGCGCCACGATGGTCTGCCAGCTGCCATCGTCGTGCAGCGCCTGGAAGGCCTGCTCCAGCTCGGCCTGGCGCGCCAGCCACGGCGAGCGGCGCGCCAGCACGACGTAGGGCACCTCGCCGGGCAGCCGCCAGGGCTGCTTGACCAGGCCCAGCGCCGCCTCCTGCAGCAGCAGGTCGCCTTGGCGCTCGGGCAGCACGGCCACGTCCACGCGGCCGCGGGCCACCATCTCCAGCGCGGAGCGGTAGTCGCTGACCTCGGTCAGCTGCAGCCCCGCCAGCCCATGCAGCGCGACGCCGTAGCGCTTGCCGCGCTGGACCACCACGCGCCGGTCGCGCAAGTCCTTCAGGCTGCGCACCGGCGCGGCCTCGGGCAAGGTGTAGAAGGCCTTGTCCTCGGCCGGCAGCTGGATGCGCGTGTAGCTCAGGAAGGCCTCGCGCTCGGGCGTGCGCAGCGGGCCCATCATCAGGTCGGCCTCGCCCACTTCCATCATGCGCAGCGCCCGCGCGGAGGGCACCTCCTGGTAGCGCAGCGCCCAGCCCTGGCGGCGCGCGGCCTCGTTGAGCAGCTCGTAGTACAGGCCAGCGGCAGCCACGACAGCAGCCCGCGACGGCGCAGCCGGCCGGCGTCGGCCCGGGTTCGGTTCATCCGGCCAGCGCGGCCTCGATGTCGCGGCGCAGTTTCTCGGGCGGTTCGTTGGGCGCGTAGCGCTTGATGACCTGGCCGTCGCGGCCGACCAGGAACTTGGTGAAGTTCCACTTGATGGCTTCGGTGCCCAGGAAGCCCGGCTTCTCGCTCTTCAGGAACTTCCACAGCGGGTGGGCGTCGCTGCCGTTGACCTTGGTCTTGGCCATCATGGGGAAGCTGACGCCGTAGTTCAGCTCGCAGAAAGACGCGATCTGGTCGTTGCTGCCCGGGTCCTGGCCGCCGAACTCGTTGCTCGGGAAGCCGATGACGACCAGGCCCTGGGGGCCGTAGTCCTGCCACAGCTGCTCCAGGCCCTTGAACTGCGGCGTGAAGCCGCATTCGCTGGCCGTGTTGACGATGAGCAGCACCTTGCCGCGCTGGGAAGCCAGGTCTGCCGGCTCGCCGCGGATGGAAACAGCCTGGAAGTCGAAGACGCTCTCGCTCATGCAGCCTCCCTAGAAGAGGATCCCATGCTACCGCCGGGCTCTCTTGAGGGTTTGTAGCATGGCGCCTGGCGCGCGGCAGGCCTTCCAATCGCGCGAAATTGAAGCCACGCCCACGCGGGTGGCGCCAGTCAGCAAAACCCGACACCTCATGTTCATGGACCACCTGGCTTGCTACACCCCCGCCGACCTGGGCAGCGCCTCGCCGCCCGACCTGGGCGCCTTCCGCTGGAAGCTGCTGGCGCAGGGGGATTCCTGGTTCTCCAACGCGGCCGCCAAGCTCAATGCCCATGCCAACCTGCTGCAGGAGCTGGTGTTCAGGTCGCCCACCGTGGCCGTCAACTGCGCCGGCACGGGCAATGCGCTCTCGCACATGGTGGACCTGGAGTCCAGCCCCGAGTTCGTGCAGCTGCTGGCCGGCGCGGACGCACCGGTCTGGGACGGCGTGCTGCTGTCCGTGGGTGGCAACGACCTGATCGCCGCGGCCCGCACGCCGGCGGCCAACTGGAACGGCGAGCCCATCCCGCTGGAGCTGCGCCTGCTGCGCCGCCAGACCGAATGGGGGCCGCCGTCGGCCGGCGTGGCGCGCTACTTCTCCGAGCCGGGCTGGGCCACCTATGCCGAGTACCTGCGCGCCAACGTCAAGCACCTGCTGTCGCTGCGCGACCAGGGCCCGTCGGCGGGCAAGCCGGTGTTCATGCACTGCTATGCCGTGCCCATGCCGCGCCCGGCCGGCGCCGAGGGCAACGACGACCTGGGCGCCGCCAGCGGCCCCTGGCTGTATCCGGCAATGAGGGCCTACGGCGTGCCGGCAGCGGACTGGGCGGCGGTGAGCCGGCTGATGGTCTTCCACCTGGCCCAGCTGCTCAAGAGCATGGCGGCCGACAAGGAGGCCTTCCCGGGCCTGTTCGTGTTCGACTCCACCACCGTGCCGCTGGCGCTGGCCGCACCGGGCTCCACCGGCATCAGCGGCGACTGGCACAACGAGATCCACCTCAACCACAGCGGCTGCTTCAAGATCGCGCGCGCCTGGAGCGAGGCCATCGAGGCGGTGCTGGAGGGCAAGCACCTGATCCCGGTGCCCACCGGCCGCAAGGGCCGCGGCAGCTCCAGCTGACGCCGGCTGGCGTCAGCGATCAATCGGCTTGAGGTCGTCGCTGCGGGCGATGTCGAGCAGGTGCTCGACCTCCTCGCGGTGCTGCACCAGGTTGTGCTGGTGCCAGCGCTTGATCCACCACATCACGCCTGCGACGACCAGGCCGAAGATGGTGATGGCGCCGAAGGCCGACAGGCCGAAGCGCGTCATGGCCGTGTAGAAGGCGCCCAGGCCCAGGATGCAGGCCTGCTCGTTGAAGTTCTGCACCGCAATGCTGCGGCCCGCACCCATCAGGTTGTGGCCGCGGTGCTGCAGCAGCGCGTTCATGGGCACCACCAGGTAGCCGCCGATGGCGCCCAGCAGGATCAGGAAGGGCGCGGCCACCCAGACGTTGCTGATGACGTTCATGAAGATCACCAGCACGCCCATCGCGATGCCCAGCGGGATGACGGAGGTGGCGCGGTCCAGCCGGCAGTACAGCGACGCGACCACCGCGCCGGCCGCCGTGCCCACCGCCACCACGCCCACCAGCGACGACGCCTGCTGCGTGCCATAGCCCAGCGCCGCCGCGGCCCAGGCCAGCACGATGTAGCGCAGGTTGCCGCTGACGCCCCAGAACAGGGTGGTCGTGGCCAGCGAGATCTGGCCCAGCTTGTCCTGCCACAGACGGCTGTTGCAGGCCGAGAAGTCGCGCACCAGGCCCACCAGGCCGTGCGCCACCGGCTGCAGCGGCGCCTCGGTGCGCGGGATGCGCAGGTTGAACAGCGCGGCGATGACGTACAGCCCCACCAGGCTGGCGATGGCCGCCTCGGGGCCGGTGTCGATGCCGGTGTCGACGAAGGGCAGATCCAGGCCCAGCAGCGCGCCGGAGATGCGGTCGCCGATCAGCTGGCCGCCCAACAGCACGCCCAGGATGATGGAAGCGATGGTCAGGCCCTCGATCCAGCCGTTGGCCTTGACCAGCTGCGACGGCGGCAGCAGCTCGGTGAGGATGCCGTACTTGGCCGGAGAATAGGCCGCCGCGCCCAGGCCCACGATGGCATAGGCCGCCAGCGGATGCGTGCCAAACAGCATCATCAGGCAGCCCACCACCTTGATGCTGTTCGAATAGAACATCACCTTGCCCTTGGGCACCGCGTCGGCGAACGCGCCGACGAAGGGCGCCAGCACGACGTAGAACAGCGCGAACATCGGCACCAGGGCCGCGCGCTGCCATTCGGGCGAGCCGGAGGTGCGCAGCAGCTCGACGGCGGCGACGAACAGCGCGTTGTCGGCCAGCGAGCTGAAGAACTGCGCCGACATGATCGTGTAGAAGCCGCGTTTCATCGGTCGGGCGCTGTCCTGGAACTTGTCTCTGCTTGTTTCGGCCGGTGCGGCGCGGGTTTATAGCACGCGGCCCCTTCACGAACCTGGGCCGCAGGCCCGCGCAAAATCGCACCATGCCCCGTCCCATCGAAGCCCTCATCCATACCGATGCGCTCGCGCACAACCTGGCCCGCGCCCGCGCGCAGGCGCCCAACGCCCGGGTCTGGGCGGTCGTCAAGGCCAACGCCTACGGCCACGGCATCGAGCGGGTCTTCGAGGGCCTGCGCGCGGCCGACGGCTTCGCGCTGCTGGACCTGGCCGAGGCCGAGCGGCTGCGCACGCTGGACTGGCGGGGCCCCATCCTGCTGCTGGAAGGCGTGTTCGAGCCGCGCGACCTGGAGCTGTGCTCGCGGCTCAAGCTCTGGCATGCGGTGCACTGCGAGCAGCAGATCGACTGGCTGGCCATGCACAAGACGCACGAGCCGCACAAGGTCTTCCTGAAGCTGAACTCGGGCATGAACCGCCTGGGCTTCGCGCCCACCGCCTTCCGCGCCGCCTATGCGCGGCTGGACGCGCTGCCGCAGGTGGACGAGATCGGGCTGATGACGCACTTCTCCGATGCCGACGCGCAGCGCTTCGGGCGCGACGGCATCGCGCACCAGCTGGCCGCCTATGAGGCCGCCACCGAAGGCCTGGCCGGCGAGCGCACGATCGCCAACAGCGCCGCCACGCTGCGCCACGCCGGCCGCACGGCCAACGACTGGGTGCGCGCCGGCATCATGGTCTACGGCGGCGTGCCGGATTTCCCCGAGCACGACGCCACCCACTGGGACCTGCGGCCGGCCATGACGCTGCGCTCGCGCGTCATCGGCGTGCAGCAGCTGCAGCCCGGCGACACGGTGGGCTACGGCAGCGCCTTCACGGCCGACCAGCCCATGCGCATCGCCATCGTGGCCTGCGGCTATGCCGACGGCTATCCGCGCCACGCGCCCACCGGCACGCCGGTGCTGGTGGACGGCGCTCGCACGCGCACGCTGGGCCGCGTCAGCATGGACATGCTGGCCGTGGACCTGAGCGCCCTGCCCGCCAGCGGCTGGGGCAGCGAGGTGACGCTGTGGGGCGAAGGCCCGCGCGGCTCGCGCCTGCCCATCGACGAGGTGGCCCAGGCCGCCGGCACCATCGGCTATGAGCTGATGTGCGCGGTCGCGCCGCGGGTTCCCGTACGAAATGCCTGAATTGCGCTGGTCGCCGCGGCCGGACGAACTGCAGTTCGAGGCCATCCGCGCCAGCGGCCCCGGCGGCCAGAACGTCAACAAGGTCAGCAACGCGGTCCACCTGCGCTTCGACATCCGCGCGTCCAGCCTGCCCGAGGCGGTGAAGGCGCGACTGCTGGCCTGGGCCGACCAGCGCATCACGGCGGACGGCGTGGTCGTCATCAAGGCGCAGGACTCGCGCAGCCTGGAACGCAACCGCGCCGACGCCATCGCCCGCCTCATCGAGCTGGTGCAGGCCGCCGCCCATGTGCCCAAGGCGCGGCGGGCCACCCGGCCGACCTATGGTTCGCAGCAGCGGCGGCTGGAGGGCAAGGCCAGGCGCGGCAGCGTGAAGGCCGGACGCGGGCGGGTGCTGGACTGAGCGCTTGAGCCTCAGCCCCGGCAGTCCGCCGGCGCTTCTTGGGGCGGCAGGCTCAGCCCCGGCGCCTCCAGCGCGTAGTGCAGGCTGAGCAGCTGCCAGCCCTGCGGGCCCAGCTGCCACTGCATGCTGTTCACGCCGGTGTAGGCGGGCGCGGCCTGCGTGGGGTCACGCCGGGTCTGCACGACGCTGTAGACCTGGGCATGGCCGCCGAAGCGGCGCAGCTCGCGCTCGACCTCGCACTCGTACAGGCCGCGCGGCGAGGGCTGGCCCATGTCGGCCAGGAACTGCGCAGCGGACGACACGCGGACCTGCAGGCTGCTGCCCCGCAGCGCCTGGCCGTAGATCCGCGCCTCGGGATGAAGCAGGCGCTGCAGCGTCTGGACGTCGGAGGCCTGACCCGGCGCGTGGCCGATGGCCCGCCACAGCGCGCTGACGGCCTGGTCCAGCGCGGCCTGGCTGTGCGCGGTGGCGGCCGGCCCCAATGCCGCCAGCAGCGCCGGCCAGGAGACCCGGTAGACCTGCGACAAGCCGCGGGCGTCGTCGCGCGTGGACGCGAAGTACAGCCAGCGGCCATCGGCGCTGATGGACGGCGTGAACTCGAAGCCCGGGCCGTTGACCGGCGCCGGCAGCCGGATCGCTGGGCCGAAGCCCTCGCCCAGCCGCTCGGCCAGGTAGAGGTCGCCGCCCCCGCCCTCGGGGCCGGCGCGGTCGCTCCACCACAGCGCGAAGCGGCCGTCGGGCGTCAGCGTGAAGTCGCTGTTCTGGGGGCTGGCGTTGACGGGCGGCGGCAGCGGTTCCGGCGCGGCCTCGGGCGCGCTGGCCCGGTAGACCGACAGGCGCCCCGGCCCCTGGGCGCGGCCGGAGGCGAAGTAGACCGTGTCGCCGTGCCGCTCCGGGCCCAGCTCGTAGGCGGGGCTCTGCCAGCGCTCGGGCAGGCGTCGCGGCTCGCTCCAGCGGCCATCCTGCCAGCGCGACTCGTAGAGATCGGGCGGCGCGGGCACCGTGCCGTCCGGCAGCGGCCGGCTGGCGATGAAGGTCAGCACGCGGCCGTCGGCGCTGAGGTGGGGGTCGGAGTCGCGCCAGCGCGCGTCGGTGAACGGCAGCGGCTCGGGCGGCTGCCAGACGCCGCCCGCATGGCGCTGCATGAAGACGCGGGCCTCGCGGAAGCCGGCCGCGGACCGCGCGAACACGCGCACATCGCCCTGCTCCTGCAGGTTGTAGACCTGCTCGCCGGGGCCGGCGCCCAGGTCCATGCGCTCTACCGCCAGGCCCGCCGCCGCCGCGACGGACGCCCAACTCAGGCCGAACACCCCCAACCAGTTCGCCACACGCATGTCCGGTCCTCCTTGTGTCTCAAGCCGACGGCCGCGTGGCCACCCACAGGCTGCCCAGGCACAGCGCCATGCCGGCAACGGCAAGAGGCGTGGCCTGCCAGCCCTCGAACAGCGCCGAGATCACCAGCGCGATGACCGGGATGATCACACCCGTCAACGCCGCCTGCGCCGGGCCGCGCGCCTGGGCCAGCTTGAAATACAGCACGAAGGCGATCACCGAGCCGGCCACCGACAGGTACAGCAGGCTCAGCACATAGGGCAGGCGCAGATCGAAGTGCAGGCCCTGGCCGCTGACGACAGACACGCCGGCCAGGAAGACCGCGCCATAGCCCATGCTCCAGGCCAGCACCGGCACCAGCGGCAGGCCGCGGCGGGTCAGCGTCAGCGTCAGCACATTGCCGATGCAGGCCACCAGCACCGCGAACAAGCCCAACCCCAGACCCAGCGCCGCCGTGGGCCGCGCGCCGGTGGCGGCGATCTCGGGCCAGAAGATCAGCACCACGCCCAGCACGCCGCCGCTGGCCGCGGCCAGGAAGCGGCGCGTGACCGGCTGGCCGAAGAACAGCCGGCCGGACAGCGCATTGCCGTAGACCATCAGGCAGAACAGCACGGCCACCAGGCCCGAGGGGATGTGGCGCTCGGCCTCGTAGACCGACAGGTAGTTGCCGCTGTACTGCACGATGCCGGTGGCCAGCATCAGCGCATGGGCGCCGCGCGGCAGCCGCAGCGACTGGCCCTGCCAGCGCGCCAGCGCGGCCAGCAGCAGCGCCGCCAGGCCGAAGCGCCAGGCCACCGAGTTGAAGACGGGCACGCCGCTGTCCAGCTGGTAGAGGATGACGTGCCAGGTGCTGGCCCAGATCAGCGTGGGGCCCCAGAACAGCCAGCGGCTGGGTGATGCAGTGGACATGGCGAAACTAGAAAGCAAAACGCCGCCATGGGCGGCACAGAGAGTCCAGCGATTCCTGCGGGCCGAGCGCCGGGCCGCTCCCAAGCCGGCC
>JBKBVY010000160.1:0-8251 GCA_046289335.1 Roseateles sp. | reverse complement strand
GGCGCGACACCCCGCTGGCCGAGCGCATCGCCACGCTGCGCCGCGGCGTGGACACGATGGACGCGCCCGCCGCGCTGGCGCTGCGCGGCCTGTTCACGGCGGCGCAGACGCTGTTTGCCGACCAGCAACTGCCCGGCCCCACCGGCGAGAGCAACACGCTGCGCCACCATGCGCGCGGCGCCTTCGCCGTCATCGGCCGCGCCGAGGCCGGGCTGGCCGCGGCCGTCAGCGCGCTGCTGGCCGGCAACAGCGTGGTCTGGCTGGGTGGCGACGAGCGCGCCGCGCAGGCCCTGCTGCGCGCCGGCCTGCCGGCCGCTGCGCTGAGCCTGCTGCCCGAGTCCGCCACCGCCGGCGTGCTGGCCGCACCGGCCCTGGCCGGCGTGGCGCTGGCGTCGTCGGACGCTGCCACCGCGCACCGCCTGGCGCAGATCCTGGCCGCGCGCCCCGGCGCCATCCTGCCGCTGGTGGTGGCGGCCGGCCATGTGCGCCAGCTCTACCGCTTCACGGCCGAGCAGACGCTGACCATCAACACCGCGGCCGCCGGCGGCAACGCGGCGCTGCTGGCCGGCGTTCAGTAAAACCCTTCGCGGCGCCGGTAGCGCTCGGCCCGCTCGGCGTCGTAGCGGGCCGCGTCAAACCCCTCGCCCTGGATGGCGCGGAACACCTCGCCGCCCGTGGGCAGCACGCCGGGGTCGACGAAGCGCGCCGGGTCCCAGAACTGCGAGCGCAGCAAGGCCTTGGAGCACTGCGTGTAGGCCTCTTCGATGTCCACCAGCAGCCCCAGCCGCGGCGGCTTGCCCTCTACGGCGCAGGGTGCCAGCAGCGCGGCGTCGGTGGTCAGCGCGGCGCGGCCGTTGACGCGGAAGGTGTCGGTCGCGCCCGGCACGATGAACAGCAGCCCCACGTGCGGGTTGGCGAGGATGTTGCGCAGCGAGTCCGCCAGCCGGTTGCCGGGCCGCTCGGGGATGAGCAGCGTGCGCTCGTCCAGGATGCGCACGAAGCCCGCCGGGTCGCCGCGCGGGCTCAGGTCGCAGCGGCCCTGCGCGTCGCTGGTGGCCAGGCAGACCAGCGGCGAGCGCTCGATGAACACGCGTGTGGCCGCGTTCAGCCGGTCGGTGATCTTGGCGCAGACCAGCGGCGCCGGCTCGCCGATCAGCGCGCGCAGCTGCGCTTCGGTGTGGATGAGCTGGTCGGTCAGGCGGTGGGTCATGCGGCGATGTGGTTGACGTGATGACGCCGATTGTGGGCGGCGTTGCGCCGCCGGGCTGTTCCAGAATCGAGGCCGATGACCGACGACCCCGATCCCATGCCCCAGCCGCCACCGCAGCCGGATCTGGACGCCTGCTGCGGCAACGGCTGCGACCCCTGCATCTTCGACCTCTACGACCTGGCGATGGACGACTACCGCCGCGCGCTGCGCGCCTGGCGGGAGCGCCATCCCGAGGCCGGCTGAGCGCCCGCGCTGACGCACAATCGCCGCGCCCTCCGCTGCCGCCCGCTCCGCCATGCGCCTCAAGCTCGCCCTGTCCATCGTCGCCCTGCTGCTGCTGATCAGCGCCTGGTTCGTGTTCGCCTGGCACTGGAGCTATTCGGAAGGCGAGCGCGCCGGCTGGGTGCAGAAGTTCTCGCGCAAGGGCTGGGTCTGCAAGACCTGGGAGGGCGAGCTGGCGCTGGTGTCGCTGCCGGGCTCCAGCACGGTCGAGAAGTTCTACTTCACCGTGCACGACGAGGCCACCGCCCAGGCCATCAACAAGGTCATGGGCCGGCGCGTGAACCTGCACTACGAAGAGAAGGTGGGCCTGCCCAGCTCCTGTTTCGGCGAGACGCGCCACTTCGTCACCGGGGTCACGCTGGTCGACGAGATTTCGCTGTCGCCGGGGGTGGTGGTGCCGGTGCCGGCGGCATCGGCCGCATCCATGCCTTAGGAAGCGATAGGGCTTTGGCTCAGGTTCGCGCCGCTCAGAGTTTGGGCACCTGGCCTCTGGCGTCGCGTTGCTGGCGTGCTGCCTGCTCCAGCGCCGCGACCTCGCGTTGTGCCGCCGCATTCGCCGCCGCGTAGCCGGCCACGTCGATCATCACCGCCGAGAAGGCCGTCACGATGTCGCTGCCCAGCACGTAGTGCAGCCGGGACGCGCAGCTGGACAGGTCCGCCGGCGCCAGCTTGCGCTGCTGCCAGATGCGCAGCGAGAAGCCCAGGTCCTCGCTGGAGCCGGGCCGGAAGGCCGGGAAGCCCGGCCGGTCCGGCAGGCGCGGGATGCAGTTCACCCGGCCCGCCGGGAAGTCCCAGGCCAGTGCCGCTGAGCCCGGCGAGACCGCGCTGGGCGCGCCGTACTTCTGCTGCAGCGCGGCGGCGTACTGCTGCACGGTGGGCGGTTCGCCGCGCACGCTTTCATTGCGCTCCACGGCCCAGACCTTGCCGCCCAGCGGCGGCGGCGTGAAGTACACGGCCAGCGCCGGCTTGCCGGACGGCCCCGTGCCGGTGCGGGCCTCGATGCGTGCCAGGAAGGGCGGGGTCTGCAGCGGCTGCATGCCATCCGAATAGTTGAAGCGGCTCTGCACCGTGATGAGCTTGAGGGCGGGGTCGTGGGCCTGGATGGCCGCAACCGCCTCGCTGGCCGTCATGCCCAGCCTCAGGCCCACGATGTCGGGGACCGCTGGCTGGCTCATCGCCGTGCTGCACGAGGCTGCCAGCAGGGCTGTGGACAAGGCATGCGTGAACCGTTTCATCGGACCTCCTGACGCTAGGGGCGCCCAGCCTAGGGCGTTCGGCGCCGACATTCATCCCCTATACGCGGTAGAAGCGGTAGAAAGCGGCCATGTCCACGCCATCCGCTCAGCGCCAGGCAAGCCGCATCGCCGGGCTGCTGGGCCACCTCTACGACGCTGCGGCCGACCCGACGTTGTGGCGCGGCACGGCGGCGCGCGTCGCTGCTGCGCTGGGGTCCACCAGCGCCGTCCTCAAGCTGCATGGCGGCAGCTCGGCGGTGCAGCTGCTGGAGTGCACCGACAACCTGGTCGTCACCGAGGCCGAGCAGGCCTGGGCCGAGGACTGGCATCGCCGTGACCTCTGGGTCGAGCGTTCGATGGCGCTGGGCCCGTCGCGCATCGTCACCAGCGACGAGCTGGTGACGCCGGTCGAGCAGCGGCGCAGCGCCTTCTATCAGGACTGGCTGCGCCGGCTGGACATCCACCACATGCTGGGCGCGGTGTTCCCGGTGGCGGACGGCGCGGTGGGCGTGCTGGGCGTCCATCGGCCGCAGGGCGCTGCCGCCTACGCAGCCGCGGAGCGCCGCCAGGCGGCGCTGCTGCTGCCGCACCTGCAGCGCGCGCTGCGCCTGGGGCAGCAGCTGGCGGCGCGGGCCCGGCTGCAGCAGGCGGCACTGGCAGCGCTGGACCGGCTGGACACCGGCGTACTGATGCTGGACGCCGCCTGCCGCGCGCTGCATGTGAGCGCGCGCGCCGCGACGCTGCTGCGCGACAACCCCGAGCTCGTGTTCGCGAGCGGCCGTTTCGGGCTGGCGTCGCCGTCCGTCCAGCAGCGGCTGCTGGCGCGGGTGCGCGCGGCGGTCGACCTGGCCGGCGGCCAGCCGCGGGCAGCGTCCGCGGCGCTGTCGGTGCCCAGGCCGCAGCGCATGCCGCTGGCGTTGGAAGTGCTGCCGCTGCTGCCGACGATGGGCGTGTTCGGCGCCACCGCGCCGGCCTGCCTGGTTTTCATCCGCGACCCGCAGGCACCGCTGGCCGTGGCCCGGCTGCGCGAGCTGTTCGGCCTCACGCCCGCGGAGGCGGCCGTTGCCGCGGCGCTGGCCCAGGGCTGCGCGCCCGAGGCCATTGCGACCGCGACGGGCACGGGCGTCGCCACCGTGCGCACCCACCTCAAGCGCCTGCTGGCCAAGACCGGCACCCACCGCCAGGCCGAGGTCGTCGCGCTGCTGGCCCGCAGCCTCGCGGCCGCCGACCCGGGCTGAAGGCTTGAGGGCCGGAGCACGCTGATGCCAAGCGCTGGCAGGACCCAGCGGCGAAACTAGCGGGATGGCTTCCCTGTTCCAGCCCCTCGTCTCCCGCTTCGAGCGCCTCGTCGACCCCTATCCCGAGACCCCCGCCTCTGCGCCGCCGGCCAGTTTCTTCGCCTTCCTGTGGCGCTGCGCCGATGGCGTGCGGCCGCATCTGGCCGCGGTCACGCTGTTCACCGCCGGCATCGCGGCGGCTGAGGCGTTGCTGTTCAGCCTGATGGCCTCGCTGGTGGACTGGTTGGCCGGCGTCAAACCCGACGAGCTGTGGAGCCGGCCGCAGCCGGTGGTGGTGGCGCTGCTGGCGGTGCTGGGCGTCAGCATCGTGCTGGCCGCCGCGCAGGCGCTGACCAAGTACCAGGGCGTGTTCGGCAACTTCCCGATGCGGCTGCGCTGGATCTTCCACCGCCGCATGCTGGCGCAGAGCCTGGCCTTCTTCGGCGACGAGTTCGCCGGCCGCATCGCCACCAAGGTCATGCAGACCGCGCTGGCCGTGCGCGACACCTGGCTCATCGTCGTGGACATCCTGGTCTATGTGGCCGTCTACTTCGGCACGCTGGTGGCCATCGTCGCGAGCTTCGATGCCTGGCTCATCGTGCCCTTCGCGGTCTGGCTGGCGCTCTACCTCGTCGCGCTGCGCTACTTCGTGCCGCGGCTGGGCAAGATCGGCAAGGCGCAGGCCGATGCGCGCAGCCTGATGACGGGCCGCATCACCGATGCCTACACCAACATCGCCACCGTCAAGCTGTTCGCCCACGGCCGGCGCGAGGCGTCGTATGCGAAGTCGGCGATGCAGGACTTCATGGTCACGGCCTATGGCCAGATGCGGCTGGTGACGGGCTTCGAGGTCGTCAACATGCTGCTGTCGGCGCTGCTGGTGGGCAGCACGGCGCTGCTGTCGCTGTGGCTGTGGGGCGTGTCCGCCATCGGCGTGGGCGCCGTCGCGGCGGCCACCGCGATGGCCATGCGGCTCAATGGCATCTCGCACTGGATCATGTGGGAGATGGCGTCGTTGTTCGAGCATGTGGGCACGGTGCAGGACGGCCTGGCCACGCTGTCCAGGCCGCAGACGGTGCTGGACGCGCCGGGCGCCACCGAGCTGAAGGTCACGCGCGGCGAGGTGCGCTTCGAGCAGCTGCGCTTCCACTACCCCAACGGCAAGGTCGTGGTCGACGGGCTGGACCTCACCATCCAACCCGGCGAAAAGATCGGCCTGGTGGGGCGCAGCGGCGCCGGCAAGAGCACGCTGGTCAACCTGCTGCTGCGCCTGTACGACCTGCCCGAGGGCGGCGGCCGCATCCTCATCGACGGCCAGGACATCTCGAAGGTGACGCAGGACAGCCTGCGCCGCCACATCGGCATGGTCACGCAGGACACCTCGCTGCTGCACCGGTCTGTCGCCGACAACATCCTCTACGGCCGCCCCGACGCCACGCCCGAGGACATGCAGCGCGCCGCCGAGCGCGCGCATGCCGACGAGTTCATCGCCCAGCTCTCCGACCCCAAGGGCCACACCGGCTTCGATGCCTTCGTCGGCGAGCGCGGCGTGAAGCTCTCGGGCGGCCAGCGCCAGCGCATCGCCATCGCCCGCGTGATGCTGAAGGACGCGCCCATCCTGCTGCTGGACGAAGCCACCAGCGCGCTGGACAGCGAGGTCGAGGCCGCCATCCAGCAAAGCCTCTACACGCTGATGGAGGGCAAGACCGTGATCGCCATCGCGCACCGCCTCTCCACCATCGCCGCGCTGGACCGCCTCATCGTCATGGACGCCGGCCGCATCGTCGAGCAGGGCTCGCACGCCGAGCTGCTGGCCCAGGGCGGCATCTACGCGCGGCTGTGGGCGCACCAGAGCGGCGGCTTCCTGGGGCTGGAGGACTGATCACTCCACTTCCAGGATGGTCACGCTGCGCGGCGCCAGCGGCAGCGCGTCGCCCAGCGTGAAGCGCCGGTCGGCCAGCACGTCGCGTGCGGTCTGGCCGGGCTTGACCAGCTGCTCGAAGCGATCCAGCGTCAGTGCCAGCGGCTGGCTGCCCTTGTGCAGCACCACCATCACCCGGCCGCGCCGGGCCGGGTCGTGGCGGAAATAGACGCAGGCACCGTCGCGCGGCATGTATTGCAGCAGCCGGCCGTCGTGCACCAGCGGCTGGCTCTTGCGCCAGTTCAGCAGGCGACGCAGCCAGTCCTGCATGCCGCGCTCGCCGTCCGTCAGGCCGCGGCCGCTGACGCCGTCCCGCGTGTCGCCGGCCCAGCCGCCGGGGAAGTCGGCGCGCAGCTGGCCGTCGTGCTTGGGGTCGGGGCCGTGCCAGCCGAACTCGTCGCCGGTGAAGAACTGCGGGATGCGCAGCGTGTCGTGGTTGTCCGGGAAGAGCATCAGCTTCGACGCATCCGGGTAGACGAAGTCCAGCCCCATGGCCTCGTAAAGCTGGTACCAGCCCTGCTGGTGGCCTTCGGGCGTGACCAGGGCCTTGCGCAGCGCGGCCAGCACCGGGAAGTCCATCATCGACGGCATGCTGGAGCGGTAGCCGTCATGGTTGAGCTGGCCGCGCTGCCAGTAGGCCACCATGGGCGCGTGGTCGCTCATCTCCTCGCCCACCAGCCCCAGCCGCGGGTATTCGGCCATCACGCGGGCCGACCAGCGGGCCAGGAACTCCTTGTCGGCGTAGGAATACGTGTCCTGGCGGATGCCGGACAGCCCCACCGCCTCGATCCACCACAGCGTGTTCTGGATCAGGTAGGTGGCCAGCAGCGGCTGGCGGGTGTTGAGGTCGGGCATGTGCGAGTCGAACCAGCCGGCCGTGAAGCGCTCGCGGTCGTCCGCCGCGGCATGCGGGTCCTGCATGCTGATGTGGGCGTGGTTGGTGACGTCGCGCGTGGCGGCCAGATTGAGCCAGTCGCGGGTGGGCGGATCGGCCACCCAGCGGTGCTTCACGCCGATGTGGTTGAGCACGATGTCGTGGATGAGGCCGATGCCCTTGGCCCGCGCCTCGGTGGCCAGGCGCTTGTAGTCGTCCAGCGAGCCGAAGCGCGGGTCGATGCGGTACTGGTCGGTGATCGCATAGCCGTGGTAGCTGTAGCGCGGCTGCGCGTTCTCGGTCAGCGGCGTGGGCCAGAGCTGGGTGAAGCCCATGCCGGCGATGTAGTCCAGCCGCTGGCGTATGCCTTCGATGTCGCCGCCGTGGCGGGCATCGGGATCGCCGCGGTCGACGCGGTCGCCCAGGTCCAGGCGCCGGTCAGGCGATCGCACCGCGCTGCCGCCCTGGGCGAAGCGGTCGGGCACGATGAGGTAGACCACGTCGCGCGGCCCGAAGCCGGCGCGATGCGCCGAGCCCGGCGCGCGCGGTCGCAGCTCGTAGCTCACCCGCTGCCGCGGCTTGCCGTCCTGCAGCAGCTCAAAGGCCACCGGCCCGGGCCGGGCGCCTGGCGCGATGTGCAGCTGCAGGAACAGGTAGTTGGGGCTGTCGCCGCGCTGCGTCGAAGCCAGGCTCACGCCGGGATGGTCCAGCCGCGCCTGCCATGCGGCCACGCCCGGGCCTTCCAGCACCAGCTACAGCGTGGGCTCCTGCATGCCCACCCACCAGTGCGGCGGGTCCACACGCTCCACGGCCGCGTGGGCGTGCAAGGCCAGGCTCAACATCATCGTGTTCATCAAGTTCCGTGCGCGCCTCATGCGCTGTCTCCTGGTGGTGGGTGCGCGGAGAATTCTGGGCAGCAGCCCGGTGCGGCGCATCCACCCCGGGGGTGGATTCGACGATGGAGACCGACCTGAGAACCGACGATCCGCAGACCTGGGCCGCACTGTTCGGCCCGGGGCGCGCCGCGCTGGGCGAGCAGTTGCGCGGCGATCTCAAGGCCCTGGAAACGCTCATCAACCAAATGAAAAAGCAAGACACTTTGCTCGCCGATGAGCCTATGCTGCGCCAATCCCTGGCGGTGCGTAAGCCTTATGTTGATCCGCTTAACTATTTACAAGCGGAACTGCTCAAGCGCTATCGCAGCAGTGAAACCATTAGCCCTGACCTTGAGCGTGCGCTCAAGGTGACTATGGCAGGTATAGCGGCTGGTATGCGTAATACTGGCTGATACGCGCTGGCTTTTTGTTCCTAGCCTTCCAATAACGCCCACTCCTGGTTCAGGACTGGGCGTTTTTTGTTAACACAAGAAGATTTAAATTCCCCCAACGGTTTTAGATTTTACTGCTCCGGAAACCGGGAAAACCCAAACAACAACATAGGAATTTCACAAAA
>JBKBVY010000159.1:0-8264 GCA_046289335.1 Roseateles sp. | reverse complement strand
GACCGTCTTTCAGGTCGATGGCAGGGATCAGCAGCATGGCTGGGGGCTGAGGGCTAGGGAGGGAGGGGGTGGGGTGAGAAGGTGCGGACCGGCAGCCGCCGGTCAGGGCTTCCAGTGCAGGAAGTTGCGATACAGGGCGAGGCCCAGCGCGGCACTTTTCTCGGGGTGGAATTGGGTCGCAAAAATGTTATCCCGCGCCACTGCACAGGTAAAGCGCAGGCCGTAGTCGGTCTCGCCGGCGCTGTGCTCGGGGCGCTCGGTCGTCGCGTAGAAGCTGTGCACGAAGTAGAACCAGCTGTCGTCCGGAATGCCCGACCAGACGGGATGCGGCCGCGACTGGTGCACGCGGTTCCAGCCCATCTGCGGCACCTTGTAGCGGCTGCCGTCTTCCTGCAGCCGGCCCTCCAGCTGGAAGCGGCGCACGCGGCCGGGGATCAGGCCCAGGCCCGGGGTGTCCTGCTCCTCACTGTGGTCCAGCAGCATCTGCATGCCCACGCACACGCCCAGCAGCGGCTTGGTCGCGGCGGCCTCCAGCACGGCCTCCTTGGCACCTGAGGCGGCCAGCTCGGCCATGCAATCGCGCATGGCGCCCTGACCCGGCAGCACGACGCGCTCGGCGGCGCGGATGACGGCGGGGTCGCAGCTGATGGCGACATCGAAGCCCTGCCCCTGCGCGGCATGGATGACGGCCTGCGACACGGAGCGCAGGTTGCCCATGCCGTAGTCGACGACGGCGACGGTCCGGGTCATGTCAGAGCGAGCCTTTGGTGGACGGGATCACGCCGGCCGAGCGCGGATCGAGCGTGGTCGCCATGCGCAGCGCGCGGCCGAAGGCCTTGAAGATGGTCTCGGCCTGGTGGTGGGCGTTGTGGCCCTTGAGGTTGTCGATGTGGATGGTCGCCAGCGCCGCGTTGGCGAAGCCCTGGAAGAACTCGAAGGTCAGCTGCGTGTCGAAGGCGCCGATGCTGCCGGCCGTGAACTGGCAGTCCATGTGCAGGCCGGGGCGGCCGGACAGATCGATGACCACGCGCGACAGCGCCTCGTCCAGCGGCACATAGCTGTGGCCGTAGCGGGTCAGGCCGGCCTTGTCGCCCACCGCCTGCGCGACCGCCATGCCCAGCGTGATGCCCACGTCTTCCACCGTATGGTGCCCGTCGATGTGCAGGTCGCCCTCGCAGTGGATGTCCAGGTCGATGAGGCCGTGGCGGGCGATCTGGTCCAGCATGTGGTCGAAGAAGCCGATGCCGGTGTGCAGCTTGGACTGGCCGGTGCCGTCCAGGTTGATGCGCACGGTGATGCGCGTCTCGCGGGTGTTGCGGGTGACTTCGGCGGTGCGAGGGGCGTTCATAGGCATTCAGGCAGTTCGGCCAGCAGGCGGGTGTTCTCGTCGGGCGTGCCGATGGTGATGCGCAGGCAGTTGGCGAGCAAGGGGTGGGCCGCGGACACGTTCTTGATCAGCACACCGCGGGCCTTCAGCGCGGCAAAGGTGGCAGCCGCATCATGGACCCTGGCCAAAATCATATTGCCCTGGCTGGGCCAGGGCGCGATGCCGGTCATGGCCTGCAGCGCCGCGAACACGCGCTCGCGCTCGGCACGCAGCGTGGCGGCCTGGGCGGCATAGACCTCGGCATGTTCCAGCGCAAACAGCGCGGCCTCGGCATTCAGCACGCTGATGTTGAACGGCGGGCGCAGCTTCTCGATCTGGTCCACCAGTGCAGGCGCGCCCAGCAGGTAGCCGATGCGCACGCCGGCCAGGCCGAACTTGCTCATGGTGCGCATGACCAGCACATGCGGATGGCGGGCCATCAGGTCCAGGCTGTCGCGGCTGGCGAACGGCTGGTAGGCCTCGTCCATGACGACCAGGCCCGGCGCGGCGGCGACGACACGCTCGATGGCGGCGGCGTCCCACAGGTTGCCGGTGGGGTTGTTGGGGTAGGACAGGTAGATCAGCGCCGGCTGGTGCTTGGCTATGGCGGCCAGCATGGCCGCCTCGTCCAGCTCGAAGTCGTCCGCGCGCAGCGGCACGCCGACGAAGTCCAGCCGCTGCTGCTGCGCACACATCTCGTAGATGACGAAGCTGGGCAGCGGCGACAGGATGGTGGCGCCCGGCTGGGCGATGGCCAGCGTCAGCATGCTGATGAGCTCATCAGACCCGTTGCCCAGCGTGATGCCCACGTCCGACGACAGCCCGGCATGCGCGCGCAGCGCCGCGGCCAGCTCGGCGGTGCGCTCGGCGGGATAGCGGTTGATGGCCACGCCGCCCAGCCGCTCGCCCAGCGCGCGCTGCAGCTCGGGCGGCAGGCGGAAGGGGTTCTCCATGATGTCCAGCTTGACGACGCCGGCACCGGGCTGCACCGCATAGGCATGGGCCGACCGCACGTCGGGGCGGATGCGGGCGAGGGCTTGCTGCAGGCGGTCGGTCATGGGGTGGCGACGAGGGGGTTGAGGACTTGCACGCTGTCGTAGACGGCCTCGTGGGGCAGGGCCAGGCTGAGCAGTCGCGTGCAGCCCTGGGCCTTGGCGCTGGCGACGACCAGCGCATCGGCGAAGGCCAGGCCGAAGCGGCTCTCCAGCGACCAGGCGGACTCGACGGTGGCCTGGTCGGTCTGCCAGGGCTGCCAGTGCTGGTAGCGGCGCACCTCGGCGCGCACGTCGCCCTGCGGCATGGGCGGGTTCACGCGCTGCGTGGCCAGCAGGTAGAAATCGTTCAGCACCTGCACGGACACGCGGCCCGTGCGCGCGGCCCACAGCGCGCGCAGCCAGGTCAGTACCCGCTCGCGCTCGGCCGGGCGGGCGCCGTCCTCGCTGAACAGCAGCACGGAGGTGTCGACGAAGACGGGGGCGCTCACAGCACAGCCCGTCCGGGGTAGGGCTGGCCGTCGGACGACCAGCTGCGCTCGCGGTGCAGCCAGTCCTGCAGCGCGCGCTCGTAAGCGTCGTCGTGCCGCATCTTCTCGGCCAGCAGCTCGCCCAGCAGGCGCGAGACGCTGGTGTTGCGCCGCGCCGCCTCCAGCCGGGCCCATTCGGCCACGGCATCGTCCATCGAGACGGTGACGTTCTTCATGAGGCCAGAGATTACACGAAGTTCGTGTTGCACGAACTTCGTGTCGCATTAACCCTGGGCGGACCTGGGATCGACTGAGGGCGGCCGGTGTCCAGCTTGGCGATCAACAGGCAAGACCCGCGCGAGCGCGGTGGTGGCCGTCAGAAGCGACGGCGGCGCGCCCAGGCCAGGGCCACGAAGGCCGCGCCCAGCAGGGCCGTCGTGCCGGGCTCGGGCACATGGGCGGTCAGCGCGACGTCGTCCAGGTTGCCGCCCAGCGAGTCGCTGCTGCCCAGGGCCGCGAAGCGCAGCGAGTTGCTGCCCGCCTGCGCGGTCACGCCAAAGCGGTACTCCGTCCACAGGTTGGCATTGCCGCCCGCAGCGGTGAGGGTGTCGCCCAGCGCGACGCCGTTCCAGTAGACGCCCAGGCCGTTGGTGGACGACGGCTGGCCCACGCGCGGCGAGTACCAGAAGCTCAGGTCGTAGGCGCCGCCGGCGACCAGGCCGCCGAACAGCTGCTCGATGGTGGTGTTGCCGGTGGTGTCCAGCTCGACGAAGTTGCGGCCGCCATGAGCGCTGCCCACCGCGTTGTTGCGGATCTCGATGCCACTGCCCGGCCCCGCCACGACCTGCCAGCCGGGTGCGCTGGCGACGTTGACCCAGCTGCCGTTGGCCACGGAGGTGGCCTCGAAGCCACCGTTGACGACCAGATTGGCCGGCCCGGCATGGACCGCGGCCGCCAGGGCGAGGGTGGTCAGGCAGGCAAGGGTGCGAAGGCGCATGGGAAATCCGGGAGCATCAAGACGATGCGGCGGATTGTTGGGGCGCCACCCCGAGGGGCGCCGTGCGGAGTTCACAAGGTGCCGGCACACCCCCCGCATACCCGCGGGGGCACCGGGTCAATCACGCAGCCGCAGCTCCGCCGCGCGCGCGTGGGCCTGCAACCCCTCGCCATGCGCCAGCTCGCTGGCGATGCGGCCCAGCGTCTGCGCGCCCTGCTCGCTGACCTCGATGAGGCTGCTGCGCTTCTGGAAGTCGTAGACGCCCAGCGGCGACGAGAAGCGCGCCGTGCCGGCCGTGGGCAGCACGTGGTTGGGGCCGGCGCAGTAGTCACCCAGGCTCTCGCTGGTGTAGGCGCCCATGAAGATGGCGCCGGCATGGCGCAGCAGCGGCTCCCAGCGCGCCGGCTCGGCGGCGCTGATCTCCAGGTGTTCGGGGGCGATGCTGTTGCTGATCTCGCAGGCCTCTTCCATCGAGCGCGTCAGGATGAGCGCGCCGCGGCCCTGCAGCGAGGCGCGAATGGTGGCCTCGCGCGGCAGGGTGGGCAGCAGCCGCTCCATGCTGGCGCGCACGGCGTCCAGGAAGGCAGCGTCGGGGCTGAGCAGGATGCTCTGCGCCAGCTCGTCATGCTCGGCCTGGCTGAAGAGGTCCATGGCCACCCAGTCGGGCGGCGTCGTGCCGTCGGCAATGACGAGGATCTCGCTGGGGCCGGCAATCATGTCGATGCCGACCTGGCCGAACACCCGCTTCTTGGCCGAGGCGACGTAGGCATTGCCCGGGCCGGTGATCTTGTCCACGCGCGGGATGGTCGCCGTGCCATAGGCCAGCGCCGCCACGGCCTGCGCGCCGCCTACTGTGAACACCCGGTGCACGCCGGCCACGCTTGCTGCAGCCAGCACCAGTGGGTTGCGCACGCCGTCGGGCGTGGGCACGACCATGATGATTTCCTGCACGCCGGCCACATGGGCGGGAATCGCGTTCATCAGCACGCTGCTCGGGTAGGCGGCCTTGCCGCCCGGCACGTACAGGCCCACGCGGTCCAGCGGCGTGACCTTCTGGCCCAGCAGGTTGCCATCCTCGTCGCGGTAGCTCCAGCTGCGGCCCGAGGCCTCCAGCTGGCGCTCGTGATAGGTCCGCACGCGCTTGGCGGCGGCCTGCAGCGCGTCGCGTTGCGCGGGCGTGATGCTCGCCAGCGCGGCCTGCAGTTCGGTCTGCTTGATCTCCAGCGCGGCGACGCTGCCCGCGTTCAGGCGGTCGAAGCGCTGGGTGTAGTCCAGCACGGCCGCGTCACCGCGGGCCTGCACGTCGGCCAGGATCTCGGCGACCCGTCCCTCGATGGCTGCATCGGTCTCTGCCGACCAATGGCGCAGGCGCTCGAACTCGGTCTGGAAGTCGGCGGCGGCGGTCGAGAGCTGGCGGATGAGGGTCATGCGGAAACGGCGGCGGCGAAGGCGTCGATAAGGGGGCGCAAGCTGTCGCGCTTGAGCTTGAGCGCGGCCTGGTTGACGACCAGGCGGGAGGAGATGTCCATGATGTGCTCCACCTCCACCAGCTTGTTGGCGCGCAGCGTGCCGCCGGTGGAGACCAGGTCCACGATGGCCTCGGCCAGGCCGGTCAGCGGCGCGAGCTCCATGGAGCCGTAGAGCTTGATCAGGTCCACGTGCACGCCCTTGTCGGCGAAGTGCTGGCGGGCGATCTCGGTGTACTTGGTGGCCACGCGGATGCGCGAGCCCTGCTTGACGGCCGCGGCGTAGTCGAAGTCGGCGCGCGTGGCCACGCTCATGCGGCAGCGGGCGATCTTCAGGTCCAACGGCTGGTACAGGCCGTGCGAGCCGCCCTGGGCCAGCGCCTGCTCGTGCAGCACGTCGCGGCCGGCCACGCCCAGGTCGGCACCGCCGTACTGCACATAGGTGGGCACGTCGCTGGCGCGGACCATGACGATGCGAACAAAGTCACGGTTGGTCGGCAGGATGAGCTTGCGCGAGGTCTCGGGGTCTTCCAGCACCTCGATGCCGGCGGCGCGCAGCAGCGGCAGCGTCTCTTCGAAGATGCGGCCCTTGGACAGCGCGAGGGTCAGGCCCGCGGCGCTCATTGCGCCCACTCCTCGGGCGTCAGCGTCTTCATGGACAGCGCGTGGATCTGCTCGCGCATGCGGTCGCCCAAAGCGGCGTAGACCCGCTGGTGACGCTTGATGCGCGTCAGGCCCGTGAACTCGGCGGACACGATGGTGGCGAAGAAATGTCGACCGTCGCCCTCGACTTCCAGATGCGCGCAGGGCAGGCCTGCGGCAATGAAATCGCGCACTTCTTGCGGAGTCGGGTCGGCCATCACGGGATCCTTCTGGAAAACCCGGGATTCTAGAGAGGCGCTAGGACCGGATCTTGTAGCCCCGCTTCAGCAGCGACAAAGCCAGGCCGGCGGTCACCGCGAAGCTCACGCCCACCACACCCAGGCTCAGCCACGGCGACACGTCGCTGACGCCGAAGAAGCCGCGCCGGAAGCCGTCGATCATGTAGAAGAAGGGGTTCAGGTGGCTCACGCCCTGCCAGAACCCAGGCAGCGAATGCACCGAGTAGAAGACGCCCGACAGGAACGTCATCGGCATGATGATGAAGTTCTGGAAGGCGGCCAGCTGGTCGAACTTCTCGGCCCACAGGCCCGCGATCAGGCCCAGCGTGCCCATCAGGCCGGCGCCCAGCACGGTGAAGGCCAGCACCCAGAGGAGGTTGTCCAGGCCCGGCGGCGCGAACCAGGCCGTCACCAGCAGCACGCCCGCGCCCACCGCCAGCCCGCGCACGATGGCCGCGCCCACGTAGGCGACGAACCAGGCCACGGGTGAGAGCGGCGTCAGCAGCAGGAACACCAGGTTGCCGGTGATCTTGCTCTGGATGAGGCTGGACGAGCTGTTGGCGAACGCGTTCTGCAGCACGCTCATCATCACGAGGCCCGGGATCAGGAACTGCGTGTAGCCGACGGTCTCGTAAACCTTCACATGGTCTTCCAGCGTGTGGCCGAACACCAGCAGGTACATGCACGCGGTGAGCACCGGCGCGGCCACGGTCTGGAAACTGACCTTCCAGAAGCGCAGCACTTCCTTCTTGAAAAGCGTGCTGGCGCCGTTCATGCGGCCTCTCCCTGCATGATGTTGAGGAACACGTCTTCGAGGTCGGCCCGGCCGATCTCCAGGTCTTCGACCGGCACGCCCGCAGCGCGCAGCGTGGCCAGCGTCGTCTCCACCTCGGCAGCGTCATGCGCCGTCACCTGCACGATGCGCCCGGTCACGCGGGCGCGCGCCGCCACCTCGGCCGGCAGCGCGGCGTCGGTCTTGAAGCGCAGCATGGTGTGGGCCGTGCCGGCCAGCAGCTGCGAGGTGCGGTCCAGCGCCACCAGCCGCCCGGCCTTGAGCATGCCGATGCGCTGGCACAGCGCCTCGGCCTCTTCCAGGTAGTGCGTGGTCAGCAGCACCGTGTGCCCCTCCTTGTTCAGCCGGGCGATGAACTGCCACAGCGTCTGGCGCAACTCCACGTCCACGCCCGCCGTGGGCTCGTCCAGCACGATGACGGGCGGGCGATGCACCAGCGCCTGCGCCACCAGCACGCGGCGCTTCATGCCGCCGGACAGCTGACGCATGTTGGCGTTGGCCTTGTCGGCCAGGCCCAGGTTGTGCAGCAGCTCGTCGATCCAGGCGTCGTTGTGCTGCACGCCGAAATAGCCGCTCTGGATGCGCAGCGTCTCGCGCACGCTGAAGAAGGGGTCGAACACCAGCTCCTGCGGCACCACGCCCAGCGCCCTGCGAGCGGCGGCGTAGTCGTCCACGACGTCGTGGCCCATCACGCGCACGCGGCCCTCGGTGGCGCGGGCCAGGCCGGCCAGCACGCTGATGAGGGTGGTCTTGCCGGCACCGTTGGGGCCCAGCAGGCCGAAGAACTCGCCGGGCTGGATGTCGAACGTGACGCCGTCCAGCGCCCTGACCTGCCCTCCCCGGTATGTTTTCTTGACGTTCTCGAACGAGATGGCAGGGGGCGGTGAGGTCGGACTGGACATAAGCGCGAGATTCTAAAAGTCGGCCCTTTGGGACGGCTGATCGCTGCCAGAATGCCCTGCAATGGCCAGCCCCAAGAAACCCCGCCGCACCGCCGAGCGCATCCTGGAGGTCACGCTGGACCTCTTCAACCGTTTCGGCGAGCCCAATGTGTCGACGACGCTGATCTCGGCCGAACTGAAGATCAGCCCGGGCAATCTGTACTACCACTACCCGGCCAAGGACGAGCTGGTCAACGCGCTGTTCAACCGCTACGAGGCCGAGCTCAACGAACTGCTGGCCGCGGCCGACAACGTGCGCAACGTGGAAGACGCCTGGCTGTTCTTCCACATGCTGTTCGAGCTGATCTGGAAACACCGCTTCCTGTACCGCGACCTGAACGACCTGCTGTTCAAGAAC
>JBKBVY010000158.1:0-8278 GCA_046289335.1 Roseateles sp. | reverse complement strand
ACACCTCTGGCTGCCAGCACAACGTGTGGCATCGCGCTCAACGGCAGTGATCGGCGTTTCGTTCACGGCTTGTCAGCTCAGGCAGTCCCACTTCACGGCGGTGCCGGCGCTCAGGTCGCGGCTGGCGCGGCGGCCCAGCACCAGGTCGTAGTACTTCGGCTCCAGCCCGAAGCCAGGGCGCACGATACGCACGTTGTCGGCCGTCAGTAGCTCGCCCGCCTTGACCGGCGCCGAGACGTACAGCGAGCGGCGGTAGGCCTTGGACTTTTCCTCCGCCTGCGTGCCGCCGTAGGCCACCTGGCCCAGGCCCTGCCAGGCGCGCTCTGTCTCCACACGCAGCAGCTTGAACTCTTCGGGCTCCAGCGAGAAGGCCGAGTCCACGCCGCCGTCGGCGCGGCTCAGTGTGAAGTGCTTCTCGATCAGTGTCGCACCCATCGCCACTGCGGCGACGGCGACGCCCACGCCCATCGTGTGGTCGGACAGACCCACCTCGCAGCCGGTGGCCGCGCGCAGGTGGGGGATGGTTCGCAAATGCGTGTTCTCCGGCGTGGCCGGGTAGGTGCTGGTGCACTTCAGCAGGATCAGCGGGCCGGCGCCGTGCGCACGCGCGGTGCGGACCGCCTCGTCGATTTCGGCCAGCGTGGCCATGCCGGTGGACATGATGATGGGCTTGCCGGTGCGGGCCACCTTGCGGATCAGCGGCAGGTCGGTCAGCTCGAACGACGCGATCTTGTAGGCCGGTACGTTCAGGCTTTCGAGGAAATCCACCGCGGTGTCGTCGAAGGGCGTGCTGAAGCAGTGCATGCCGTGCTGCGCGGCGCGAGCCATGATGGGTGCGTGCCAGTCCCATGGTGTGTGTGCCTCGGCATACAGGTCGTGCAGGTGGCGGCCTGCCCACAGGCTATTCGCTTCCTTGATGTAGAAGTCCGCTGCATCCACCGGCAGCGTCATCGTGTCGGCCGTGTAGGTCTGTAGCTTGATCGCGTCAGCGCCCGACGCGGCAGCGGCGTCGACGATCTGCAGCGCACGCTCCAGCGACTGGTTGTGGTTGCCCGACATCTCGGCGATGAGATAGGGGCGCTGGTTGACGTTGACGGGGCGGTCGGCGATGTGCATGGCGGGCAGGCTCGAAGGTTTGCCGCATGCTCCCACGGAAGGCGCGCCTGCCGCCAGTGGAAAAGCCTGGGCAAGCGCCTCCAAATGACCCGGCTGTTCCGCGTTTCGAGCAGGCGCCGGTATGTCAGCATCGCGCCCCTTGGACATCGGAGACGAGATGGACGTGTCGGAAGCCGCCCGCGCCTGGCGCGACTGCGGGATCGAACCGGGCGACAGCCTGCTGCTGCACAGCGACAGTCTGCGCTGGTCGGTCATGCGCCGCCGCGCCGGCCAGCCGTGGTCGCCCGAGGCGTTGCTGGACAGCCTGCTGGAGGCTGTGGGGCCCGAAGGTACGCTGCTCCTGCCGCTGTTCAACTTTGACTTCGCCGCCGGCCGCCCCTTCGACATCCGCAGCACGCCTTCGCACATGGGTGCCCTGACGGAGGCTGCGCGGCGCCATCCGGGCGCGGTGCGCACAGGCCATCCGATCTATTCGTTCGCCGCGCTCGGCGCGCGCGCCGGCACACTGCGCGGTCTGGACAACTTCAGCGGCTATGGCGCCGACTCGCCGTTCGCTGTGCTGCGCGACTGGGACGGCAAGGTCGCTGCGCTGGACATCAGCGACCAGGCCTGCATGACCTACCACCACCACGTGGAGGAGATGTGCGAGGCGCCATGGCGTTATCACAAGGTGTTCGAAGGCGACTACACCGATGCCGACGGCCAGACCCGGCGCCGCCGCTATGGCCTGTATGTGCGTGACCTGTCAGCCCGCGTTGAGACCTGGGTCGAGCCCATGGGCGAGCGGCTGTGGGCACAAGGCCTGTGGCAGGGCTGCCGGCCGGGCCAGGGCGCCGGCCTGCGTTGGGTGCGCGCCCGCGCACTGTTCGACGAGGTGGCCGGCGTCATCCGCCGTGGCGAGGCCAGGAACCTGCTTTACCGCATTGGAGAGCCAGCATGAGTGATCTGGCACTGGGACGCGAGATGCACGAGCTGTGCCGCGAGCTGTTCCCGATCTGCCGCTCGCTGACGGGCGAGGGTTTCCGGCGGTCGATGCGCATGCTGCAGGCGCACTTCCCACCGCTGCAGATGCACGAGGTGGCCAGCGGCACGCCAGCTTTCGACTGGACCGTACCACCCGAGTGGAATCCGCGCGCAGCCTGGATCGAGACACCTGATGGCAGGCGCATCTGCGACTTCGCCGAGCACAACCTGCACCTGCTGGGCTATTCAGAGCCTGTCGACGCCGAGCTGTCTCTGGAAGAATTGCAGGCCCACTTGTACTCGCTGCCAGACCAGCCCGACGCCATCCCCTACATCACGTCCTATTACAGCCGGCGCTGGGGCTTCTGCATCCGCCACCGCGACCGGGAGACGCTGCAGCCGGGGCGCTACCGCGTGCACATCGACGCGACCCTGGCGCCCGGCGTGCTCAACTACGGCGACGCGGTGATTCCGGGCGACTCCGACCGTGAGGTGCTGATCTCCAGCTACCTGTGCCACCCGTCCATGGCCAACAACGAGCTGAGCGGCCCGGTGGTCAGCCTGTTCCTGGCGCGCTGGCTGGCGTCGCTGCCACGGCGGCGCTACACCTACCGGCTGGTCATCGTGCCCGAGACCATCGGCGCCATCGTTTACCTGAGCCGGCATCTGCAACAGCTGCGTGAGCGCGTGGTGGCCGGCTATGTGGTCACCTGCGTGGGCGACGAGCGTGCCCACTCCTTCCTGCCGTCGCGCCACGGCGGCACGCTGGCCGACCGCGCCGCGCTGCACGTGCTGGGCCACCTGGCGCCGGACTTCAAGCGCTACAGCTTCCTGGACCGCGGCAGCGACGAGCGCCAGTACTGCAGCCCCGGCGTGGACCTGCCGGTCGCTTCGATGATGCGCAGCAAGTACGGCTGCTACCCGGAGTACCACACGTCGCTGGACGATCTGAACCTCGTCACGCCGGCCGGGCTGGCCGGGGGCTTCGAGGCGCTGCAACGCGCCATCGAGTGCATCGAGATGGACGAGGTGCTGCGCAACACCCAACCCTGCGAGCCGCAGCTGGGCAAGCGCGGCCTGTACCCGACGCTGAGCACCAAGGAGTCCGGCCGTCAGGTGCAGGCCATGATGGACCTGCTGGCCTACTGCGACGGCAGCGAGAGCCTGCTGGCGGTGGCCGAGCGCATTGGACAGCCGCTGTGGCAGCTGCGTGGCACCGTCCAGGCGCTGAAGTCGCACGGCCTGCTGCAGGCGTGTTGAGCCGATATTCCGGGGCGAAAACGGGCTGTTTCGCGCGCTGGCGCCAGGGCGCGGTGGCTATATTAGGCGTCAGATGGCCGGCCCTGGCCGGCTCCACTTGCTGGATCACGCCCGATGAACAACCAAGAACTGCTCCGAAATGCCTTCGTCACAGCCCTGGGCCTGGCCCCGGAGCAGGTCAACGACCAGCTCACCTACGGCAGCGTGGCGCAGTGGGACTCGGTGGCCCACATGGCGCTGATCACCGAGTTGGAGACGGTGTTCGATGTGATGCTCGAGACCGAGGACATCATCGGCCTGAGTTCCCTGGCCGAGGCGCGGCGCATCCTGCGCAACCACGGCATCGCCTTCTGAGGTCATGGCCCGCAGCATCGAGCTGAGCGGCAAGGTGGCGGTGGTCACCGGCGCCGGGCGCGGCATCGGCCGGGCCTGCGCGCTGGCGCTGGCCCAGGCCGGCGCGGCGGTTGTGCTGGCCGGGCGCGATGCGCAGGCACTGCAAGCCGCTGCAGCCGACATCGCCGCGCAGCATGGCGGCGCGACGATCGTGGTGCAGGCCTGCGATGTGGCCGATCCGGCTTCCGTGCGTGACCTGTTCCAGGCCGTGTTCAAGCAGTTCAAGCGGCTTGACGTGCTGGTGGCCAACGCCGGCGTCATGGACGACGCGTTGATCGGCATGGTGACGCCCGAGCTGGTCGAGCGCGTTTTCGCAACCAACACGCACGGGTTGCTGTATTGCAGCCAGTACGCCAGCCGGCTGATGGCACGCAGCGGCGGCGGCAGCATCGTGGCGCTGGGCTCCATCGTGGGTCAGCAGGGCTTCGCGGGCCAGTCGGTCTATGCGGCGGCCAAGGCCGGCGTCGTCGGCGCGGCGCGTTCGCTGGCGCAGGAGCTGGCACCGCAGCAGATCCGCGTCAACGTCGTGGCACCGGGCTTCGTCGAGACGGCGTTGACCGAGGCGCTGCCGGCGGCCCGCAAGGAGGCCGCGGTCGCATCCATCGCGCTGGGCCGCGCCGGCCGGCCAGAGGATGTGGCCGATGTGGTGCTGTTCCTGGCCAGCGACCTGTCGCGCTATGTCACCGGCCAGGTGCTGGGTGTCGACGGCGGCATGAGGCTTTGACATGAGCGCTGACCGCCTCGCGTTCTGGCAACTGGAATGCTTTGCATCGCATCAGGCCGTCAGTGATGAGTCGGGCCGGGCGGTCGCTTATGCCGAACTGGCCGCGCTTGCTGATGCGGCAGCTGCGGCGCTGCGCGAGGGCCAGGTGTTCGGCCTGGCATGCAGCAACACGCTGGCCGGGCTGGCGCTATACCTCGGGGCATTGCGCAAAGGCGCCGTGCCGCTGATGCTGGATGCCGGCCTGGACGCCGCCGCGCGTGACGGCCTGTTGCAGGCTTATGGCGTCGGCGCCTGGTTCGAGGCCGCCAGCGCCGCCTGGCACGGCGATCCCGCCAGCGCCGCGTCGCCGGTCGTGCATCCGTCGCTGGGCCTGCTGCTGTCCACCTCGGGCAGCACGGCCTCGCCCAAGCTGGTGCGGCTGTCGCGCGACAACCTGGCGGCCAATGCCGCCAGCATCGTGAGCTACCTGGGCCTGGGCGCCGACGAGGTCGCGATCACGACGCTGCCCATGCACTACTCCTACGGCCTGTCCATCGTCAACAGTCACCTGGCCTGCGGCGCGCGGCTGGTGCTGACCGAGGCGACCGTGGCGCAGGCCGATTTCTGGCAGCGCATGCGCGACGAGGCCGTCACCAGCCTGTCCGGCGTGCCGACCCTGTGGCGGCTGCTGTGGCGGCTGCGCTTCGAGCGCATGGCGCTGCCCGCGCTGCGCACGCTGACGCAGGCCGGCGGCCGGCTGGAGCCTGACGAGATCGCCGCGCTGGCCGCCGGTGCTGCCATGGCGGGCCGGCGGCTGTTCGTCATGTACGGCCAGACCGAGGCAACCGCGCGCATCGCTTACCTGCCGCCGGAGCGGCTGGCCGACAAGGCCGGCAGCATCGGCATCGCCATTCCCGGCGGCGAGCTGGCACTGCTGCAGGCGGATGGCCAAGTGCTGGACGGTGAGGCCGAGGGCGAACTGGCCTACCGCGGCCCCAACGTGATGCTGGGTTATGCCGAGCAGCCGGCCGACCTGCGGCGCGGTGCCGAGGTCGAGTGGTTGCGCACCGGCGACCTGGCGCGCCGCGACGCGGACGGCTTCCACTGGATCACCGGCCGTCTCAAGCGCTTCATCAAGCTGTTCGGTCACCGCGTCAACCTCGACGAGGTGGAGCAGGGCCTGCGCGCCCGCGGCCTGGAGGCCGGCGTGGTTGGGCGCGACGACCGGCTGCAGGTGGGCCTGGTCGGTCAAGATGCCGACGCGGCGCGACTGCTGGCGCGCGAGCTGGCCGGGCAATTGCGCTGTGCTCACCAGGCCGTCGAGGTGAAGCCGCTGCAGTCACTGCCGCTGGGCAGCAACGGCAAGCCGCTGTACGCGCGGCTGCAGGCGCTGCTGGACGAACCGGCGCCCGAGAACTCGCATGCTTGAGAACGACGACTTCCTGTCCTGGCCGGTCTACGAGGCCGACCGCGCCACCAAGCGCGCCCGTCTGGAGTCGGCGCTGCAGGCGCTGACCCGTCACCATGCCGCCGCCTGCGACGACTACGGCCGGCTGCTGGCGGCCTACGGCATCAGCCCGGATGCGCCGCTGACGTTGGAGCAACAGCCTTTCCTGCCGGTGCGTCTGTTCAAGCAGCGGCTGCTGGCCAGCGTGCCGCAGGAGCAGGTTTTCAAGGTGCTGACGTCGTCGGGCACCACGGGCCAGACCCCGTCGCGCATCGTGCTGGACAAGCTGACCTCCTCGCACCAGACCACGGCGCTGGCCCGCATCATGCAGACCTTCCTGGGCCCGGCGCGGTTGCCGATGTTGATCATCGACCACCCCGGCGTCATCAAGGACCGGCGCAGTTTCTCGGCGCGCGGCGCAGGCATCCTGGGACTGTCGAACCTTGGTCGCCAGCATGTCTATGCACTGCGCGACGAGGACATGGCGCTGGACCTGGACGCCGTGCGCGCCTTCGCCGAGAAGCACCGCGGGGTCCCGAAGCTGGCCTTCGGCTTCACCTTCATGGTGTGGCAGCACTTCGTGCAGGCGCTGCACGCGGCCGGCGAGCGCATCGACCTGTCGGGGCTGGTGTTGATCCACAGCGGCGGCTGGAAGAAGCTGGAAGACCAGGCCGTCGACAACGCGACCTTCAAGGCGCGCTTGCGCGCGGTGCTGGGCGATGTGCGCGTGCACAACTTCTACGGCATGGTGGAGCAGGTGGGCTCGGTGTTCGTCGAATGTGAGCACGGCCACCTGCATGCGCCAGCCTTCGCCGACGTGCTGGTACGCGACCCGGCTGACTGGTCGGTGCTGTCGTCAGGCCGCGAGGGGCTGCTGCAGGTGCTGTCCTGCCTGCCGCACAGCTATCCCGGCCACAGCCTGCTGACCGAAGACCGCGGCGTGCTGCTGGGCGAGGACGACTGCCCCTGTGGCCGCAAGGGCCGCTACTTCCATGTGCATGGCCGCCTGCCGCGCGCCGAGGTGCGCGGCTGTAGCGACACCCAGCCCGGAGTGGCCCACGCATGAGTGCCGCCATGTCCCTCCCTGAACCTGAAGTATTGCTGCCGCGAGGTGGCCGGCTGGAGTCATTGTTGGCTGCCAGCGATCTGCCGGTGTTCGGCGAGCTGCAGCTGGCCTTTGCCGCCGCACTGTCGCGAGCCCTGACCCAGTCACCCTTGTCACGCCGCCATGCCGAGCTGGTGGCGCTGGGCTTCTGGCTGCGGCCGTCGCACCTGCGCACGATGCTGGACGGCCAGCGCCAACGCGTGGGCGATGCCGGCTGGCTGCAGCCGCGCGGGCTGTGCTTCCACGTCGCGCCGGGCAATGTGGACACCATCTTCGTCTACTCATGGATGCTGTCGCTGCTGTGCGGCAACCGCAGCGTCGTGCGGCTGTCATCGCGCGACAGCGAGCAGACGCGCTGCCTGCTGGACGCGCTGGGCACGCTGCTGGCGCAGCCCGAATGGGCCGAGATCGCGCAGCGCGTCATGGTGCTGCGCTACGGCCATGACGAGGCTATCAGTGCGCGTCTGAGCGCCGCCTGCGACATGCGCATCATCTGGGGCGGCGACACGGCCGTGCAGACGCTGCGCGCGCTGCCGCTGCGGCCGACCGCTACCGAGCTGTGCTTCCCTGACAAGTTCTCGCTGGCCGTGCTGGACGCTGCCGCCGTCGCTGCGCTCGACGAGGCCGCTCTGGCCAAGCTGGCGCATCGCTTCACGGCCGACGCCTACAGCTTCGGCCAGATGGCCTGCTCGTCGCCCCGCCTGGTGCTGTGGCATGGCGAGGCGGCGGCGGCGCGAGCTGCAGCCCGCCCGTTCTGGGCCGCGGTGGAGCGCCGCGTCGTCGATGTCGACCACGGTCTGGAGGCGGCCGATGCGATGAACAAGCGCGTGGCCGTGGACCTGCTGGCGATGGAGCGCTCGGGCGTTCACGTGCTGCCCGCAGCGCGCAGCGTCGTGCAGCGCGTCTGGCTGGACGAGCCGGCCGTGCTGCCCCAAGCGCATTGCGGCGGCGGCCTGTTCCACGAGGCCAGCTTCACGCGCTTCGACGCGCTGACATCGCTGTGGAGCCGACGTGTGCAGACGGTCGCGCAGTTCGGCATCCCGCAAGCCACCTGGCAGGACTGGCTGGGCGACGCTCAGGTGTCAGGCATCGACCGCATCGTGCCGGTGGGCCGGGCGCTGGACTTCGACCCGGTCTGGGACGGTCAGGACCTGTGGACCGCGTTCACGCGCCGCATCGCCTGGCTGGCCGACTGACAAGCCGTGAACGAAACACCGATCACTGCCGTTGAGCGCGATGCCACACGTTGTGCTGGCAGCCAGAGGTGTCAGCGCTCGATGCGCTGGTCGGG
>JBKBVY010000015.1:0-26529 GCA_046289335.1 Roseateles sp. | reverse complement strand
GGTCGGCCTGTTCCGCAACAACCCCGACGCCTTCATCGACGGCAACATGAACCTGCTGAAGGCCGGTGCCGTGCTGCAGGTGCCGTCCAGCGACGCGCTGGCCGCCGTGTCCGCGCCCGAGGCGCGTCGTGTCATCCTCGCGCAGAGTGCCGATTTCTCCGCCTACCGTCAGCGCCTGGCGTCGGCTGCGCCGACCTTGCAGAGCAACGAGAGCGAGCGCCAGTCGCGGGGCCAGGTGCAGGCCGCCGTCGAGGACCGCAAGCCCGTTGCGGCGCCCACGCCCGACAAGCTGACGCTGAGCAAGGCTGGCAGCGGGGCCGCCAGCGCCACCGAGGCCAGGCTGTCCAAGGAAACCGAGAAGAAGGACGCCGCTGCGCGCGTGGCCGAGCTGACGCGCAATGTCGAGGAGCTCAAGCGCCTGTCGGAGTCCGCCCGCCCCGGCGCGGCGTCGGCGTCTGCCGCGTCTGCCACCGCGCCCGCGGCGCTGCCCGCTCCCTTGGTCGCGGCCGCATCCGCCACCTCGGCGCCCGCGCCCATTGCCGCTGCCAGTGCGGCGGCCTCGCGTCCGCAGGCGCGGGCCAGCGCACCGCTGCCGCCGCCGCCCGTGGCCGAGCCGCCCGGCTTCGTCGAGAAGCTGCTGGACAGCCCGGTCGTGCTGCCGCTGGTGGCCGTGTTGGTGGGTGTGCTGGGCGCCTTCGGCCTGTACCGGATGCGTTCGCGCCGCACGGTCAGTGCGGCCGAGACCGGCTTCCACGAGAGCCGGCTGCAGCCCGACTCCTTCTTCGGCGGCACCGGCGGCCAGCGTGTGGACACGCGCGACGCGCAGAACAGCGGCCAGTCGTCCATGAGTTACTCGCTCAGCCAGCTGGATGCCATTGGCGATGTGGATCCGGTCGCCGAGGCCGACGTCTACCTGGCCTATGGCCGCGACCTGCAGGCCGAGGAAATCCTGAAGGAGGCCTTGCGCGCCAACCCGACGCGCCTGGCCATCCGCCTGAAGCTGCTGGAGGTCTACGCCAAGCGCCGCGACATCAAGGGCTTCGAGCAGCTGGCCGTGCAGCTCTACGCCGAGACCAAAGGGACCGGCGAGGACTGGAGCAAGGCGCAGGAGCTGGGCCGCGGCATCGACCCGGACAATCCGCTGTACCAGCCCGGCGGCGCACCGGCCCTGCACGACGATGGCCCTGCGCTGCGGCCCGAGCCCATGAACGCCAGCACGCTGCCGCAGACGGCACTGCCCAGCGGCGCCGGCGCGGTGGCGGCAGCCCATCTCAGCACCGATGCCATGGGGCGCAGCGGCCCGGATACGGGGCCCGTCAGCGGCTTCGACCTGGCGCTGGACCTGGATCTGGACGCGCCCGAGCCCGTCTCGCCGACCGCCATGGCCGCCACCCAGGCCATGCCGGCCTCGGTGGAGCAGGCGCCGCTGACGATGGACTTCGACATCTCCGGCCGCGGCACGCGCACCGCGCCGCCCGCGCCGGACCTGAACTTCGACCTCAGCGGCATGGGCGATCTGGCCCAGGCACCGGCACCCAAGACGGTCTCCACCGATCTGGACTTCGACCTCGGCGACCCCACCCATCCGGGCGAGAGCGATGCGCTGGGCCAGGCGCTGGATGCGCTGGGCGACGACGACGGCGATCCGCTGGTGCGCCAGCTGGAGCTGGCCGACGAGTTCCGTCAGATCGGCGACACCGAAGGGGCCCGCGAGGTGCTGCAGGAGCTGATCCAGCGCGCCAGCGGCTCGCTGCGCGACCGTGCCCAGGCCATGCTGAACGAACTGCGCTGACGCGCTGCCGCGATACTTCGACGCCCGGCCTGGCCGGGCGTTTTTCTTGGTCGAGGACTGATGAGAGTTGCACTTGGCGTCAGCTACCGCGGCGGCGGCTACAACGGCTGGCAGAGCCAGCCCGGCGGGCGCACCGTGCAGGACGCACTCGAAAAAGGCTTGTCGGCCTTCGCGGCCCAGCCCATCCGCACCATCTGCGCCGGCCGCACCGACGCCGGTGTGCACGGCATCAACCAGGTCGTGCATTTCGACACCGACGTCGAGCGCGAGCCGTTCTCGTGGGTGCGCGGCGTCAACCGCTACCTGCCGCCCGACATTGCCGTCCAGTGGAGCCGCTTCCCGGGCGAGGCTTTCCATGCGCGCAACTCGGCGCGCGGCCGGCGCTATGCCTATCTGCTGCTGGAGTCGGCCGTGCGCCCGGCCATCGAGTCGGGGCAGTGCGGCTGGATCTTCCGCCCGCTGGACCAGGCGGCGCTGGAGGCCGCGGCCGAGCGCCTCATCGGCGAGCACGACTTCTCGTCCTTCCGCTCGTCGGAATGCCAGGCGGCGTCGCCGGTGAAGACGCTGCGCGAGATCCGCGTGCAGCGCCGCGGCGCCTACTGGCGCTTCGAGTTCGAGGCCAGCGCCTTCCTGCACCACATGGTGCGCAACCTGATGGGCTGCCTGCTGGCGGTGGGCAGCGGCAGCCGCTCGCCCGAGTGGGTCAGCGAGGTGCTGGCTGCACGCGATCGCAAGGTCGCCGCACCGACCTTCTCCCCGGACGGCCTGTACTTCCTCGGCCCGACCTACGATGCCGAGCTGGACATTCCGCGGCATGTCGCCGCACTCGATTGGCTCCCATGACTCGAATCAAGATCTGCGGCCTGACGCGTGAGGCCGATGTGGAGGCTGCCGTCGCGGCCGGGGCCGATGCCATCGGCTTCGTCTTCTATGCCAAGAGTCCCCGGGCCATCACGCCGCAGCGGGCGAGGGCGCTGGCCCGGCTGCTGCCGCCGTTCGTGACGCCGGTGGGCCTGTTCGTCAACGCCACCGACGCCGAG
The DNA here is from genome assembly GCA_046289335.1 of Roseateles sp. Lineage (GTDB taxonomy): Bacteria > Pseudomonadota > Gammaproteobacteria > Burkholderiales > Burkholderiaceae_C > Pelomonas. Next base: position 23,697 of record JBKBVY010000015.1, on the reverse strand, counting down.
CTGCAGGCTGGGCTGGACGCGCTGCCCGACATGCTGGTGCAGTTCCATGGCGACGAGACGCCGGCCGACTGCGAGCGCGTGCGGCGCCCCTATCTGCGCGCCGCCGCCGTGGCGCCGGGCTTCGACTTGGTAGACTTCAGCCACCGTTTTTCCAGCGCCCAGGCCGTGCTGCTCGACGCACCCGTCGAGGGCTATGGCGGCGGCGGCAAGGTCTTCGATTGGTCACTCGTTCCTCCAAGCGTCAGCGCTCGCCTCGTTTTGTCTGGTGGGTTGAATGCTGCCAACGTAGCCGATGGCATCGCCCGCGTGCGGCCCTGGGCCGTTGACGTGAGCTCCGGCGTCGAGGTGTCCAAGGGCATCAAGAGCGCCGACCTGATCCATGAGTTCTGCCGCGCGGTCCGCCGCGCCGATGCCGAACTGAGCTGAGGAAAGACCATGTTCCCCTACGACCAGCCCGATGCCACCGGGCACTTCCGCCATGCGGGCGCGCCGACCTACGGCGGCAGCTTCGTCTCCGAGACCCTCGTCCATGCGCTGGACCAGTTGAAGGACGCCTACGCGCACTACCGCAACGACCCCGAGTTCATCGCCGAGTTCAAGAAGGAGCTCAAGCACTTCGTCGGCCGGCCCAGCCCGATCTATCACGCCGAGCGCCTCTCCCGCGAGTTGGGCGGTGCGCAGATCTACCTGAAGCGCGAGGACCTGAACCACACCGGCGCGCACAAGATCAATAACGTCATCGGCCAGGCGCTGCTGGCCAAGCGCATGGGCAAGCCGCGCGTCATCGCCGAAACCGGCGCCGGCCAGCACGGCGTGGCCACCGCGACCATCTGCGCCCGCTACGGCCTGGAGTGCGTGGTCTACATGGGCAGCGAGGACGTCAAGCGCCAGAGCCCCAACGTCTACCGCATGAAGCTGCTGGGCGCGACCGTCGTGCCGGTGGAGAGCGGCAGCAAGACGCTGAAGGACGCGCTGAACGAGGCGATGCGCGACTGGGTCACCAACGTCGAGAACACCTTCTACATCATCGGCACCGTGGCCGGCCCGCATCCCTATCCGATGATGGTGCGCGACTTCCAGCGCATCATCGGCGACGAGTGCCTGGAGCAGATGCCCGAGATGACGGGCCGCCAGCCCGACGCCGTGCTGGCCTGCGTCGGCGGTGGCAGCAATGCCATCGGCATCTTCTACCCCTACATCCCGCATGACCAGGTGCGCCTGATCGGCGTGGAAGCGGCCGGGGAGGGCATCGACAGCGGCCGCCATGCGGCCACGCTGTCGGCCGGCAGCCCCGGCGTGCTGCACGGCAACCGCACCTATCTGCTGCAGGACGCGGACGGCCAGATCACCGAGACGCATTCCATCTCGGCCGGCCTGGACTACCCCGGCGTCGGCCCCGAGCATGCGCACCTGAAGGACATCGGCCGCGCCGAATACGTCGGCGTGACCGATGCCGAGGCGCTGGCGGCCTTCCATCATCTGTGCCGCACCGAGGGCATCATCCCGGCGCTGGAGTCCAGCCATGCCGTCGCCCACGCGATGAAGATCGCGCCGACGATGGCCAAGGACCAGATCCTGCTCGTCAACCTCTCGGGCCGTGGCGACAAGGACATCGGCACCGTGGCCGACCTGTCCAAAGCCGACTTCTACTGCCGGCCGTCCTGCCGGGGCCAATCCGTCAAGGGCGGCGAGTCCGTCGTCACGCTGCCGGGAGATCGCGCATGAGCCGCATCGCCACCACCTTCCAGCAGCTCCAGGCCGCCGGCCGCAAGGCGCTGATCCCCTTCGTCACCGCGGGCGACCCGCATCCCGCTGCCACCGTGGACCTGCTGCTGGCCATGGCCGAGGCCGGTGCCGACGTCATCGAACTGGGCGTGCCGTTCTCCGACCCCATGGCCGACGGCCCCGTCATCCAGCGCGCCGGCGAGCGGGCGCTGAAGCACGGCATCGGCCTGCGCCAGGTGCTGGCCTATGTGCGCGAGTTCCGCGCCCGCAACGACACCACGCCGCTGGTGCTGATGGGCTATGCCAATCCGGTGGAGCGCTACGGGCTGGACGCCTTTGTCGCGGACGCGTCCGCGGCCGGCGTGGACGGTGTGCTCATCGTGGACTACCCGCCCGAGGAATGCGAGGCCTTCGCCGGCAAGCTGCGTGCGGCGAACATGGACGCCATCTTCCTGCTCGCGCCCACGTCCACCGAGGCCCGCATGGCCCAGGTGGGCCAGCTCGCCAGCGGCTATGTCTACTACGTGTCGCTGAAGGGCGTGACCGGTGCCGGCCACCTGAACACGGCCGCCGTCGCCGAGGCCGTGCCGCGCATCCGCCGGCATGTCAGCACGCCGGTGGGCGTGGGCTTTGGCATCCGCGACGGCGCGACGGCGCGGGCCGTGGCCGACGTTTCCGACGCGGTGGTCATCGGCTCCAAGCTGGTCGAGCTGCTGGAGCGCCAACCCGCCGATAATGTCGCCTCCACCGGCGCGGCCTTCATCCGCGAGATTCGCGCCGCACTCGACAAGAAGGACTGACGCATGAGTTGGCTCGACAAACTGCTCCCGCCCAAGATCCAGCAAGGCGACCCGGCCGACCGGCGTACGGTGCCCGAAGGCCTGTGGATCAAGTGCCCGAGCTGCGAGACGGTGCTCTACAAGACCGACCTGGAGCAGAACGTCAATGTCTGCCCCAAGTGCAGCTTCCACCACCGCATCGGTGCCCGGGCGCGGCTGGACGCCTTCCTCGACGCGGAAGGCCGCTACGAGATCGGCCAGGAGGTCATCCCGGTCGATGCGCTGAAGTTCAAGGACAGCAAGAAGTACCCCGACCGCCTGAAGGAAGCGCTGGAGGCCACGGGCGAGACCGACGCGCTGGTCGTCATGGGCGGTGCGGTGATGAGCGTGCCGGTCGTCGCGGCCTGCTTCGAGTTCGACTTCATGGGCGGCTCCATGGGCTCGGTGGTCGGTGAGCGCTTCGTGCGCGGCGTCGAGACGGCCATCGAGCAGAAGACGCCCTTCATCTGCTTCACCGCCACCGGCGGCGCCCGCATGCAGGAAGGCCTGCTGTCGCTGATGCAGATGGCCAAGACCAATGCCTCGCTGACGCGGCTGGCCAAGGCCAAGCTGCCCTACATCAGCGTGCTGACCGACCCGACCATGGGCGGCGTGTCGGCGTCGTTCGCCTTCGTGGGCGACATCGTGCTGGCCGAGCCCAAGGCGCTGATCGGCTTTGCCGGTCCGCGCGTCATCGAGAACACCGTGCGCGAGAAGCTGCCGCCGGGCTTCCAGCGCGCCGAGTTCCTGATGGAGAAGGGCGCCATCGACATGATCGTGGACCGCCGCCAGCTGCGCGAGACCATCGCCCGCCAGCTCGCCATGCTGCAGCGTCAGAGCGCTGACGCCGTGGCCTGACCGGCTCTGCCGTGCACCCGAGCCAGGCCCCGCGCCTGGCTTTTGTTTTTCTCAGCCATGACGCTTGACCATGAAGCTCGATGACTGGCTCGCCCATTGCGAGCGCCTGCACCCCAAGACCATCGATATGACGCTGGACCGTGTGGCGACGGTCAAGCAGCGGCTGGGCATCGCCTTCGACTGCCCGGCCGTCGTTGTCGCGGGCACCAACGGCAAGGGCTCCACCTGCGCGATGCTGGAGTCCATCGCGCTGCATGCCGGCTACCGCGTCGGGCTCTACATCAAGCCCCACCTGGTGCATTTCCAGGAGCGCTGCCGCGTGGGCGGCGCGCCGGTGGCGGCCGAGTCGCTGGAGCCGCACTTCGAGGCCGTCGAGGCCGCGCGCGGCGACATCACGCTGACCTACTTCGAGTTCACGACGCTGGCCATCATGCGGCGCCTGCAGCACGAGCCGCTGGACCTCGTCATCCTGGAGGTGGGCCTGGGCGGGCGGCTGGATGCGGTCAACGTCATCGATGCCGATTGCGCCGTCATCACCAGCATCGACCTGGACCACACCGAGTTCCTGGGCCCCGACCGGGAGGCCATCGGTCGCGAGAAGGCCGGCATCATGCGCGCCGGCCGGCCCGTGGTCGTCAGCGATCCCATGCCGCCTGCGTCCCTCGCCGCGCGCGCCGCCGAGTTGGGCGCCGACCTGCGCCAGCTGGGCCGCGACTTCAGCTTCAGCGGCGACCGCACGCAGTGGCAGTGGGCGGGCAGGGGCAAGCGCTTCTCCGGGCTGGCCTATCCGGCGCTGAGGGGCGTGAACCAACTGCTCAACGCGTCCGGCGTGTTGGCGGCCTTCGAGGCGCTGGCCGATCGCCTGCCCGTCAGCGCCCAGGCAGTGCGCACGGGACTGGCGCTGGTCGAGCTGCCGGGGCGCTTCCAGGTGCTGGCCGGGCAGCCGGCCGTGGTGCTGGACGTGGCCCACAACCCGCACGCCGTCGCCGCGCTGGCGCAGAACCTCGACCAGATGGGCTTCTTCCCGCGCACGCACGCCGTCTTCGGCGCGATGGCGGACAAGGACCTGGCCGGCATCCTGGCGCGCATTGCGCCGCTGGTGGACGTCTGGCATTTCACCGACCTGCCCATCCCGCGCGCGGCGACGGCGGTGCAACTGCAGAAGGCCTTCCTGGCCGCCGGGCTGAAGACGCCGCCGGATGTCGCGACGCACACCCATGCCAACCCGCTGGAGGCCCTGCACGCTGCGGCGGCCGGCGCGACCACGGCCGATAGAATCCTCGTCTTTGGTTCCTTCTACACCGTGGGAGGCGTGTTGCAGCAGGGCATCCCGCGCGTGACCGCCGGCGTTGCAGCGTCGCAGCCCCCCACTCTCCACTGAGCCAGACGCCGCCGATGGGCCTGTTTTCCTTCCTCAAGCGCGATGACGCGGCCGCTGCGGCGGCGCCCAAGAAGTCGGCCAAGTCCGGCGCCAAGGCATCCGCGACCGACGACGTGCAGCTGCTGCGCGTGCGCGCCCGCCGCCGGCTCATCGGCGCGGCCGTGCTGGTGGCGGCCGGCGTCGTGGGCTTTCCGCTGATCTTCGAGACCCAGCCGCGACCCATTCCGGTGGACCTGCCCATCGAGATTCCGCGCAAGGAGACCGCGCCGCCGCTGGCGGTGCCGACCCGCGAGCCGCTGCCGCCGGCCCGTCCCATCGCCGCGCGCACGGTGCTGGTGGACAAGCCCGGCGCGCCGCAGACGGCGCTGGCCGTCGTCGCGCCCGGTCCCTTCGCCGCCGCGCCCGACGCGCCGGCGCTCAAGGTCATGAACGCGGCCTTGGGCGGCCTGTTCACGTCGCGCATCAACCACCAGCTGCGCGAGGTCAAGGGCTACACCTACGGCGTGTTCTCCAGCTTCAGCCTGGGCCGCGAGCGTGGTCAGTTCACGCTGCAGGGCAGCGTGCGCACCGACGTGACCGGCGCCGCGCTGGCCGATCTGTGGAAGGAGATCACCGCCATGCGCAGCAAGCCCATGGGCGCGGCCGAGCTGGGCCGCGTGCGCAACGCGGTGCTGCTGTCGCTGCCCGGGCAGTTCGACACCAACGGCGCCGTCGTGGCCGGCTATGCGGGCAACTGGGCGGCGGGCCGGCCGCTGTCGGCCATCACCGAGCTGCCGGGCCGGTACGCCGCCGTCACCGCGGCCGATGCGCTGCAGGCGGCGAAGCAGCACCTGGACCCGCGCCAGCTCACCGTCGTGGCCGTGGGCGACCGCGCCAAGGTGCAGCCGCAGCTGCAGAAGCTGGGTCGCAAGCCCGAGTTGCTAACCTGGGAGTGAGTCGTACAGCGCCACCAGCTCCTGCGTGAGCTTGTGGCGTGCATCCAGGTGGATCATGGGCCGCGACAGCTCGTGCGACTCCTTCACCTTGACGCTGGCCGACAGATAGGGCTGCAGCACCGGCAGCCCCTCGTCCAGCAGCTCCTGCACCACGCGCTGCGGCAGCGCCGCGCGGGCCTGGAACTGGTTCACGACGATGCCCTCCACATGCAGCTCGGGCGCATGGTCGGCCTGCATCTCCTGCACCGACTCCAGCAGCCCGTACAGCGCGCGGCGCGAGAAGTCGTCGCAGTCGAACGGGATCAGGCAGCCCTGGGCCGCGATCAGCGCCGAGCGCGTGTAGAAGTTCAGCGCCGGTGGCGTGTCCATCCAGATCTCGTCGTAGCCGTCGGCCAGCGGCAGCAGCGCATCGCGCAGCTTGTAGATCTTGTAGCGGCTCTCCAGCTTGCCGTGCAGCTCGTCCAGCGCCGGGCTGGCGGCCATCAGGTGCAGGCCCTCCCACGGCGTCTCGCTGACGAAGTCGCTCACCGGCTGGGCCCGCACGCTGAACTTCAGCGTGGATTCGAAGAACTCCGCCGACCCGGTGCGCTCGTCGTCGGCCGCCTCGCCCAGCAGGTAGCGCGTGGTGTTGCCCTGGCAGTCCAGGTCGATGACCAGCACGCGCCTGCCCTGTGCGGCGGCAATGGCCGCCAGGTTGCTGGTGATCGTGGACTTGCCCACGCCGCCCTTCTGGTTGAACACGACTCGCCGCATGACCGATTCCTCCGGTGATCAGCGGCAATTGTGCACTGCACAAAAGTCAGCCGTAGAGCGCCCGCTCGACAAAGCGCCGCGGCACGGTGGTCTTGGGCACGCGCACCGGGAACCAGCTGCGGATGTCCTGCTCGATGCCGATGCCGTGCATGAAGTTGTAGAGCCCCTTCTTCAGCCCCTGGCCCAGGCCGTCGTGGTCGGTGGGCGTGGGGTCGATGAAGGCGATGTCGTTCTTCGCGAAGCGCGCATCCGCCGGCAGCGGCTGCAGCGTGACGCCGTACTCGGCCGGGTTCCGGCCCACCGGCGAATGCACCGTGCAGGCAAAGCGGTGGAAGAAGCCGCTGTGGATGCAGCCGTGCTCGAACAGCTGGCGCACGTACTCCAGCGCGTCCACCGTGTCCTGGGTGGTCTGCGTCGGGAAGCCGTACATCAGGTAGGCATGCACCAGCACGCCGGCGTCGGCGAAGGCCTTGGTCACGCGCGCCACCTGCTCGACGCTGACGCCCTTCTTCATCAGCTTCAGCAGCCGGTCGCTCGCCACCTCCAGCCCGCCCGAGATCGCGATGCAGCCGCTGTCGGCCAGCAACTGGCACAGCTCGGGCGTGAAGGTTTTTTCAAAGCGGATGTTGCCCCACCAGCTGATGGCGACGTTGCGGCGCAGCAGCTCCTCGGCCAGCGCGCGCAGGGCCTTGGGCGGCGCGGCCTCGTCGACGAAGTGGAAGCCCGTCTGCCCGGTCTCGGCCACGATGGCCTCGATGCGGTCCACCAGCACGGAGGCAGACGCGGCCTCGTAGCGCGAGATGTAGTCCAGGCTCACGTCGCAGAAGCTGCACTTCTTCCAGTAGCAGCCGTGGGCCACGGTCAGCTTGTTCCAGCGCCCGTCGCTCCACAGCCGGTTCATGGGGTTGAGCATGTCCAGCAGCGACAGGTAGCGGTCCAGCGGCAGGCCGTCCCAGGTGGGCGTGCCGACCTCGTCGAAGGGGATGTCGGGCTCGACGAAGTTGGTGTACTTCACCGCATCGCCGTCGCGCCAGAAGGTGCGCACCAGGCGCGTCTTCGAGCGCTTGCCGGCGATGTGCTCCAGCAGCGCCAGCAGCGGCCGCTCGCCGGCGTCCAGCGTCACGTAGTCCACGAAGTCGAACAGCCGCGGCTCGGCCAGCTCGCGCAGTTCGGTGTTCACATAGCCGCCGCCCAGCACGCACACCACCTCCGGCCGCGCTGCCTTGATGGCCTGCGCGATGCGCAGCGCCGCGTAGACCGAGCCCGGGAAGGGCACGGACAGCAGCACCACGTCGGGCTTGTGCTGCTCCAGCGCTTCGAGGGTCAGACGCTGCAGCGTGCGGTCGATGAGGTGCGGCGGCGCGGCCAGCGCGTCCGCCAGCGGATCGAAATAGGGCTGGGCCGCGGCCAGCTTCTCGGCATAGCGCACGAACTCGAAGCGCCGGTCCACCGCGTCGCGCAGCACGTCGGCCAGGTCGTTCAGGAACAGCGTGGCGAGATGCCGGGCGCGGTCCTGCAGGCCCAGGGCGCCGAAGGCCCAGGCCAGCGGGTCTTCGCCGTCCTCGCCGACGTAGTGGTCCAGCGACACGAAGCGCGCGCCCTCGGGCAGGAAGGCGCGGGTGTTGATGCGGTGGGCCAGTGTCGGGTCGGCGCCCTGCAGAAAGCGCAGCACCCGCGGCGTGACGGCGGCGATGGCCGGGAACTCGCCGTCGAACCAGGCCGTCTGCGGCGTCTGCTTCTCGGCCGGCAGCGCCTGCACGGCGTCGCGCAGTTGCATGAGGCCGTCGGCAGAGAACAGCGCCAGCACCAGCGCCAGCGCCAGATCCACCTGCCGCGCATCGACCTGCCGCGAGCGCAGGAAGCCGGTCAGGTAGGCGGTGGACGGGTAGGGCGTGTTCAGCTGCGTCATCGGCGGGATGACGGCGAGCACGCGGGGAGACGGGGGCGACATGGCCGGGATTGTCGCGGCGTGCGACGACGCCCGGGCCTTCAGCCGGTGAGCCAGCCGGCCAGCTTCTCCGCAATCATCAAGGTCGGCGACGCCGTGTTGCCGCTGGTGATGGTGGGCATCACGCTGGCATCCGCCACGCGCAGCCCGGTCACGCCGCGCACGCGCAGGCGCGAGTCCACCACCGCATGGGCATCGTCGGGGCGGCCCATGCGGCAGGTGCCCACGGGGTGGAAGATGGTGGTGCCGATGTCACCGGCCGCGCGCACCAGGTCCTCGTCGGTCTGGTATTGCGGGCCGGGCCGGTGCTCCTCGGGCTTGAAGGCCGCCAGCGCCGGCTGGGCGACGATGCGGCGCGTCAGCTTCAGGCTCTCGGCCGCCACGCGGCGGTCCTCGTCGGTGGACAGGTAGTTGGGCCGGATGGCCGGCGCCTGGGCCGCATCGGGCGACGTGATGTGCACCGTGCCGCGGCTGCTGGGGTTGAGGTTGCAGACGCTGGCCGTGAAGGCGTCGAAGGCATGCAGCGGCTCGCCGAAGGCGTCCAGCGACAGCGGCTGCACGTGGTACTCCAGGTCGGGCCAGGCCTTGTCGGGGCCGGAGCGCGTGAACGCGCCCAGCTGCGACGGCGCCATGCTCATGGGGCCGCTGCGGCGCAGCAGGTACTCCAGGCCGATCAGCGCCTTGCCCCACGGCGAGGCCGAGCGGGTGTTCAGCGTGCGCGCGCCACGCACCTTGTAGACGGTGCGGATCTGCAGGTGGTCCTGCAGATTGGCGCCCACGCCGGGCAGGTCTTGCTCGACCGCGATGCCCAGCCCCTGCAGCAGCGCCGCCGGGCCCAGTCCGGACAGCTGCAGGATCTGCGGCGAGCCGATGGCACCGGCGGCCAGGATGACCTCGCCGCCGGCGTTCAGCCAGGGCTGCTCGATGCCGTGCGGCGTCATCACCTCCACGCCGCCGCAGCGCAGCCCGGCGTCGTCATGCATCAGCCGCAGCCGCCGCACCTGGGCGCCGGTCCACAGCTCGAAGTTGGGCCGGCCCAGGCAGGTGGGCCGCAGGAAGGCCTTGGCCGTGTTCCAGCGCAGGCCCTTCTTCTGGTTGACCTCGAAATAGCCCACGCCCTCGTTGTTGCCGGCGTTGAAGTCGCCGGTGGCCGGGATGCCGGCCTGCTGCGCCGCCTGCGCGAAGGCGTCCAGGATGGGCCAGCGCAGCCGCTGCTGCTCCACCCGCCATTCGCCGCCGTGGCCGTGCAGCTCGGCAAAGCCGGCGGGCGCGGTCTTGGGCTGGTCCAGCCGCCAGTGGTGCTCGTGGCGGCGGAAGGCGCGCAGCACGCGGTGCCAGCGCCAGGTGTCGTCGCCGGTCAGCTCGGCCCAGTGCTCGTAGTCGCGGGCTTGGCCGCGCATGTAGATCATGCCGTTGATGCTGGAGCTGCCGCCCAGCACCTTGCCGCGCGGATAGCGCAGCGCGCGGCCGTTCAGGCCGGGCTCGGCCTCGGTGTGCAGGCACCAGTCGGTGCGCGGGTTGCCGATGCAGTGCAGGTAGCCCACCGGGATGTGGATCCAGTGGTAGTCGTCCTTGCCGCCGGCCTCCAGCAGCAGCACGCGCTTGGTCGCATCGGCGCTGAGCCGGTTGGCCAACAGGCAGCCGGCGGTGCCGGCGCCCACGATGATGTAGTCGAAGCCTTGTTGGGACATGGCCCGAGCGTAATTCACTCCGCTTCGGGCCTCGCGTCGGCGCTGCCCAGGCGATACCAGTCCAGCCGGCGTGTCAGCGCCATCACCGCGGCCAGCACGCCGAACAGCAGCAGCGCACCGATGACCAGCGCCGTCTGCTCGCGGCTCAGCAGCACATAGAGCGCGCCGTACAGCAGCGCGATGCCGCCGCCGAAGGCGAGTCCCCGCCGCCTACCGCCCAGCATGGCGGCGGCGTAGTGCGTCAGCACCGCGACCGCCGCGCCGGCCGCGATCAGGTAGGACGCCAGAAAGGGCAGGTGCTCCGACAGGCTGAGCAGCAGCAGGAAGAACAGACACAGCGCCAGGCCCACCAGCAGGTATTGCACCGGGTGCACGCGCCGGCCCGTCAACAGCTCGGTCAGACCCACGCTGACGAAGGTCAGCGCAATGAACATCAGGCCGTACTTGATGGCGCGGTCGCTCATGACATAGGGGTTCACCGGGTCGATGAGGTCCACGGCCAGCGTGTCCAGCTCGGCCTTGCCGGCGGCGACATCGGCCGCGGCGCGGCTGGCCAGCTCAGAGACCTGCCAGCGCGCCGAGAAGCCGGCCTCGCCCACCTCGCGCTCGGCGGGCAGGAAGCGCCCGCCGAAGCTGGGGTGCGGCCAGCTGGACTGCAGGCTGACCATGGTGCTGCCGGCGGCCGGCACCACGGCCAGGCGCTGCGTGCCCGCCAGCGCCACGGCCAGCGTCAGTTCCAGCGTCTCGCCCGCACGCGGCGGCGCGATGACGGCATGCAGGCCGGCCGCATGCGTGCCGTGGGTGGTGCCGGGCTTCACGGCCAGCGGGTGGCCGTCGCGCTGTAGCACCACGTCGTGCAGGCCGCGCGCATCGCTGGTCGAGAACATCGCGACCACATCGCCGCATTCCACCCGGCCGCCGGGGTTCTCCGCCGGCGGATGCAGCCGGTCGAAGTCGTCCCAGCGCGCCGCGATGGTCAGCTTGCTGGCATAGCTGTTGATCTTGAACAGGCCGCGGTGGCGCGGGTCCGGGCTGACGCGCCCGCCCACCTGCAGCTGCGCGGGCGGCAGCACGGCCGTGAAGCTGCGGGTCTGCACGCTGTCCTTGGCGGCCAGCCAGGTCTCCTTGCAATGGCGCAGCAGCAGCGGGCCCAGCAGCGTCTGCGGGCCGGCCTGCGACTGCTGCACGCTGTGCTGGGCCTCGCGCTGGCGCTGTTGACGTTCATCGACCAACCCCGCAATGCGCGCCAGCACGGTGCACAGCAGCAGGGTCACCAGGGCCAGGATGGCCAGCTTGAGGATCAGGGGCTTGTTCATGCCGCGCAGCATCGCCAGGCGATGTGAGGGCAGGAGGGGCTGTGTGAAGCCAGGGTGAAGTCAGCGCGGCAGGGTCAGCGTCACCCGCAAGCCGGGCTCGGCCGCCTCGAACGCCAGCCGCCCGCCGTGCAGTTCCATCACGCGCCGCGCGATGGCCAGGCCCAGGCCCGAGCCCTTCACCAGGCTGCCGGGCCGGGCCGTCGAGAAGAAGCGCCGGCCCAGCTGCGGGAAGGCGCTGGCCGGCACGCCGGGGCCCAGGTCGCGCAGCGTGATGCGCGCGCTGCCGGGCGTGGTGCCAACGCCCAGTTCCAGCGTCGAGCCGGCGGGCGCGAACTCGATGGCGTTGACCAGCACATTGCCCAGGGCCAGCTCCAGCAGCGCGGCATCGGCCTGCACGGCCACGTCCTCGCGCTCGACCCAGCGCACCTGCAAGCCCTTGCGCGACAGGCGCGGCGCCTGGCGCGCCAGCTGCTGCTCCACCCAGTCGGCCAGCGGCAGGCGCTGGCGCTCGCCCAGGCCCACCTGCGCCTCCAGCTGCGACAGCGCCAGCACCCGCTCCACCAGCGTCTGCAGCCTCGCGGTCTGGTCCAGCACCTGGGCGGCAAAGCGCTGGCGGTCGGCCTCGGGCAGGGCGTCCTGCAGCAGCTCGCCGCTGGCGCGCAGCGCGGCCAGCGGGCTCTTGAGCTCATGCGTCAGCGCGCGCACGTCGTGCTCCAGCTGCTCGCGGCCTTCCAGCCGGCGGCGCATGTCGTCCATCGCATGGGCCAGCTCGCCCAGCTCGCCGGGCACGTCGGGCGGCGCCAGCGCCGCGCCGGCCTGCACCTGCTGCGCATAGCGGCGCAGCCGCCGCACCGAGGCCACCAGCCACAGCGTCACGGCCACGCCCACCAGCAGGCTCGCGGCCAGCAGCGCGCCGCCGGCCCAGAACACGCGCCGCTCGGCGCGGTCGATGAAGCCCTGCACGCTGGCCACCGGCTTGGCCACGCTGACCACGCCCAGCCGCCGGCCGTCGCGCTCGACCGGCGCGGCCACCACCAGCACCGTGCTGCGGTCGTCGTTGAGCCGGCTGCGCGATGCGCGGGCGCCGTAGTCGCCGCGCAGCGTCAGCGCCACGTCGCGCCATTGCGAATAGTCCTGCCCCACGGCCGACGGCTGGCCCGAGTCCAGTACCACGATGCCCTGGGCGTCGGTCACGTAGATGCGCAGGTCCAGCGCCTGCTTGCGCAGCCCCCAGATCATCACGTCCACATTGCGTCTTGAATAACGCTGCAACTGGGCGGCAAGGCGGCCGTCGGGCGGCGGCGTGCCGGCCGCCAGTTCGTCAGCCGCCACCTCGGCCAGCAGGTGGGCCGTGTCCACCATCAGGTCTTCCATGACCTCGCGCACGCTGGGCTTGACCTCGGCCAGGAACACCTTCAGCAGCAGCACGGCGCTGAGGCCGGCGATCAGGAAGAAGCCGAAGAAGACGCGCAGGCCGAGTCTCATGAATCGGGCATCAGGGTTCCAGGGAATAGCCGAGGCCGCGGTGCGTCTTGATCGGGTCGCGCGTGGGCGCCGCCTCGCGCAGCTTGGCGCGCAGCGTCTTGATGTGCGTGTCCACCGTGCGGTCGCCGCTGTCGGCGCTGCTGCCCCAGACGGCGTCCAGCAGTGCGTCGCGCGAGTGGATGCGCTGCGGCGCGGCCAGCAGCTTGAGCAGCAGGCCCAGCTCCAGCTTGGTGAGTTGCAGCAGTTGGCCGTCCAGCCGCACGCGCGAGCCGTCCACGACGAAGCCGCTGGCGGCCACCGGCGCCGGCTGGGCGCGGCGCAGCAGCGCGCGCACGCGCGCCACCAGCTCGCGCGGGCTGAAGGGCTTGGCGAGGTAGTCGTCCGCGCCCAGCTCCAGGCCGAGCACGCGGTCCATCTCCTCGCTGCGGGCGCTCAGCACGATGACGGGCAAGGCCTTCAGCGGTCCGGCACGCAGCTCGCGGCACAGGTCCAGGCCATGGCCGTCGGGCAGGCCGATGTCCAGGATCAGCAGCTCCGGCGCCGGCAGCTGCCGCAGCCGCTCGCGGGCCTCGGCCAGCCAGCCGCGATGCTCCACCGCAAAGCCCTCGCGGCGCAGCGCGAACGCGACGGTGTCCGCGATGGCGGGGTCGTCCTCCAGCAGCAGGATGCGGGCGGTCACGTGCGCCAGCCCCGGGTCAGTGCGCCCACCAGCGCCGCGGCGCTGCCCGGGGCACGGTTGAGCGGCAGCGCCTGGCCCGCCCACAGGCTGATGAAGTCTGCGGCGCCTGCCTTGGCCGCCGCCTGGCGCAGCGGCCGGCTGGCTGCATTGGGCTGCGGGAAGTCGGGCAGGGCCTGGCCGTCCAGCGCGCGCGTGACGCGGTTGGCCAGGCCGCGCGCCAGGCGGCCGGAGAAGGCGCGGGTCAGCGTGGAGTCGGCGTCCTGCGCCGCCAGCAGCGCCGCGCGGTAGGCCGGCGACAGCGGGCATTCGTCCACCAGCAGGAAGGCCGTGCCCACCGTCACCGCACCGGCGCCCAGCGCCTGCGCCGCCGCCACGCCGCGCGCATCGGCAATGCCGCCGGCGGCGATGACGGGGATGTCCAGCGCATCCACCAACTGCGGCACCAGCGCCAGCGTGCCGATCAGCCCGCCCTCTCGGGTTCCCAGGAAGCCGCCGCGGTGGCCGCCGGCCTCATAGCCCTGCGCGACGACGGCATCCACGCCGCTGGCCTGCAGCGCCAGGCCCTCGGCCACCTGCGTGGCGGTGCCGACGATGCTGAAGCCCTGCGCCTTCAGCGCCGCCACGCGCGCGGCGCCGGGGTCGCCCATGACGAAGCTGATGACCGCCGGCTGGGCCGCGACGGTGGCGGCCAGCTGGGCCTCGAAGTCTTCCTCGAACTGCGATGGGCGGGTGGGCGCCGGCAGGCCCAGCTCGGCATGCCAGGGGGCCAGGCGCGCGAGGTAGGCGTCCAGCGCCGCGTCGTCGCGCTGCCAGGGCTGGGGGCAGAACAGGTTGATGCCGAAGGGCTGGTCGGTGCGGGCGCGGATGTCGGCCGCGATCTCGGCGATACGCGCCGGCGCCAGATAGGCCGCGCCCAGCTGGCCGAAGCCGCCGCCCGCGGACACCGCGGCCACCAGCGCCGCGCTGGCGGCCTCGCCGGCCATGGGCGCCATCCAGACCGGCGGCAGGCCGAACAGGCTCACGACTGGCCTGCCAGCACGGGGAACAGCTTGATCAGCCCGTCGGCCAGCAGCTCCACCGCCAGCGCGGCCAGGATCAGGCCCATCAGCCGCGTCATGATGTTGATGCCGGTCTGGCCCAGCACGCGGGCGATGCGGCCCGAGGCCGAGAAGGTCACGAAGGTCACGGCCGTGACGACCACGCCGTAGCCGCACAGCACGGCCAGCTCCCACCAGTGCCGGGTCTTGTCCGCGTAGATGACCATGGTGGAGATGGTGGCCGGCCCGGTCAGCAGCGGGATGGCCAGCGGCACGACGGCGATACTGGCGCCGGCGTCCACCTTGCTGTCGCCGTCGCTCACGTCCTGCGGCCCGGCCTCGGCGGGCTTGGCGTTGAGCATCTGCAGCGAGCTGATCAACAGCAGGCAGCCGCCGCCGACCTGGAAGCTGGCCAGCGAGATGCCGAAGAACTCGATGATCTTCAGCCCGAACAGCGCCGACAGCGCGATGACGATGCCCGCCGTGCAGGCGCTGACCAGGATGGTCCGGCGCCGCTGCTCGCGCGAGAAGCTGCTGGTGAAGTGGATGAAGAAGGGCACGACGCCCACCGGATTCACGATGGCCAGCAGCGCGACGAGAGGCTTGACGATGTCCATGGCGGGCGATTGTGGCGGGTCAGCGCCCGGCCAGCTCGCTCAAGTAGTCCAGCCCCGCCGCGCCGCGCACGCCCCACCAGCTCAGGCGCTCGCCGTCCACCAGCTGCACCCGCGCCTGCGGGCACAGCGCCTGCGCTTCGGCGATGTGCTCGGCCGTGAAGCGGTAGGGCTCGGAGCTGAGCAGCACGCGGTCCACGTCGGCCAGCCAGGGCTCGTCGCCCGTGAGCACGGGATAGCGGCCGGCGCCCTGCGGGCCGCCCTCCACCGCGGGCCAGGTCTGCCAGTGGCCCTCGGCCAGCAGCGTCGAGATGTAGGTGTCGCGCGCCACCGTCATCCAGGGCTCGCGCCAGATCAGGTAGAGCACCTTCTCTACCGGGCGGGGTGCCGCGCGGCAGCGCGCCAGCGCGGCATCGAAGTCCGCCGCCAGCGCCGCCGCGCGCTCGTTGACGCCCGGCAGCCCGTCAAAGGCCGCACGCAGCTGCTCGAACAGCGCCAGGTTGTCCTCGGGCCGCTGCGGGTGGGTCACGATGAGCTGCGGCACGAAGGCCCGCAGCGCCTCGGCGGTCTCGCGGCGGTTCTCGTCCACGTTGACGACGACATGCGTGGGCGCCAGCCGGCGCAGCTTGGCCAGGTTCACGTCCTTGGTGCCGCCCACCTTGGGGATGTCGCGCACCACGTCGGCCGGGTGGATGCAGAAGCCCGTGCGCGCCACCAGCCAGGGCGCCAGGCCCAGCGCCACCAGCGTCTCGGTCGCGCTGGGCACCAGTGACGCGATTCTTGGCCCTGGTTGCGGCGTCATTCGTCTTCGGTCAAGGCCAGGTACACGGCGCAGCAGCCGCGCAGCCACACCAGCGTGGGCAGCACCAGCGCCAGCGCGAACACCACGCCGCCGCCGATCAGCGCCGCCAGCCCCAGGTTGCCGCCTTGCAGCGGCACGCCGCTGCTGGCCATGCCGCGCGGCCCCAGGCCCATGACGCCCGCCAGCAGCTGCCGCGCCGGCAGCTCGATGCCCGCGCCCACGATGGCCAGGCCGGCCAGCAGCTGGCTGCCGGTCACGACGACGAAGCTGACCGCTGCCGTCGCCAGCGCCACCAGCAGGTAGACGGCGGCCATCAGCAGCGCCGTCTCGGGCAGGCCCTGGCGCAGCCGGTCGCGCAGAAAGGTCAGCACGCCGCGGCTGCGGGCGCCGGCCCAGACGGCGGGTCCGGTCAGCGGCCCCACCAGGACGACCAGCACGAAGGCGATGCCGCCCAGCAGCAGCACGCCCAGCGGCAGCGCCACGGCCAGCAGCGGCGCACCCACCCAGGGCCAGTGCGTCGCGCTCAGCAGGCCGGCCAGTGCCGCCACCGCCGCGCCGGCCAGGGCCAGGCAGGCCAGCAGGGCCAGCAGCACGCGGTGGCCGCAGCGCAACGCGTCGGCGAAGGCGTCCTGCGGGTCGCGCACCGGCCGGCCGCGGGCCTGGTCCATCAGCATCAGGCCGGTGGCATTGACGCAGAAAAAGGCGACAGCCAGCGCCAGGCCCAGCCACAGCGCGCCCAGCAGTGCCTGCTCGCGCCCCAGCGCGGCGCGGGCCATGGCCATCAGCAGCCCGGCCATGCAGAAGCCCGTCAGCAGGGCATACAGGGCGCGCAGATTGCGCGGCGCGTCGACGCTGGCGAGGACGCGGGCCAGGGCAGGCATCAAGGGCAGGCTCATCGGGCCGGCATCCTATCCATGACGGCTCGATGTGAACGCGCTTTCGCCAGGGTTTGTGCTAGCTCTGAAAAACAACACTTGCCAAAGCCCCCATCCCGGAATCGGGAACCCCGCCACCATAATCAATTGCCTGTGTCTGGACGCCGCACCTTCGCTTGAATGGTTCACGATGGGTTGAAGCTCCACATGGTTTCTTGGATTTGAGTTAGAGAAGGGCTTCCCCATGGGAAACAAGCTTTATGTGGGCAATCTGGCCTACAGCGTGCGTGACGAATCGCTGCAAGAGGCGTTTGGTCAGTTCGGCACCGTGACCTCCGCGAAGGTCATGATGGATCGTGAGACGGGCCGCTCCAAGGGTTTCGGCTTCGTCGAGATGGGTTCCGACGCAGAGGCGCAGGCCGCCATCAACGGCATGAACGGCCAGGCCCTGGAAGGCCGTGCCGTGGTCGTCAACGAGGCGCGTCCTCGTGAAGAGCGTCCGGGCGGCTTTGGCGGCGGTGGCCGCGGCGGCTACGGCGGCGGTGGCGGCTACGGCGGTGGCGGCTACGGCGGCGGTGGCCGCTCGGGTGGCGGCGGCGGCTACGGCGGCGGCGGCTACTGATAACCAGCTGCGAATCAGCGGAAGGCGCCTTCGGGCGCCTTTTCTTTTGTGCGCAGCGTGGGCGCAGTCGATCAGTAGCCCAGCGTCAGCTTGGCGAACAGCTCGCGCTGGCGGGCCAGTCCCGGGCGCTCGCTGGCGCGGTTGTGCCCCAGGCTGAACACGCGTGACAGCCCGATGCGGTGCTGGAACATCAGCGCCAGCTGCCGCTCGCGGCCGTCCTCAGCGTCCAGCCCCGCGGCGGCGTCGGCGCGGCGCGTGAAGCGGGTCTGCTGGTGGATGACGCGCAGCGAGTCGCGCGGGCTCAGGTGCAGCACCAGCAGGCTTTGCGCGCTGCGGTCGGTGAAGGCGCGCCGCCCGTCGGGCGCGTCCACCCAGCCCAGGCCCAGGCGCTGCTCGAACTCCAGCCACAGGCCGGCCGGCAGCGGCGTGCGCAGCCTGGCCTCCAGCTGGGCCTGCAGGCCGGTGCCCACACGGTCGGCGTCCACGTCCAGCCGGCGCCCCCATTCCACCTCGGCGGAGACGAAGCTGAGCAGCTCGCCCGGGTTGGACTCCAGCCCCAGCAGCAGCGTGCGCGTGCCGTGCAGGCGGCCGCCGCTCTTCGCGCGGTGGCGGTCCAGCCCCACATGGCCCCAGACGCCGGTGTTGCGCGCCGCGGCGAACCAGAAGCCGGGCTGGAACAGCCGGTCGACGACCTGCCCGCCGGCCACACCCAGCTGCGGGTCGGCGACGGTCTGGGTCTGCTGCACGGTCAGCTGCAGCTCGCTCTCGTGCAGGGCCAGGCCGGCCAGTTCGCGTTCGCCCAGGCGCAGGTAGCCGAAGGCCGACGCGCGGCGCACGCCGCTCTGGTTGACGAAGCCGTTGTCGTTGGCAAAGCGCGGGCTGATCTCCTCCACGTTGACGTTGGCGAACCAGTCGGCGTCCAGATGGCGCCAGGCCAGCCAGGCGCGGTGGCCGCGCTGGCGGGCGACGCGCTGCACGGCGCCCGCGTCGTCCACGCCCAGCGTGGTGCTGGACAGCAGCAGGTGGCCGCGCCACTGGTCGCTGTCGCCGGCCCGCCAGACGGCGTCGCTGCCCAGCACCTGGGTGCCCAGGCCGTGGCCGAAATCGCGGCGCGACAGCAGGCCCGCCAGGCCCACGCTGCCGAACTGCCGGCGGCCGCGCGCGAAGCTGGCCTCGGAGTCGCGCGGCTGCAGGCCCACGCGGGTGGCGAAGGCGCCGGCGCGCAGCACCGGGCCGCCGCCGGCATCGCGCAGCTGCAGCGCGGTGGCCTCGGCATCGGCGCCGCGCCAGGTGGCGCGCAGGCCCCAGTTGGGGTCGGTGATGGCGCGGGTGTAGAAGGCCGCGAGGCTGCGGTTCTGGCCGGACTCGTCGGGCTGCGTGGGGCCCACCACGTCGGCGCTCTCCAGGAAGAAGGGTCGCTTCTCCGGCACGCTGAGCGCGAAGCGCGTGTTGCCCGCCAGCTGCGGCGCGTCCAGCTCGACCTGCGAGAAGTCGGGGTTGAGCGTCGCGTCCAGCACCCAGTCGGCGCGCGGCCGCCACTTGATCTCGGCGCCCAAGGCGGCGCGGCGCGTGCGCCGGGTGCCGGCGGCGTCGCTGTCGCGCGTGGCGCGCAGCGTCAGCTCGGGCCGCAGCGCGATGAAGCCGCGCTCGCGCACCTGCGCCACCAGGTCGCCCAGGCCGTCCAGCGGCTGCAGTTCGGCGATGAAGTGCAGCGAATCCTTGGTCAGCGGCGCGCTGAGGTTGAGGGTGCGCTCTTCGCGCGGGATGTTGCGCGCCACCATCAGACGCCAGGGCGCGCCGTCCGCATGCGGAAAGCGCAGCGCGGCCAGCGGCCAGCGCAGCTCCACGCCGTAGCCGTCGGGCAGGCGCTGCACGGCGGCCTGCACGTCGAAGTCGGGCGCGCTGTCCTCGCTGTCCTCCTCAGCGGTGAACAGGCCGTCCTCCACCGCGCCGGCCGCGCTGACGCGCACGTATTGCGCGGTGCGGCGGTGGCCCACGGCGTCGATGAAGACGGCGACGAAGTCCTGGTCGGCCTTGACCTGGTCGCGCCGCGACAGCGGCGCACGGATGCGCTCGGGTGCGGGGTCCCAGGCGCGGATGCCGAAGACCAGGGCGTCATCCGTCACCAGCACCTGCACCGCGGTGCGCCAGCGCGCGGGCTGGCGGTCGGTGGGCAGGAATTGCACGAAGCGCTCATGCACCGGCGCGCGCTGCCAGGCGGCGTCGTCGAGGCGGCCGTCGATCTGCGGCGGCGCGTCGGCGGGGGCCAGGCGCAGGGCCGTGGGGTTGTGGGCCCAGGCGGGCAGGGCCAGGGCGAGCAGGCCCAGGCCGAGAAGACGGAAGGTCATGATGTGAACGAACCGAAGGCGCTGCAGCCCGGTTCGGGTGCAGCGAAGAGCAAGGCGCCCGGTGCGGGCGGCGGGCTTGTGCGCGCTGGAATGGACGTCAGCGCGCCGTCGTCAGCAGGGGTGAAGAACCTTCAGCATGGTGCCCTCCTTGGCCGCGTCGGTCGTGCGGCAATCGGTGCGAGGCGCGCAGTGTAGCCACGCCTGCTCGCTCGCGTCACTCGCTCGCGCGCTGCTTGCGCGGCCGGCCGGCCAGTGCGCGGTCGTACAGCCAGTTGGGCAGCAGCCGCAGGATCTTGGCCAGCACGCCCATCTGCCACGGGATGACGCGGTAGCTGACCTGGGCGCGGATGGCGCGCACCGCCTGGTCCGCGAACGCCTCCACCGGCATCAGGAAGGGCATGGAGTAGCGGTTGCCGCGCGTCAGCGGCGTGTCGATGTAGCCCGGCAGCAGCGTGACGACCTTGACGCCGAAGGGCCGGCATTCGCCGCGCAGGCTTTCGCAATAGGCCACCACCGCGGCCTTGCTGGCGCAGTAGGCGCCGTGCCCCGGCAGGCCGCGGATGGCGGCCACGCTGGCGACGCCCACCAGCGTGCCCGAACCGCGCTCGTTCATCGCCGCGACGAAGGGATGGAAGGTCGCGGCCAGGCCCACGTTGTTGGTCGCGAACACGCGGCGCATCACGTCCAGGTCGTCGAACTGCGTCGTGTCCATGCCGATGCTGATGCCGGCGTTGGCGATGACCACGTCCGGCAGGCCTTGCGCGGCGATGCACTCGCGGCCGACGCGGGCCATGGCCTCGGGTTCGGCCACGTCGGCGCGGTAGACGCGCCAGCGCGCGGCGTCCAGCTGCTGCTCGGCGGCCCAGCGCTGCACTTCCTCGATGCGGCGTGCCACCAGCGCCAGGCGGGCGCCGTCGCGGTAGTAGCGCAGCGCCAGCGCCTGGCCGATGCCGCTGGACGCGCCGGTGATGAACACCAACTCGCTCATCGCGGGGCTCGTGGGTTCATCTGCCCCTGCGCCTTGCCCGTGAAGCTCAGCTGGCCGGTCAGGTGGCGGTACTCGAAGTTGCTGGTGTTCAGCGTGGTGCTGCCCTGGCGGATGGTGACCGGCAGGTGGGAGCGCAGCACCTCGCTCTGGCGCAGCGCCTGCAGGAACTCGCCGCGCACCTCCAGCAGGGCCGGCGCGTTGTCGCCCGAGCCGGGCGCCAGCCGGCGCAGCCGCACGTCGCCCAGCAGCTGCAGGTCGCTGCCGTCGCCGTTGCTGAGCGCGCGGCGTGCCTCGGCGATGGCCAGGCTGCCGTCGGGGGCGGTCGCGCGCACGCGCACCTGGTCGATCTCGATGGTGTCGGTGTCGGGGTAGTGGCGCAGCTCGGCGCCGGCGATCTGCAGCTTGAGCCGGCCGTCCGCGCCGATGCGCTGGATCTCGAAGTTGGCCATGCGGTAGTCGGGCACATGGCGCAGCGGCGCGGGCTCGCCGGGCTCGCCCAGTAGCGGCGTGTTCTTGACCAGCCACCAGGTGCCGCTGGCCAGCAGCGCCATCAGCAGCAGCGGCAGGTAGTTGGACAGCAGGCTCTGCACCCGCCACAGCCAGGGCTGCGGCGGCCGGTGGCGGCGCGGCGTGGGCGCGGGCAGCGTGACGGGCGTCATGCGCCGGGGCCCCCGTCCAGCGTGGCGTGGTGGGCGTCCAGCAGGCGCTGGTAGTGGCCGGCGGCCATCAGCAGCAGGTCGCAGAACTCGCGGGCCGCGCCATAGCCGGCGGCGGCGCGCGTGACATGGTGGGCCACGGCCAGCACCTCGGCATGGGCGCCGGGCGGCGCGGCCGCAAAACCGGCGCGGGTCAGCAGCGGCAGGTCGGGCCAGTCGTCGCCGATGGCAGCCACCTCGCCCCAGGACGCACCCAGCTGCAGCAGCAGCGGCTCGGCGGCGGCCAGCTTGTCGCCCACGCCGTACAGCGCATGCTTCAGGCCCAGGTCGGCCACGCGGCGGCGCACGGCGGGGCTGTCGCGGCCGGTGATGATCACCGGCGTGATGCCCACCTGCTGCAGCGACTTCAGGCCATGGCCGTCCAGCGTGCTGAAGGCCTTGAAGGTCTCGCCCTGCTCGCCGATGTAGATGCGGCCGTCGGTCAGCACGCCGTCGACGTCGAAGATCGCGAGCTTGACGGCCAGGCCCGTGCCCTGGGCCTTGACGAGGAGTTCGGGAGGAAAGCTCAGCGCCGCCATCAAATCACCTTGGCGCGCATCAAGTCGTTGATGCTGACGGCGCCCAGCAGGCGTCGGTCGGCATCGACGACCAGGACCACGGTGATGCGGGCCGCCTCCATCAGGTCGGCCGCGTCGACCGCCAGCGCGTCGGCACCCACCGTGCGCGGCCGCGGGTGGGCCACCTCGGCGGCCGTCAGCGCGCGCAGGTCGCGGCCCTGCTCGATGAGCCGGCGCAGGTCGCCGTCGGTGAAGATGCCTTGCACGCGGTCGTCCGCATCGACCACCACCGCCATGCCCAGCGCCTTGGCGCTCATCTCGCGCATCAGCTCGGTGAAGGGCGTGCCGGGCGCCACGCGGGGCAGGGCGTCGCCGCTGCGCATCAGGTCGCGCACATGGGTCAGCAGCTTGCGGCCCAGGGCGCCGCCGGGGTGGGAGCGGGCGAAGTCCTCGGCCTTGAAGCCGCGCGCGTCCAGCAGCGCGACGGCCAGCGCATCGCCCAGCGCCATCTGCGCCGTGGTGCTGGCGGTGGGCGCCAGCTGCAGCGGGCAGGCCTCCTCGGGCACGGCGCTGTCCAGCACGATGTCGGCATGCGCGGCCAAGCTGGACTCCTGGCGCCCCGTCATCGCGATGACCGGCACGCCCAGGCGCTTGAGCACCGGCAGGATGGCGTTGAGCTCGTCGCTCTCGCCGGAGTTGGACAGGGCCAGCACGATGTCGCCGCCGGTGACCATGCCCAGGTCGCCGTGGGCCGCCTCGGCGGGGTGCACGAACAGCGCCGGCGTGCCGGTGGAGGCCAGCGTGGCGGCGATCTTGCGGCCCACATGGCCGCTCTTGCCCATGCCCATCACGGCCACGCGGCCGCGGCAGCCCAGGATGGCCTGGACGGCGCGGCCGAAGGCCT
Source organism: Roseateles sp. (assembly GCA_046289335.1). GTDB lineage: Bacteria > Pseudomonadota > Gammaproteobacteria > Burkholderiales > Burkholderiaceae_C > Pelomonas. The sequence continues at coordinate 705 of JBKBVY010000015.1, read as the reverse complement.
CGCCCAGGCGCGGGCCCAGCTCGGTCAGCGCGCGGGCTTCGACCGCCAGGGCCTGCTGCCCCATGCGGATGGCGCGCGGGGCGTCGAAAACGGGGGAAGTCATGCGGGCAGTGTAGACAAGGCCCCGTGCCTGAGATGATGGGGGCACCATGCGCCTGCTCCACCCACCCCTGATCGTCCCCCTGCTCCTCGCCGCGGCCCTGACGGCCTGTTCCAGCACCCGCCAGGACAAGGTGGCCACGGCGGCCACCACGCCGCTGTCCGACCTCAATGTCGTGCGTGCCGACATCCCGCCCGTGCTGAAGGCCGCCGCCGCGGCGCCCTATGCGCTGCCGGCGGATGCCAGCTGCGCGGGCATCGCGGCGGCCGTCCGCGAGCTGGACGAGGTGCTGGGCCCCGACCTGGACGTGCCGGCCGGCGAAGGTCCCAGCCTGCTGGAGCGCGGCGAGGACGCTGCCAGCGGCGCGCTTCAGCGCACCGCCGAGGGCGTCATCCCGTTCCGCGGCTGGGTGCGCAAGCTGAGCGGCGCCGAGCGCTATGCGCGCCAGGTCAGCGCGGCCATCACGGCCGGCGGCGTGCGCCGCGGCTTCCTGCGCGGCATGGCCGCGGCCCAGCGCTGCGCGGCGCCGGCCAACCCCCGCGGCTGAGGGGGCCGGGCGCTGTCGCTGCGGGCGCCGGCGGGGCGTCTGTGACGGGCAACCCCTT
>JBKBVY010000157.1:0-8334 GCA_046289335.1 Roseateles sp. | reverse complement strand
CTGGCCGGCAGCGGCGTGCCCAGCGGCTTCATCCACCTGCCGGCGCTGCCCGAGCAGGCCGCACGCGAGGCCGGCGGGCTGCCCAGCATGGCGCTGGCCCAGCAGGTCGACGCGCTGCGGCTGGCGCTGGCCATCACGCTGGGCCGGGTGGTGGTGGAAGGCGCGGCCGATGAAGGCGCCCCGACCGCCTGATCACTCCTGGGAGTAGTTTCGCCAGCGTGCGCTGGCGCGGCGCATCAGCTCCACCTGGCGCGCAAAGCGGCGGCAGTTGCTGCAGCCGCTCTGGTGCAGGCGCAACGCCAGGCGCTCGGCCAGCGGCAGGCTGCGGTCCTCGCCCTGCAGCAGGATGTGCGTGGCCTCGCGGCAGCTGATCATGACCTTGATCACCGTGCTCCTCCGTCCGGGGCCGCACCGAACCAGCCCGCCTGCAGGCAGTCGCGCAGCCGCAGGCGGGCCCGGTGCAGCATGACCCACAGGTTGGTCGGCGTGATGGCCAGTTCCTTGCAGATCTCGTCGGACTCCAGCTCCAGCCACTCGCGCATCATGAACAGCCGGCCCTGCTGGCCCGGCAGCTTCTCCACGCAGGCCTCCAGCACGCGCATGAAGTCGGCCTGGCGCAGCGCGTCCTCGGGGTTGCCCCAGTCGTGCTGGGCCTCGCGCCAGTGGCCGTCGGCGGCGAACAGCAGCTCGTCCAGGTCCTCGCCGTCGTCGCTGCCGGCACTGGTCGACACCTCGCGGCTGTTCTTGCGGATCTGGTCCACCAGCTTGTGCTTGAGGATGCCGATGAGCCAGGTCTTGAGCTGGCTGTGGCCGCCAAAGGACTGGGGTTTCTCCAGCGCCGCCAGCAGCGTCTCGGACACGGCATCCTCTGCCCAGGCCTCGTTGCGCAGCTGCAGCCGTGCGTACTTCAGCAGCACCGGGCGCAAGGCCTGGATCTGGCGGGGGTGGTCGCTGGCATCGCTCATTGTGGCGCGGAGTGTAAGGATTCGGCGCCGCCTTGCGACTTCGGTGCCAGCGCCGCATGATGCGCCGCTTTCACCCCCCAACCCTGGAGACTCCATGAAGAACCAAGCCCTCGTGTCCTCGGCCCTGGCTGCTGCCCTCTCTCTCGGCCTGGTGGCCCACGCGCAAGCGCAGGACAAGGCCGCCAAGGAAAAGTGTTACGGCATCGCCAAGGCCGGCCAGAACGACTGCGCCTCCGCCAACGGCAGCCATTCCTGCGCCGGCCAGGCCAAGACGGACAAGGACCCCAACGAGTGGAAGTACGTGGCCAAGGGCAGCTGTGAGAAGGAAGGCGGCTCGACCAAGCCGCCCGCCAAGAAGTAAGCCGGCCTTGAGTGCGCCAGCCCCCTGCGTCGGCATCGGCTGGCGCCATGCCCATTACGACGCGCTGCTGGACCAGCGGCCGGCGCTGGGCTTCATCGAGGTCCATTCGGAGAACTTCTTCGCCGACGGCGGCATCACGCTGGCCGTGCTGGAAGCCGGCCGCGAGGCCTATGCGCTGAGCCTGCATGGCGTGGGCCTGGCGCTGGGCTCGGCGGCCGGGCTGGATGCAGGGCATCTGGACAAGCTGGCGCGGCTGGTCGAACGCATGCAGCCGCGCTGGGTGTCGGACCATGCCTGCTTCGCCCGCGTCGCCGGATCTGGTCTTGGCCTGCACGCGGCCGACCTGCTGCCCATCCCGTTCACCGATGAATCGCTGGCCCTGATGTGCCGGCATGTGGACCAGGTGCAGCAGCGCCTGGGCCGCGCCCTGCTGGTCGAGAACATCAGCGCCTATGCGGGCTGGGCGGGCGACACGCTGGCCGAGCCCGAGTTCTTCAACGAGCTGACGCGCCGCAGCGGCTGCGGCCTGCTGCTGGACGTGAACAACCTCGTCGTCAACGCGCGCAACGCGGGCCACGGACCCGAGGCCGCCGCGCGGGAGGCCATGCGCTGGGTGGACGCCATCCGGCCCGGCAGCGTCGGCGAGATCCATCTGGCCGGCCACTGCGAGCAGGACGACGGCCTGGTCATCGACGACCACGGCAGCCGCGTGCGCGACGAGGTCTGGCAGGTCTACGCCCATGCGCTGCAACGCCTGGGCCCCACGCCCACGCTGGTGGAGTGGGACACGGCCGTGCCGGCGCTGGACGTGCTGGTGGCCGAGGCCCGCCGCGCCGAGGCCTTGCACGCATGAAGGCGCAGCAGCAGGCCTTCGTCGATGCACTGCTGGGCCGCGGCGACGCGCCCCCCGGGCTGATCGGCGGCGAGCGCGGGCTGGCCGCCTACCGCAATAACTTGCGCGCGCTGTCGGGCCAGGCGCTGGCCGTGGCCTACCCGCGGCTGCACGAGGCGCTGGGCGAGGACGACTTCGCCGCGCTGGCCTGGAGCTTCTGGCGCCTGCAGCCGCCCGTCAGCGGCGACCTGGGCGAATGGGGCGGCGAGCTGGCGGCCTTTCTGATCGAGCGCGCGGGCGAGGACTCGGGCCTGCCGGACCTGGCGCGGCTGGACTGGGCCACGCACTGCGCCGAGCGTGCGGCGGATGCCGAGCTGGACGTGGCTTCGCTGGACCTGCTGGCCACGCAGGCGCCCGAGGTGCTGTGGCTGCAGCTGCGGCCCGGCGTGGCGCTGCTGGACCAGCGCGACGGGCCGCTGCTGGTCTGGCGGCAGGGCTGGCGGGGCCAGTCGCAGCCGCTGACGGCCGGCGAGGCTGCGTTCATGCGTGCCGTGCTGGACGGCGAGAGCCTGGCATGCGCACTTGCTCTGGCGGACGTGAAAGGTTTGGCGCACGAGGCCGACTTCGACTTCAGCGCCTGGCTGCAAGCCGCGCTGCAGAACGCCTGGCTGCAAGCCGCCAGGCCGTCACCGCCCCCTCGCACGGAATCCTGATCCCATGAAAGCCCTTCTCACCCTCGCGCTGCGCGCCGCCACCGACCCTGGGCTCTCGCCCATGCCATCGCCGCTGCAAACGCTGGTCAGCCATGCGCAGTCGCTGGCGCTGCTGGCGGCGCGCCTCTACGTGGCGCAGGTGTTCTTCCTGTCGGGCCTCAGCAAACTGCGCGACTGGTCGTCGACCCTCGCGCTGTTCAACGACATCTACCAGGTGCCGCTGCTGCCGCCCACGCTGGCGGCCTACCTGGGCACGGCCGGCGAGCTGGTGTTGCCGGTGCTGCTGGTGCTGGGCCTGGCCGGCCGCTTTGCCGGCGCGGGCCTGTTCGTCGTCAACCTGATGGCGGTGCTGTCGCTGTCGGCCGACGACTTCTCGCCGGCCGCCCAGGCTCAGCACCTGCTGTGGGGCGTGCTGGCGCTGCTGGTCGTGTTGTGGGGCGCAGGGCGCTGGTCGCTGGACCGGTTCATTCGCGCGGCCTGAAGTTCATCACGATGACCGGCGGCACGCGGCCGTCCACATCGCGCGGCAGGCTCTCGGCCTTCTCGATGGCGCGCAGCACGGCGCGGTCCCAGTCGGGGTCGCTGCTGGGCTTGAGCAGCTTGGCGTTGAGGATCATGCCGGTCGGGCTCAGCGTCACCTGCACCTCGGCCGTCGGGTTGGCGGCGCCTTCCTCGGCATAGATGATGAGCGGGCGGATCTTGGCCTTGATGCGGCCTGCATAACCGGCCGACGGCGCGGCATTCTGCAGCGCATTGCCGGTGGCGCCCGGTGCGCCGGTGGCGCCGGCCAGGCCCTGGATGCGGCGCAACTGGTCCTGGCGCAAGGCCTCGCGGCGGGCCTCGGCCTCCCTGGCTTCCTTCGCTTCCTTGGCGGCCTTGTCCTTCGCGGCCTTGTCGCGCGCTTCCTTGTCCTTCTCGGCCTTCGCGGCTTTCTCGGCTTTCTCCTTGGCGGCCTTGGCCTCGCGTTCCTGCCGGGCCTTCTCTTCTTTTTGCTTCCGGGCCTTGGCGATGGCCAGCTCGGCCTCGCGCTGCTCGGCCGCCTCTTCTTCGGCGGCGCGCTGCTGGGCCTTGGGGTCGGGGCGGGGAGCCTGCGGCTCAGGCTCGGGCGGCGCTTCCTCGCGCGGCGCGGCCACCTGCGGCACGGACGCCCACAGCTCCGCCTCGAAGGCGGGCGAAGCGTCGCTGCGCCAGTTCAGGCCGTAGGTCAGCGCGGCGATCAGCAGGCCGTGGGCCAGCAAGGCCAGCGCCAGCCCGCGGCCCATGCCGGCCGCTTCGGGGGGGCGAAGTGCCGTGACCGACATCAGTTGGACGCGGCGCCGCTCTTCACGGCCAGGCCCACGCGCTGGATGCCGGCGCGCTGCAGCGTGTCCATGACCTGCACGACCGCCTCGTACTTGACGTTCTTGTCCGCGGAGATGACGACGGGGCTGTTGGCGTCCTGGCCCTGCGCCTTCTTGACGCGCTCGGCCAGCCGGTTGACCGGGATGCTCTCGGGCTCCAGCTGATCGACCTTGATCTTCAGCCGCTCGTCGGTGCCCACGATGATCTGGATGACGTGCTCGGGCTGCTGCTTGCTCTTGCCCACGCTGGGCAGGTCCACCACGCCGGTGGTGATCAGCGGCGCGCTGACCATGAAGATGATGAGCAGCACCAGCATGACGTCGATGAACGGCACCATGTTGATCTCGTTCATCGTGCGGCGCCGGCGGCCGCCTCCGCGCGCGTTGACGGCAGCCATTACTGTTGCGTGGCGTTGCGTTGCAGGATGTTGGAGAACTCCTCGATGAAGGTCTCCAGCGTGATGGCCGTGCGGTCGATCTGGCGCGCGAAGCGGTTGTAGGCCAGCACGGCGGGGATGGCGGCGAACAGGCCGATGGCCGTGGCGACCAGCGCCTCGGCGATGCCCGGCGCGACGGTGGCCAGCGTCACCTGCTGCAGGTTGGACAGGCCCACGAAGGCATGCATGATGCCCCAGATGGTGCCGAACAGGCCCACGTAGGGCGACACCGAGCCCACCGACGCGAGGAAGGACAGGTTGTGCTCCATCGCGTCCAGCTCCCGCTGGAAGCTGGCCCGCATCGCGCGGCGGGCGCCGTCCAGCAGCGCGCTGGAATCGGTGACGCGCTTCTCGCGCAGCTTCAGGAACTCGCGCATGCCGGACGCGAAGATGCGCTCCAGCGGCGCGCCGTCCTGGCGGTTGCCGACCGACTGGTAGAGGTCGTTGAGGTTCTTGCCGCTCCAGAACTCGGTTTCGAAGGCCTCGTTGCGCTGCGTGATCTGACGCAGCCCGATGAGCTTGCCGAAGATGACGCTCCAGCTGGCCAGCGACATCAGCAGCAGGCCGGCGATGACGAGCTGCACTGCCAGGCTGGCGTGCATGATCAGGGAGACGATGGAGAGGTCTTGGTTCATGCTGGATTGATCGCTGCGACGACCATGTCGGGCAGGCGGTGGGGTTTCAGGTCATGGGCACGCACGCAGCCGATGCGGATCTCGCCCTCGCACAGCAGCGTGTCGCCGCGCAGCGCGCGCTGCTGCACCACCAGGCTGGCACGGCCGACGGGCTGGGGTTGCACGGTGATGGTGAGCAGGTCGTCCAGCCGCGCCGGCGCGAGGTAGCGCAGGCTGGTGGCCGCAACGACGAAGATGACGCCGCTGTCCTCGCGCAGCCGCTGCTGCTCGACGCCGGCGGCGCGCAGCCATTCGGTGCGGGCGCGCTCGAAGAACTTCAGGTAGTTGGCATAGAACACAATGCCGCCGGCATCGGTGTCCTCCCAGTACACGCGGACCGGAAAGGCGAAGCTCACTGGAGCACCTCGCGCAGCCGGGCAACGGCTTCCTGCAGGTCGTCCATGGACGAGGCGAAGGACAGGCGCATCCAGCGCTGCGGGTCGCTGGCGCCGAAGTCGCGGCCGGGTGTCAGCGCGACCTGGGCGGTCTGCAGCAGCTCGTGCGCGAAGGCCCAGCTGTCGGCGTGGAAGCGCGAGACGTCCATCCAGGCGTAGAAGGCGCCGTCAGGCGCGACGGGCACGGTCAGGCCCAGCGCATTGAGGGCCGGCACGATGAAGTCGCGGCGCTCGCGCAGCACGGCGCGGCGGCGTTCGAACTCGGCGATGGACGCCGGCTCGAAGCAGGCCAGGGCCGCCAGCTGCGACACGGTGGACGGGCAGATGTAGAGGTTTTGCGCCAGCCGCTCGATGGCCGGCACCAGCGCGGGCGGCAGCACCAGCCAGCCCAGCCGCCAGCCGGTCATGCCGAAGTACTTGGAGAAGCTGTTGACCGAGACGATGTCCTCGCCCAGCGCCAGGGCCGTGCTGCCGTAGCGTTCGTCGTAGCTGAGCGGCAGGTAGATCTCGTCCACCACGGTGACGCCGCCACGCTGGCGTACGAAGCCGGTGATGTCGGCCAGCACCTCGGGCGCGATGGACGTGCCGGTGGGGTTGCTGGGCGAGGCCAGCAGCACGCCGCGCGTGGCGGGCGTCCAGGCCTCGCGCACCTGGTGGCCGTCGAGCTGCAAGCGGCCGGCCGCCGTGGTGGGCAGCAGGCGCGGCGTGGCGTCGGCCGCCGTCACGAAGTGGCGGTTGCAGGGGTAGCAGGGGTCGGGCATCAGCACCTCGTCGCCGCGCTCGAACAGCGCCAGGCAGGCGAGTTGCAGGCCCGCCGATGCGCCGGCCGTGACGACGATGCGCTCGGGCGCGATGGCCAGGCCGTAGCGCTGGCCGTACCAGCGCGAGATGGCCTCGCGCAGCGCGGGCAGGCCCAGCGCGTCGGTGTAGGGCGTGGCGCCCTGGGCGATACGGGCCGCGGCCTCGCGCACGGCCGGCGCGGCGCCAAAGTCGGGCTCGCCGATGTTGAGCCGGATCATGCGGCGCCCGCCCTGCGCGGGGTCGCACAGGCGCCCGGCCGCGACCTGCGCCGCGGCCTTGGCCAGCTCCATCACGTAGAAGGGCTCGATGCGGTCGAGCCGGCTCGTCAATCTCATCGGCCCTGCATCAACGCTTGGCGGCGAGTTCCAGCGGGCGCAGGTCCACGGCGGTCTTGTCCAGCACGCCGTTGACGTACTTGTGGCCATCCGTGCCGCCAAAGGACTTGGCCAGCTCGACGGCCTCGTTGATGGCGACCTTGTAGGGGATGTCCAGGCAGTGCTTGAGCTCGTAGGCGCCGATCATCAGGATGGCGTGCTCGATGGGCGACAGCTCGGTGGTCTTGCGGTCCACATGGCGGGCCAGGATGGCGTCCAGGTCGGCGGCTTCATGCACGCAGCCGCCCAGCAGCGCCTCGTAGTGCTTCAGGTCCAGCTTGGCATAGCCTTCCTGCTCGCGGCCCAGGGCCACGATGGCGCCGATGTCTTCACCGGTCAGCAGCCACTGGTAGAGGCCTTGCAGCGCGGCCTCGCGCGAGCGGCGGCGGGCCGACTTGACCGGGGCCTTCTTGCCGGCGGGCTTGGTTGCCGCCTTGGGTGCGGTCTTGCTCGGTGCGTTCACTCGATCTCTTTCAGCAGATTGGCCATCTCGACGGCCACGCGGGCGGCGTCGCGGCCCTTGGGTTCGGCGCGGGCCCAGGCCTGGGCTTCGTTCTCGACGGTCAGGATGGCATTGGCGATGGGGATGTGGTGGTCCAGCCCCACGCGGGTGACGGCCGCGCCGCTCTCGTTGGCGACCAGCTCGAAGTGGTAGGTCTCGCCGCGGATGATGCAGCCCAGCGCGATCAGCGCGTCGTAGTCGTTGGTCTCGGCCAGGGCCTGCAGCGCGAGCGGCACCTCCAGCGCGCCCGGCACGGTCACATGGCGAATGCCCTCGGCCGGCACGCCCAGCACCGACAGCTCGGCCAGGCAGGCGCTGGCGAGGGACGAGGTGATGGCGTCGTTGAAGCGCGCCTGCACGATGGCGACGGTCAGGCCGCTGCCGTCGAGGGCACCCTCGAAGCTGGGCTGGCCTTGTTCGGAGTTTTGCATCGCGGGCCTTTCGGGGTCAGCAGTGGGGGGCGGGCTGGAAACCGGTGACCTCCAGGCCATAGCCGGTCATGCTGGGCATGCGACGCGGGCTGCCCAGCAGCTTCATGCGGTGCACGCCCAGCGCCTTCAGGATCTGCGCGCCCACGCCGTAGGTGCGCAGGTCCATCGCGCTCTTGACCGGGGCGGCGGGCGTCTCGGTCCGCACGCGGGCCAGCACGGCCGCGGCATCCTCGCCGCAGTTCAGCAGCACGGCCACGCCGGCCGGGCTGGCCTGGATGGCCGCCAGCGCGGCCGGCAGGCCCCAGGAGTGGCCGCAGGCGCCGGCCTCCAGCAGGTCCAGCACCGACAGCGGCTCATGCACGCGCACCAGCACCTCGTCGGCGTCGGACCAGCGGCCATGCACCAGCGACAGGTGCACGCCGCCGCCCTGGTCGCGCCACACCTGCGCCTGGAACGGCCCCTGCGGCGTGACCAGCGCGCGCTGGCCCACGCGCTGCACCAGCGATTCA
>JBKBVY010000156.1:0-8430 GCA_046289335.1 Roseateles sp. | reverse complement strand
GGCGCACAGCTCGCGGGCCAGCGAGGCGGCCATCAGCGAGCGCAGGAAGTCCTCGCGCAGCCGCTGCGCATGGGCCTTGTTCTCCATGCGCTCCAGCAGCACCAGGCTGAGCGCGAGGTTGCGGATGCCGGCAAAGCCGATCAGCGCGACCGCCCGCGACACGGTGCTGATGCCGCCACCGCCGGCATGCCGGTAGGCGGCAGTGTTGACCAGGCGCAGCAGCTTCTGCGTCAGTGCCACGTCGGTCAGGATCTCGTTGGACAGGCTGGCCAGGCTTTCGTTCTCGGACTGCGTCAGGCGCTGGATGCGGCCGATGGCGTCGGACAGCGCCGGGAAGTCGCTCTTGTGGCGCATGCGGCGCAGCAGGAAGTCCAGCACCGGCGCGTCGTGCGCGTCGGCGTCGGGCTCGGCCACGGGCCGAAGCCAGGCGGCCAGCGCGTCGCGCATCTGCTGGGCGCTGGGCCAGCGCGCTGACGGCTCGCGCGCCAGGCCGCGCTGCACGATGGCGCGCAGCGCATCGTCCACGCTGCTGTCCAGGCCCGAGGGCAGGACCAGGTCGGTGGTCTGCACGCGCTGGATGGCGCGCCAGGGGTCGGGATCGTGGTTGAGGCGCTGGCCGCTGAGCATCTCGGCCAGCATGACGGCGGCCGCGAACACGTCCATCTGCGGATGCGGCGGCGCGCCGCGTGCGGCCTCGGGTGAGATGTAGCCGGGCGTGCCGACGATGCGCGCCGGATGCCGGGCGTCCGGCGACACGCGCGCCGCGATGCCGAAGTCCATCACCCGCGCGCGGCCGCTGGCGTCCAGCAGGATGTTGCTGGGCTTGAGGTCGCGGTGCACCAGGCCGGCGGCATGGGCGGCGGTCAGGCCGTCCAGCACGCCCAGCGTCAGCGTGACGGCCTCGGCCGCGCTCAGCGGCGGGCCGGCGCGCAGGCGCTGGCTGAGCGTGCCGCCGGGCACGTACTCGAACACCATGTAGGAGCTTCCGCTCTGGGTGTCGGCCTCGAAGACGGGCACGATGTTGGGATGCGTCAGCCGCGACACGGCGCGCGCTTCGTGCAGCCATTCGTCCACCGCACCGGGCTCGCTGGCGGCCACTGCCTGGGTCTTCAACAGCTTGACGGCCACCTCGCGGTCCAGCAGCGGGTCGTGTGCCAGCCAGACGGTGGCCTGCGCACCCTCGCCCAGGCGCTGCAGCAGCTTGAAACGGCCCAGCTGGAGAAGGTCGTCCGCCATGGCCGGGTCCTTCAGGACGTGCTCCGTCCGGCCAGCCGCTCGCGCAGCGACCCCGCGCTCGCGCCGCCATCGGCGGGCGTGGCCAGCGGCGACGCGGCGCCGGGGCCCTGCGCGCCCGGGTTGAGCGCCTCCATGACGTCGCGCAGCCCCAGCCCCAGCGCCTTGGCATAGCGCCGCGTGGCGGCCTCCACGCCCAGGCGGCGCTTGGCCTCGGGGCGACCCAGCGCGTCGACCAGCTCGTTGGCCAGGCTGGCGGTCAGGCGCAGCGCATCGGCGTCGCTGCGCGGCGGGTGCACGGCAGCGTCCAGCGGCGCGCGGCGGATCATGTGCAGCAGCTCGTCGCCCAGACCCCAGTGGCGCGCGACGGCCGCGCCCAGCGTGTCCAGGTCGCAGCCCAGCACGGCGTAGGCGGCGGCCTGCTCGCTCATGGCGGGCGGGTTGGGCTGGTCCTCGGTGGGCTCGGGCGGCACCATCAGCTGGCGGATCTGCTGGGCGTCGTCGGGGAAGTGGTACTGCACCAGCAGCCGGCCGAGGTTCTGCATCAGCGTGATGAGGTGCACGACCTCGCCGTCGTAGCCGGCCGGCCGCAGCGCCTGCGCGACCTGGCAGGCCTTGGTGACGCGCGCCATCAGCTGGCGCAGCATCTCGGCGGCCACCGGCTGCAACGCGCCGGGCCAGGGCTTGAGGGCATTGGCCGCCTGCTGCAAGCCGTCCAGGCCGATCATCTGGATGGCGCGCTGCATGTTCAGCACCGTGTCCCCCTGATGGCCGCTCTGCCTCAACGCGTTGTTGACGCGGCGCACCAGCTCCAGGCTCAGCGCCATGTCCTTCAAGACCATCTCGGCGAGCGAATTCGCATGCTGCGCCTCCAGCCCCGAGCCGGCCAGCAGCCGGTGCATACCGGTCGTGGTGCTGGGCAGGTGGCCCACGCGCTGCAGCTTGTCCAGCAGCAGCACGATGGGGCCGCCGTCGTCGTGCGCGGCGGCCTGGCGCCAGCCGTCCAGTGCGCGCAGGAAACTGCGGGCCAGGTGGTAGCGCTGGCGGGTCTGGCGGTCGGTGGCGCGGTTGCAGATGGCGCGCAGCGGGTCGGGGATGGGATGGGGCGTCTCCCAGCCCAGGCGCACCAGCTCGCGGCCCAGCGGCTGCATCTGCTGCACCACGGCCTGCAGGTCGTTCTGCTCCAGCACCGGCCGGCCGCTGAGGATGCGGTGCAGCAGCAGGCCCACGCACAGCACGTCTTCCTCCGCCGACTCGCGCACCTCGCGGCGCGTGACGGTGTTGAAGTCCACGTTGGCGGGGAACACTTCCTGCGCGACCTCCAGGCCGATGAGGCGCACCTTGTCGCTCGCGTCGATGACCAGGCAGGCCGTCTGGATGTCGCGGTGGGCATGGCCGGCCTCATGGGCAAAGGCCAGGCCCTCCAGCAGCTGGGCCAACCAGCCGGCGGCGTCGATGGGCAGCGGCGCGGCCTGGCGGGCCAGGCGTTCGTCCAGCGTCTCGCCTAAAGCCCGGTCATAGGCCACGAACGGCCAGTTCTCGACCTGGCCGATCTCGAAGGGGGGCGCGAGGTGCGGATGCTGCACGCGCTCGGCGCCATGGGCCATGCGCAGCCAGTGCTCCAGAGCCGGCGCGCTGTTGGGCTTTTCGCGCGGCATGCACAGCATCAGTTCCTGGCCATGGCGGGGATCGAACACGCGCCAGATCAGGCTGCGCGCGCTCTTGGACAACAGCGCACGCAGCTCGAAGCGGCCGAAGCTCCGCAATGGGGTCGGTGGGACGACAGGGCTGGACTCAGACACAAGAAATGGCGGCTGGCTGATGTAACAGATGTAATACCCGCATTGGACTCCAGGCTAAAGGGGTCGAGCTTGCATCCAAGCGTCGAAATGCAACGGATTTCCTGCCCAGCGGCCCGCCAGGCGGCCCAGGTGTGAACCTGCTCACGCCGGACAGCCCGTGGCTTGTACCCGCGCAGCCACTGAGTGGGCTCCAGACCTTGTGGCTGCGACCTTCCCTAGCCGGCGGCAAGCGAGTCTGTGCCGCAAAGTTCGGCGTCAGCTGGTCAGCTGACCCCAAACTTTGTCCAGCCGCTTGACGCTGACCGGCTGCGGCGTCCTCAGTTCCTGCGCAAACAGGCTGACACGCAACTCCTCCAGCTGCCAGCGGAAGTCGTCCAGCCGCGCGTCCTTCACGCCCTTGAGCTCGGCCAGGCGGCGTGTGTAGCGCTGCTCCAGCGGCTTCACTTCGCTCATCAACTTGGCATCGCGGGCCGGGTCGGCGCGCAGCTTGTCCAGCCGGGCGGTGACGGCCTTCAGGTAGCGCGGCAGATGCTGCAGCTGGGCCCAAGGCGTGTCCAGCGCGAAGCGCTTAGGGCAAAGGCGCTGCAGCTGGGCCGCGATGTCGTCGGCCACGTCCTTGGCCGGCCGGGCGTCCTTGAGCTTGCGCGTCGCGTTGGCCAGCTCCTGCAGCACGGCGTGCACTGCGCGGGCCACTTCCTGCGCGATGAGATTGAGCCGACTGCGGCCTTCCTCGACGCGCTTCTTGAAGCTGATCGGGTCGGTGGGCAGCGGGTCGGCCAGGAAGGCGCGGTCCAGCGCGACGGCGATGACCTGGTCGCGCAGCTCCTCGGCCGTGCCCAGAGCCATGTAGAGCACCGACATGCGCTGCAGGTCGGGGATGTTCTTCTCGAGGAACTTCAGCGGTTCCTTGAGCTGCAGCGCGACCAGCCGGCGCAGGCCGGCGCGGTGCCTGGCGGCGGCTACCTCGGGCTCGTCGAACACCTCGATCTCGACATGGGCACCCTTGTCGATCAGCGCCGGGAAGCCGATCAGCGTCTGGCCGCCCTTGCGGACTTCCAGCAGCTCGGGCAGTTCGCCGAAGGTCCAGTCAGTGTACGCCTGGCTGGCATCGCGGGCCGGCTCGGGCTTCTTGACGACCTCGGCGCGAACGCCCTTGCCTGCCACCGGCGCGGGCTTGGGCGCTTCGTCCTTGGCCGGCAGCTTGAGCGCCGCCAGCGCCTGGAAGGCCGAGCGCGCCTGACCGCCCAGCTCCGCCTTCAGCGCGGCGAGCTGCCGGCCCTGGCCCAGCTGGCGGCCATGCTCGTCGACGACGCGGAAGTTCATGAACAGGTGGGCAGGCAGCTGTTCCAGCTTGAAGTCGTTGCGCTGCACGGCCAGCTGAGTGCGCTCCCTGACGGCTTTCAGCAGCACCTCCAGCAGGCTGCCCTGGCCGAAGGCCTGAAGCTCGATGAACTCGGCCACGAAGTCCGGCAGCGGCGTGAGCCGCGCGCGCGGCTTCTGGTGCAGGCTCTTCAGCAGCGCCGTCACCTTGGCCGCCAACATGCCCGGCACCAGCCACTCGGCGCGTTCCTCGCTGACCTGGTTGAGCGCAAAGATGGGCACGGTCACCGTCAGGCCGTCGCGGGCGTCGCCCGGCTGGTGCAGGTAACTCGCCGCGCAGTCCACCCCGCCCAGGCGGATGACCTTGGGGAAGGCCTCGCTGGTGACGCCCGCAGCCTCGTGGCGCATCAGCTCGTCCTGGCTGAGCTGCAGCAGCTTGTCGTCCGCCTTGCTGGCCTCGCGCCACCACTTCAACAGCGTCGCGCCGCTGCACACATGGGCCGGCAGCTTGTCGTCGTAGAAGGCGTAGATCAGCTCGTCGTCCACCAGCACGTCCTGGCGGCGCGACTTGTGCTCCAGCGCCTCGACCTTGGCAATCTGGCGGCGGTTGTGGGCGATGAAGGGCAGTTGCCGGACCAGGTCTTCCGGCAGCTCGTCGTTGACCAGGCCCTCGCGGATGAAGATCTCGCGCGCCGCCTTGGCGTCCACGCGGCCGAAGTTCACCCGCTTGCCGCTGTAGAGCACGATGCCGTAGAGCGTGGCCCGCTCCAGCGCCACCACCTCGGCGGCCTTCTTCTCCCAGTGCGGCTCCAGCAGCTGGGTCTTGATCAGGTGGCCGGCGATGGGCGGCAGCCACTGCGGCTCGATGTTGGCGATGCCCCGGCCGTACAGCCGCGACGTGTCCACCAGCTCCGCCGCGACGATCCAGCGGCCCGGCTTCTTGGAGAGGTGCGCGCCCGGATGGCGCCAGAACTTGATGCCGCGTGCGCCGAGGTACCAGTCCTCGTCATCGCTCTTGCAGCCGATGTTGCCCAGCAGGCCTGCCAGCATGGACAGGTGGATCTGCTCGTAGGTCGCCGGGCTCTGGTTGAGCCGCCAGCCATGCTCGGCGACGACCGTCTGCAGCTGCGAATGCACGTCGCGCCACTCGCGCACGCGGCGCGGGCTGACGAAGTTCTCGCGCAGCAGCGCCTCGTGCTTGCGGTGCGACAGCTTGTGCTCGCCCTCACCGCCTTTCGAATCACCCAGCCATTTCCACAGCTTCAGATAGCCCATGAACTCCGACTTCTCGTCGTCGAACTTCTTGTGCTTCTCGTCGGCGGCCTGGGCGGCTTCCTGAGGGCGGTCGCGCACGTCCTGGCCGCTCAGGGCGGAGGCGATGACCAGCACCTCGGTCAGCGCATTGCGGGCGCGCGCCTCCAGGATCATGCGGCCCACGCGCGGGTCCAGCGGCAGGCGCGACAGCTCCTTGCCCAGGGGCGTCAGTTCATTGGCGTCGTCCGTCGCGCCCAGTTCGTTGAGCAGCTGGTAGCCGTCGGCAATCGCCTTGGGCCGCGGCGCCTCCAGGAAGGGGAAGCGCTCCACGTCGCCCAGATGCAGCGCCTTCATGCGCAGGATGACGCCGGCGAGACTCGACCGCAGGATTTCCGGGTCGGTGAACCTGGGCCGCTCGTTGAATTCCTTCTCGCTGTAGAGGCGCACGCAGATGCCGTTGGACACGCGGCCGCAACGGCCGGCGCGCTGGTTGGCCGCGGCCTGACTGATGTTCTCGATCAGCAGCTGCTCGACCTTGTTGCGGTAGCTGTAGCGCTTCACGCGCGCCAGGCCCGGGTCGATGACGTAGCGGATGCCGGGCACCGTGAGGGACGTCTCGGCCACGTTGGTCGCCAGCACGATGCGGCGTGCGCCGTGCGGCTCGAACACCTTGTTCTGCTCGGCCTCGGACAGGCGCGAGAACAGCGGCAGGATCTCCACGCCGGGCGGGTGGTGCTTGCGCAGCGCCTCGGCCGCCTCGCGGATCTCGCGCTCGCCGGGCAGGAAGACCAGCACGTCGCCCGGCCCCTCGCGCCACAGCTCGTCCACCGCGTCGCAGATCGCGTTGTTCAGGTCGTACTCGCGGCCTTCCTCGAAGGGGCGGTAGCGCTGCTCGACCGGGAACAGCCGCCCGCTGACCATCAGCACCGGCGCCGGGCCCTTGGCGCTCTCGAAGTGCCTGGCAAAGCGCTCGGCGTCGATGGTGGCCGAGGTCACGACCACCTTCAGGTCCGGCCGGCGCGGCAGCAGCTCGCGCAGATAGCCCAGCAGGAAGTCGATGTTCAGGCTGCGCTCGTGGGCCTCGTCGATGATGAGGGTGTCGTAGGCCTTGAGCAGCGGATCGCTCTGCGTCTCGGCCAGCAGGATGCCGTCGGTCATCAGCTTGACCGACGCGTCGCGCGACAGCCGGTCCTGGAAGCGGACCTTGTAGCCCACCACATCGCCCAGCGGCGTCTTCAACTCCTCGGCGATGCGCTTGGCCACGCTGCTGGCGGCGATGCGCCGCGGCTGGGTGTGGCCGATCAGGCCGCCGCCGTTCAGGCGTCCACGCCCCATCGCCAGCGCGATCTTGGGCAGCTGCGTGGTCTTGCCGGAGCCCGTCTCGCCGCAGACGATGACGACCTGGTGCTCGGCCAGCGCGGCCATGATCTCGTCGCGGCGCGACACCGGCAGCGATTGGGGAAGGAAATGGAAAGAGCCGGTTGAGGCAACCGGCCCTTGGGAGATTCGGAACTCATTGCGCGTGGATTGTCCCGCAGGCCCGAGAATCCCGCCCCATGACCGGCCTCGTCTTCACCCACACCTTCGTCCCCTGGTTCCGCTCGGTGGCGCCCTACATCCACGCCTACCGCGGCGAGACCTTCGTGGTGGGCATGCCGGGCGAGCTGGTGGCCGCCGGCCGGCTCAACGCCTTCGTGCAGGATCTGGCCATCCTGCATGCCATGGGCATCAAGATCGTGCTGGTGCACGGCTTCCGGCCCCAGGTCAACGAGCAGCTGGCCGCCAAGGGCCAGACGCCGCGCTACAGCCACGGCCGCCGCATCACCGACGCCGTCGCGCTGGACTGCGCCCAGGAGGCCGCCGGCCAGCTGCGCTTCGAGATCGAGGCCGCCTTCAGCCAGGGCCTGCCCAACACGCCCATGGCCAATGCCACCGTGCGCGTGGTGTCGGGCAACTTCCTGACCGCCCGGCCGGTCGGCATCGTGGACGGCGTGGACTTCCAGCACTCGGGCCTGGTGCGCAAGGTCGACGGCGCGGCCATCCAGCGCGCCATCGACATCGGCGCCATCGTGCTGCTGTCGCCCTTCGGCTTCTCCCCCACCGGCGAGGCCTTCAACCTGAGCATGGAAGACGTGGCCACGTCCACCGCCATCGCGCTGCAGGCCGACAAGCTGCTGTTCGTCTGCGAATCCGCCGGCGTGCGCGAGAACCCGGCCGACCCCGACAGCCCCATCGACACCGAACTGGCCCTGGCCGACGCCGAGCGCATGCTGGCCAAGGCGGCGCCCTACCCCGAACCCACCGACGCGGCCTTCTACCTGCGCCACTGCGCCGAGGCCTGCCGGGCGGGCGTGGAGCGCTCGCACATCATCCCGTTCTCGGTCGATGGCGCGCTGCTGCAGGAGGTCTACACCCACGACGGCATCGGCACCATGGTGGTCGACGAGAAGCTGGAGAGCCTGCGCGAAGCCACCTCGGACGACGTGGCCGGCATCATCAAGCTCATCGAGCCCTTCGAGCGCGACGGCACGCTGGTCAAGCGCAGCCGTACCGAGATCGAACGCGACATCGAGGCCTACACCGTCATCGAGCACGACGGCGTCATCTTCGGCTGCGCGGCCCTCTACCCTTACGTCGAGGCCCGCACCGCCGAAATGGCCGCGTTGACCGTGTCCGCCGAAGTGCAGGGCCAGGGCGACGGCGACCGCCTGCTCAAGCGCATCGAACAGCGCGCCAAGGCCATGGGGCTGGACAGCATCTTCGTGCTGACCACCCGCACCATGCACTGGTTCATCAAGCGCGGATTCCAGCAGGTCGATCC
>JBKBVY010000155.1:0-8432 GCA_046289335.1 Roseateles sp. | reverse complement strand
AGCAGCGCGTGCAGGCGCTGCCGGCCGACGAGCAGGCGCTGCTGGCCGCCTATGCGGCCGGCGTCAACGCGGGCCTGGCGGCGCTGGGCGCGCGCCCGCCCGAGTACCTGCTGCTGCGCCAGCCGCCGGCGCCCTGGACGGCCGCCGACAGCCTGCTGGTGGCTTACGGCATGTACCTGGACCTGCAGGGCGCCCAGGGCCGCGACGACATCGCGATGGGCCTGCTGCATGCCAGCGTGCCGGCCGACTGGTATGCCTTCCTGACCCAGCACAGCGCCGACTGGCAGGCCGCGCTGGACGACAGTCGCGTGGCCGCCGTGCCGTTGCCGGCCGGGCCGCTGCCCGATGCGCTTCGCGTGGCCCGCACGGCCTGCAGCGACTGCCGGCTGCGCGACGCGCGCGACCTCGGCAGCAACAACTTCGCGGTGGCCGCGGCGCGCGGCGAGGGCGGGCGCGCCATCGTCGCCGACGACATGCACCTCGGCCTGCGCTCGCCCGGCACCTGGTTCAAGACCCGCATGGTCTGGACCGACGCCGCCGGCCCGCACGACCTGGCCGGCCTGACGCTGCCGGGCGTGCCGCTGCTGGTGGTGGGCAGCAACGGCCGCATCGCCTGGGGCTTCACCAACACCACGTCGGACTGGGCCGATGTGGTCGTGCTGCAGCTCAACGCGGCCGGCACCCACTACCGCTCCGGCGCCGCCGAGCGGCCGCTGCGGCGCGTCGTCGAGCGCATCGAGGTGGCCGGCGAGGCGCCGGTGGATCACGAGGTGCTGGAAAGCGAATGGGGCCCCGTGCTGCCCCACAAGGCGCCGGCCGGCCAGGCCTATGCGCTGCGCTGGGTGGCCCACGACGGCGAGGGCATGAACCTGCGGCTGCTGCAGCTGGAGGCCGCGGCGGACGTGGACGCCGCCGTGCGGCTGGCGGCCGGCGCGGGCCTGCCGCACCAGAACCTGCTGGTGGCCGACGCCGGCGGGCGCATCGCCTGGACCGTCATGGGTGCCGTGCCGCGCCGCGTCGGCGGCGCCGACCCCGACCGCCCGCAGGACTGGAGCGACGGCCGCCCGCGCTGGCAGGGCTGGCTGACGGCCGCCGAGCAGCCGCGCGTCGTGGACCCGGCGGACGGCCGGCTGTGGACCGCCAATGCGCGCATGGTGGGCGGCGCGGCGATGCAGCAGGTCGGCAACGGCGGCTGGGACCTGGGCGCGCGGGGCCAGCAGATCCGCGATGCGCTGCGCGCCCACGAGCGGCTGGACGAGGCCGGCCTGCATGCCATCCAGCTGGATCACCGCGCGCTGTTCCTGCAGCGCTGGCGGGCACTGCTGCTGGAGCGGGTGCTGACGCCCGAGTTCGTCGCGGCGCAGGGGCTGGCGGACTACCGCGCCGAGGTCGAGCGCAGCGCCGACGCCGCCCGGCCCGACGCGGTGGGCTATCTGCTGGTGCGCGCCTTCCGCGAGCGGACGCTGGCGCAGCTGTTCGCGCCGCTGGCCGCGCTGATGGAGGCCCATGGGCTGAAGGCCAGCGACCTGAAGCTGGTGCCCGAGACGCCCGGCTGGGCGCTGATCCAGGCGGCCCGGCCCGACACGCTGCCTGCGGCCTTCAAGAGCTGGCCCGAGTTGCTGCAGCAGGCTGTGCTGGACAGCCGCCGGCGGCTCATCGACCGGCACGGCAGCCTGGCCGCGGCCACCTGGGGCGCCGACAACGACACCCGCATGCGCCACCCGCTCAGCGCGGCACTGCCCGTGCTTTCGGGCTGGCTGGACCAGGCCAGCCAGGGCATGGCCGGTGACAGCCACATGCCACGGGTGCACAACCACGGCCATGGCCAGAGTCAGCGCATGGTGGTGTCGCCGGGCCATGAGGACCGCGGCCTGCTGGTCATCCCCGGCGGCCAGAGCGGCCATCCGCTGTCGCCCTTCTACCGCAGCGATCACGCGACCTGGCTGGCCGGCGAGGCGCTGCCCTTCCTGCCCGGGCCGGTGCGGCACCGGCTCGTGCTGCGCCCCTGATCCAGGCGACACCGCCCGCGGGCCATTCCCCGTGCTGCGCGCTGCCACTGCTGGGCACAATCGCGGGGCGAACAACTCGGAGGAACAGCGCGATGAACAAGACCCTAGCCCTGTGGGCGATGGCCGTCCTGGCCACGGCGGCCCAGGCCCAGGAGGCCGGCTCCACGGTCGAGAAGTGCGGCAAGAAGATGGGCGTGCTGGCGGTGGCCGAGCCGCAGTACGGCTGGAACCACCTGTCGCAGTACGGCCTGGGCTCGCCCGCCGCGCTGCTGCGCATGATGGTGCAGCAGTCCGGCTGCTTCGACGTCGTCGAGCGCGGCCAGGCCATGCAGAACATCCAGCAGGAGCGCTCGCTGGCCGAATCTGGCGAGATGCGCCAGGACTCCAACATCGGCAAGGGCCAGATGCAGGCGGCCGACTTCGTCATGACGCCCAACGTGCAGATCGGCGCCAACACCAGCGGCGGCCTCGGCGGCTTCCTGGGCGGCAAGCTGGGTGTGTTGGGCGCCATCGCGGGCGGGCTGAAGTTCAAGGACGCGTCCACCAGCCTGCTGCTGGCCGACGTGCGTTCCAGCATCCAGGTGGCCGCGGCCGAGGGCAAGGCCAGCAAGATGGACTTCTCCATCGGCGGCTGGGGCTTCGGCGGCGGCGCCGTCGGCGGCCTGGGCGGCTACACCAGCACCGCCGAGGGCAAGCTCATCGCGGCGAGCTTCCTGGACAACTACAACAAGATCGTGCTGGCCATCCGCGACCAGGAAAGCTTGGTGCGCAGCAGCAGCGCCGCGGGTGACGCGAATGCCGCCGCCTCCACCAAGGCCGGTGCGCCCGTCAATGCCGGCCAGATGTTCGTCGCCAAGATCGCCAACGTGAAGGTGTATGCCTCGGCGTCGCGCGACAGCAAGGTCGTCGCCACGCTGAACCGCAGCGACGAACTGGTGGCCAGCGGCGACGTCAAGGACGGCTTCATGTATGTGGACGCGGCCAACTTCAGCGGCTGGGTGCAGCGCACCCTCGTCGCGCCGATCTCCCGCTGAACCGACATGAGCGCCCGGGTTGCCCTCGTCACCGGCGCCGGCTCCGGCATCGGCCGCGCCGTGGCGCGCGCGCTGGCCCGCGAGGGCTGGACGCTGGCGCTGCTGGGCCGCCGCGAGGCGGCGCTGCGCGAGACGCTGGCGGACTTGCAGCCTGGGGCGCTGCACCTGCCGGCCGACGTGGCCGACGAGGCGCAGGTGGACGCCGCCTTCGCCACGCTGCAGCAGCGCTTCGGCCGGCTGGACCTGCTGTTCAACAACGCCGGCATCAGCGCCATCGGCGTGCCCATCGACGAGCTGCCGGTGGCGCAGTGGCGCGCGGTGGTGGACACCAACCTGACCGGCAGCTTCCTGTGCGCCCGCGCGGCCTTCCGGCTCATGAAGGCGCAGCAGCCGCGCGGCGGCCGCATCATCAACAACGGCTCCATCTCGGCCCATGCGCCGCGGCCCAACTCGGCGCCGTACACGGCCACCAAGCATGCGATCACGGGCCTGACCCGCTCGCTGAGCCTGGACGGCCGCGCCTTCGACATCGCCTGTGGCCAGATCGACATCGGCAATGCCGCCACCGAGATGACCGAGAAGATGGCGCTGGGCATGCCGCAGGCCAACGGCCAGATCGCGGTGGAGCCGCGCATGGACGTCGAGGACGTGGCCCGCGCGGTGGTCTACATGGCCAGCCTGCCGCTGTCGGCCAATGTGCAGACCATGACGGTCATGGCCACGGCCATGCCTTTCGTCGGGCGCGGCTGAGCGGCGGCAGAATCGCGGGCATGTCCGTGATCCGCATGCTGCTGCGCCTGCTCGTCGTCGCCGCCGGGGCCGTTCTGGGCCTGGTGCTGTTCCTGTTCGCCGTGCTGGCGTTTGCGGTCTTGCTGCTGGTCAGCGTGCTGCGCGGCCGCAAGCCCAACCTGCAGTTCCGCATGAACAAGAACCCCTGGGCCGCGCGACGCCCGCCGGCCGCCAAGGATGTGGTGGACGTCGAGGCGCGCGAGGTCAGGGACTCGGCGCCCTTGCCCTGGCAGCCTCCCCGCCGCTGACACGCGGCGGCGCCAGCTCCACCGCGCCATACCAGGTCCGCGCCGACGCGCGGTTGTTGTCGCTGTCGGTCATGACGGCCATGGAGGTCAGCGGCCCGGGCTCCTCGCCGAAGGCCAACCGGAAGTCGGCCGCCAGGTCGCGCCGGTGGTCGCGCCAGCGGTGCAACTGGGCCGGGCCGGAGTCGACGACGATCTTGCGGATGCGGTCGCTGCGCGGGTTGACCACCACGGTGCCCACCGGCAGCTGGCTGTCCCACACGTACATCAGCGTGGCATAGGGCGGCGCCTCGCCGGTCAGCGCCTGGGCCAGCTCGAACTTCATGCGGGTGCGCAGCGGCAGCTTGTCCACGTCGCCGCCGAAGCCGAAGATGACCCGCGCCACCGCGTCCTCGCGGTCGATGTCGGCCACGCTAGCGTCCTTGATCAAGCCCTGGGCCCACCACGAGAAGCTGACCTCGCCGATCTCCTCCAGCGCCGGCTCCAGGCGCTTGCGCCAGATGCTGGCCGAGCGGTCGGCGGCGGCCTCCAGCGCGGGGCGGCCGTCCTTCTCGGTCCAACTGTACTGCGTGGCCTTCTTGCCGGGCAGGGGCAGCGGCTGCCAGCCCTGGGCCGAGGGCGGCGGCGTGGTCTTGGGGGCGGCACAGGCCGCCAGCAGGGCGGCGGCGGCGAGGGTCAGGAGGGCGGTCTTCACCAGGTCTTGCGCTGAAGTTCTTCGAGGATCTCGGCGTAGATACGGTAGCGGCTGGCGCTGATCAAGCCCTGTTCGAGCGCCGCGCGCACGCCGCAGCCGGGTTCGTGAATATGTGAACAGTTGGCGAAGCGGCAGTCGGCGTGCTCGCGCAGGTCGGGCATGAAGCGCCACAGGTCGGCCGCGGCGATCTGGCCCAGGCCGAACTGCTGGAAGCCGGGCGAGTCGATCAGCGCGGTGCCGCGCGTGGCGTCGGTCCAGTACCACTGCGTGGTGGTGGTCGTGTGGCGGCCGGAGTTCAGCGCCTGAGAGATTTCGCCGACCTGGGCCTGGGCGTCCTGCACCAGCAGGTTGATCAGCGTGCTCTTGCCCGTGCCGCTGGGGCCCAGCACGAACGTGCGCTGGCCTTGCAGCCAGGGCATCAGCGTGGCGCGCGAACCCTCGGGGTCGGCCCTCAGCGCGACATCGAACACCGTCAGGCCCATCGCGCGGTAGGGCGCCAGGCGCTCGCGGGCCGCATCGGCGCCGGGCAGGTCGGTCTTGTTCAGCGCGATGGCCATGCGGATGCCGGCGGACTCGGCGGCGATCAGCGCGCGGGCCAGCTGGCTCTCGCTGAACACCGGCTCCACGGCCACCAGCACCAGCATCTGGTCCAGGTTGGCGGCAAAGCTCTTGGTCTTCCACTCGTCCTGGCGGAACAGCAGATTGCGCCGCGGCTCCACGGCCTCGATGACGCCCTCGTCGCCCGAGTCGGCAAAGCGCACCTGGTCGCCCACGACGGCGTCGCTCTTCTTGCCGCGTGGATGGCAGACGAAGCGATGGCCGTCCGCGTCCTCGACGATGTAGTGGCGGCCGTGGCCGCGCACGACAAGTCCCAGGTCCAGCGTGTTGAACCGGCTCATCCGCCGGTCGCTTCGGGCAACGCGCTCACCTGGGCGGCGCAGATCGCGTCGTTCAGCGTCAGGCCGCCGCGCGAGTGGGTGGTGTAGCTGACGGTGCAGGCGTCATAGCCCACCAGCATCTCGGGATGGTGGTCCTGCGCATGGGCGATCTCGGCAACCGCGTTTACGAAGGCCATGACCTGGTAGAAGTTGTCGAAGCCGAAGCGCCGCGCGATGAGCTTGCCCTCGGGGTCCGGCGTCCAGCCGGGCAGGGCGGCCAGCACGCGCTGGCGCGAGTCGGTGTCCAGCAGCGGGGCCTTGGGGTCGCACTGGGCGAGCAGCAGATTCATCATGACGCGAGGGCGGCCAGCCGTTCGGCGGCCGGCGGGTGGGAGTAGTAGAAGCGCGCGTAGACGGGGTCCGGCGTCAGCGTGCCGGCGTTGTCCTCGTGCAGCTTGAGCAGCGCGGAGCACAGGTCCGCGCCGTTGGCCTGGGCGCGGGCGTAGGCATCGGCCTGGAACTCGTCGCGGCGCGAGAAGTGGCTGGCCAGCGGCGTGACGAAGAAGCCGAACACCGGGCCGGCGAGCAGAAACAGCAGCAGGGCCAGCGCGTCGTTGGGCGCGGCCATGTTGGGCTGCACGCCCAGCGCCAGGTAGAAGGCCGGCTGTTGCGCCAGCCAGCCCAGCAGCGCCAGCCCGGCCAGGCTCATGACGAAGGCCAGCGCGATGCGCTTGGTGATGTGGCGGTGCTTGAAATGGCCCAGCTCATGGGCCAGCACCGCCTCCAGCTCCGAGCCGTTGAGCTTGGACAGCAGCGTGTCGAAGAACACCACCCGCTTGGCCGGGCCGAAGCCGCTGAAATAGGCATTGGCATGGGCCGAGCGGCGGCTGCCGTCCATGACGAACAAGCCCTTGGCCGCAAAGCCGCAGCGCGCCATCAGGCGCTCCACGCGTTCCCTCAGCGCGGCATCGGCCAGCGGCTCGAACTTGTTGAACAGCGGCGCGATGACGCTGGGGTAGATCACCATCACTAGCAGCTGGAAGCCCATCCACGCCACCCAGGCCCACAGCCACCACAGCGGCCCCATCGCGCCCATCAGCCACAGGATCAGCGCCAGGATGGGCAGGCCCAGCACCGCGCCCACCAGCAAGCCCTTGAGCATGTCGGCGACGTACAGCCCCAGCGTCATGCGGTTGAAGCCGAAGGCCTGCTCGATGCGGAAGGTGCTCCACAGCTCCCAGGGCAGGTCCAGCAGCCCGGCGATCAGCAGGAATGCCGCCACCAGCGCCAGCTGGTAGCCCATGTCCTGCCAGCCGTCGGGCAGCGCGCGGCTGGCGTCCAGCACCCAGCCGTTCAGCGCGTCCAGCCCGCCCAGCAGCGTCCAGCCCAGCAGCACGGCGCCGTTGAAGGCCAGGGCCAGCAGGCCGAAGCGGGCGCGGGCTACTGTGTAGTCGGCCGCCTTCTGGTGCGCCGACAGCGTCACGCTGCCGGCAAAGGCGGCCGGCACCTGGCCGCGGTGGGCGGCGACATGGCGGATCTGGCGCGAAGACAGCCAGAACTTGACCAGCAGCGAGAGCGCGAGCGCGACGGCGAACGCGAGGGACAACGGCAGGGGGGACATAGCCCCGAAGTTTAGGCTGCGAGAATTCCACCTCTTACGCGTGAGCCCACCATGTCCGACACCCTGACCCTGAGCGAAAACAACCTGATCTGGATCGACCTGGAAATGACCGGTCTGTATCCCGACACCGACCGCATCATCGAGATCGCCGTCGTCGTCACCGACGCCAACCTGGACAAGCGCGTCGAAGGCCCGGTCTTCGCCGTGCACCAGAGCGACGAGACGCTGGACAAGATGGACGCCTGGAACAAGGGCACCCACGGCAAGAGCGGCCTGATCGACCGCGTGAAGGCATCGACCGTCTCCGAGGCCGAGGCGGCCGCGCAGACCATCGCCTTCCTGAAGCAATACGTGCCCAAGGGCAAGAGCCCCATGTGCGGCAACAGCATCTGCCAGGACCGCCGCTTCCTGGCCAACTACATGCCGGAGCTGGAGAGCTTCTTCCACTACCGCAACCTGGACGTGTCCACGCTGAAGGAACTGGCCAAGCGCTGGAAGCCCGCCGCGCTGGAGGGCTTCAAGAAGGCCCAGGCGCACACGGCGCTGGCGGACATCCACGAGTCCATCGACGAGCTGGTGCACTACCGGACTCATTTGCTGGCTGTCTGATTGATCCACGCCGCGTTCGACTTTCCCCGCCATCCGCTGGCCCGCGAGGACGGCGAGCGGCTGCGCGGCGTCTGGCGCCAGCCGCCGTCGCACTGGCTGCGCGCGCTGCGGCGGGATGAGGTCCGCGCCGTCATCGCCGAGGCCGAAGCCGCCGCGCGGGCCGGTGCCTGGGTGCTGGGCGGCCTGCGCTACGAGGCGGCCGCGGCCTTCGACGCGGCGCTGGCCACGCATGACGGCACGAAGCCGCTGGCCGAGTTCGCCGTCTACGACACGCCGCCCGAGGCCTGGCCCGATGCGGCGCCGGCCCACACCGGCCTGCTCGACTGGCACGACCCGGCGCCCGATGCGAGCGCCGCCATCGAGCGCATCCGCGACTACATCCGCGCCGGCGACTGCTACCAGGTCAACCTGACCACGCGGCTGCGCGCCACGGCCGGCGCGCTGGACCCCGCGCAGCTGTTCCTGGCCTTGCACGCCAGCCAGCCCGGCGGCTTCAGCCTGTTCCTGCGGGAGGCCGGCACGGCCAGCGTGTCGCCCGAGCTGTTCTTCGACT
>JBKBVY010000154.1:0-8451 GCA_046289335.1 Roseateles sp. | reverse complement strand
TGCAAGCGCGGCGCCGGCGGGTTGGCCGCGTTCGTCGGCGGCGCCGCCTGCACGCCCATGGCCATCATGCAGGCCGCCAGGCCGCCCCAGATCCAAGACCTCATGCCCGAAACCCTCCTTGGTCAGAGCGCGCATGATGACAGAGTACCGCGACCGTGGCGAAGACGAGACGTTCCCCCTCGCAAGGGACAGGCGTCTGACGCCACCATGCCTAGACTGGCGCGTACCACAGCCTGGAGATGCGCCGATGAAACCACCCTGCCCCACCCGACTGGCCGCCAGCGCGGCGCTGCTGGCGCTGAGCACCGCCGCGCTGGCCCAGTCCCAGCTCGAACGGGTGGAGGTGACCGGCACGGCCATCAAGCGCATCGAGGGCGAGACCGCCCTGCCCGTGCAGGTCGTCACGCGCGACGAGATCGACAAGGCCGGCGTGACGACCGCCGCCGAGCTGATCGCCCGCCTCAGCGCCAGCGCGAACAACCTGACCGATGGCGGCAGCATCGGCTACGGCGGCTTTCGTGACCAGATGGGCTTCAACGCCGCCAACCTGCGCGGGCTGGGCGTGTCGTCCACGCTGGTGCTGCTGAACGGCCGGCGCATGGCCAACTTCGCATCGCCGGGCGACGCCGCCGGCGTGGACCTGAACAGCATCCCCGCCGCGGCCATCCAGCGGGTGGAGATTCTGCTGGACGGCGCCTCGTCGCTATATGGCTCGGACGCCATCGGCGGCGTCATCAACTTCATCACGCGCAAGGACTTCTCCGGCGTGGACCTGAACCTGCTGGCCGGCAGCACCCGCGAAGGCGGCGGCGGCAAGCGTTCGGCGACGCTGGCGGGCGGCTTCGGCGACTTCGCGCGCGACGGCTTCAACCTGATGGCCGTGCTGGACGTTCAGAAGACCCGCAGCCTCAACGCATCGCAGCGCAAGTTCATCAAGGAGCTGGACATCCCGGGCCGGCTGCCCGACCTGCTGTCCAGCGCCAGCTTCCCCGGCAACATCCTGCTGGACCAGAACCTGCCGGACTCGGAGCAGCGCGACGCGCTGATCGCCGACGGCTACAAGGCCAACGGCAAGACGGTCATCAGCACCTACCGCATCAACCCGTCGGCCGCCACCGGCTGCGCGCCGGCCAACGGCAGCCTGTACCTGCCCGACGGCATCGGCGGCGTGGACGGCTGCACCTTCGACTACATGCGCGACATCGAGCTGTACCCGAAGTCGGACAAGAGCAGCCTGTTCGGCCGCGGCGTGTTCAACCTGGGCGGCGGACACCAGCTGTTCGCCGAGGCCTCGCTGGCCCGCGCCCGCACCTACTACACGGGCACGCCCAACCGGGTGGATGCCGAGATCGACGTCTCGCTCGTCGACGCGCTGAAGAACAGCAGCATCGCCGCCTTCCCCGCCGGCGACGAGCGCCGCATCCTGGTCGTGCGCACCCGGTTGACCGAGGCCGGCCTGCGCACCAGCGAGCTGGTGTCCACCGGCAACCGCTTCGTGCTGGGCACCAGCGGCCAGCTCGGCGGCTGGGACTATGAATGGGCGCTGAACCACAGCACCAGCAAGGTCTCCGACCGCGACCACCAGGGCTATCTGAACGAGCAGATGATCTTGGACGGCTTCGCCGCCGGCACGTTGAACGCCTTCGGCCCGTCCGCCGCTGCCGGCCTGGCCCTGTACGAGAAGGCGCAGATCCGCGGCGAGGTGCGCCGTGCCACCGGCACCATGGACAGCCTGGACTTCCGCATGTCCAAGGGCCTGATGCCGCTGGCCGGCGGCGAGCTCGCGGTCGCCCTGGGCGGCGAGCTGCGCCGCGAGAAGCAGGACTATCACCAGTCCGATGCGCTCAAGCAGGACCTCATCCTGGGCGAGACCTCGCAGGGCCCGGATTCCGACTTCGGCAGGTCGCGCAAGGTCTCGGCCGTGTTCGGCGAACTGAGCGCGCCCATCACGCAGCAGCTGGAGCTGCAGGCCGCGATGCGCTACGAGCACTACCAGGTCAGCGGCGGCGCGCTCAGCCCCAAGCTGGGACTGAAGTACGTGCCGACGCCTGAACTGCTGCTGCGCGCGTCCATCGGCAAGGGCTTCCGCGCGCCCAGCATGTCCGACCTGTACCGCCCGCTCACCGAGGGCACGGCGGCCACGCTGGTGGACCCGCGCTGCCTGGAGCTGGACCCGGACGCCACGCCCACCGACTGCTCCGACACCTGGACCACCTTCAACTACAGCAACCCCAGGCTCAAGCCCGAGAAGTCGCGCCAGTTCTCGCTGGGCGCGGTGTTCGAGCCGGCGCGCGGCGTCAGCGTCAACCTCGACTACTGGAACATCGAGAAGCGCAACCTGATCAGCACGCTGGGCGTGGACGTCATCCTGTCCGACCTGGACAAGTACGGCAGCCTGGTCATCCGCGACGAGGACGAGTGGATAGACCACATCGACCTCGTCAAGGAGAACCGCGGCAAGCAGCGCATCTCCGGCCTGGACATCGGCATCGCCTTGAGCGAGCTGAAGACCGCCTTGGGCCAGTTCGGCCTGCGGCTGAACGGCACGCTGACGCTGAAGTCCCAGCAGCAGACCGGCGACGGCGACCCCTTCGTCAGCAACCTGGGCCGCTTCATCAACGACGGCGTCGTGCAACGCTGGCGCCACACGCTGAGCGTGGACTGGGAGCGCGGCCCCTTCTCGGCCACGCTGTCCAACAGCTATCTGCAGGGCTACGACGACCAGCACGTCGTCGGCAAGCCGGATCGCAAGGTGGGCGCCTATTCGCTGTGGAACCTGTCGGCCGGCTGGGCGGCCACGAAGGCACTCACCTTGCGCGCCGGCGTGCAGAACCTGACCGACAAGTCGCCGCCGTTCTCTCAGCAGGCCTGGTTCTTCATCTCGGGCTACGACCCGAGCTACACCGACACGCGCGGCCGCTACGGCTACATCAGCGCGAAGTACACGTTCAGGTAACGATCTCGCGCACCCAGTCCGGCAGCGCGATGGCCTTGTCGGTCTGGGCGTCGAACCACAGCGTGGTCGCGCCGCCCTCGGCGTAGATCACGCCCGGCTGATCCACGCGCTCCAGCGTGATCCAGGTCTCGAACGAGGTGCGGCCGGGATCGCTGACGTAGTGCTTGACCAGCAACTCGCCCGGGGCCTTGAGCTGCCGGTAGAAGTTGCAGAAGGCGTTGACGATGACCGGCCCCTGCCCGCCCGGATTGGGCGGTGCGCCGATGCTCGTGAGCCAGTCCACGCGGGCGATCTCCAGGTAGCGGAAATACAGCGTGTTGTTGATGTGGCCCATCGCATCCATGTCGCCCCAGCGCATGGGAATGCGGCACTCGTAGGTG
This sequence comes from Roseateles sp., assembly GCA_046289335.1. Taxonomy (GTDB): domain Bacteria; phylum Pseudomonadota; class Gammaproteobacteria; order Burkholderiales; family Burkholderiaceae_C; genus Pelomonas. The sequence goes on along the minus strand of JBKBVY010000154.1, from coordinate 5,115 downwards.
AGCTTCTTCTGCGCCGGGACGGCATACCTCATGGCTGAATGCCCAGCTCTGCGGCGATGCGGTTGACCAGCTGGCGCAGCGATGCCACCTCGGCCCTGAGCGCAGCGAGTTCCGCTTTCTGCAAGGCCACCTCCTCGTCGCGTGGCATGGCCGCCGCCGCGGCCTGCTCGACCGACGCCACCGGCCCGCACAGCAGATGCGCCCAGCGCGCCTCGCGAGCGCCGGGCGCCTTCGGCAGCTTGATCGCGAACGGCTTCTCGCGCTCGGCCAGCTCCTCCAGAAAGCCTTCCACCGAAGACACGTCGGCAAAGCGGTGCAGCCGCTCGGTGTTCTGGCGCAGCTCGGCCGCCGTCTGCGGGCCGCGCAGCATCAGCTGCGTCAGCAAGGCCACGGCCGCGCCGGGCACGCCCAGGCCGCGCGCGAAGTTGTGCTCGTAGCGCAGCACGCGGCTGCCGCTGACGGTGTTGACCAGGCTGAGCGTCTTCAGCTCCTCCACGGTGGCCAGCACCTCGGCCTCGCTCACGTCCATGACCGGATCGCGCGCGGTCTTCTGGTTGCAGCCGGCGGTCAGCGCATTGGCCGACAGCGGGTAGCTGTCCGGCACCGTGTGCTCTTTCTCGACCAGCACGGCCAGCACCCGGGCCTCCAGGGGGGTCAGGTCTCGCTTCAGCATCGGCACTCAGACTCCGAAACCATCGTCGGCCTGGATGACCGCGCCGTTGATGAAATGGCTCTCGTTGGCACACAGCATCAGCAGCGCGGTGTCCAGGTCCTGGGGCTGGCCGACGCGCTTGCGCGGCAGCAGGTCGATGAGCTTTTTGCCCTGCTCGGTGCCCCAGTGGTGGTGGTTGATCTCGGTGTCGATGTAGCCGGGGCAGATCGCGTTCACATTGATGCCGTACTTGCCCCACTCCAGCGCCATGGCCCGCGTCATGTGGATGACGGCCGCCTTGCTCATCGCATAGACGCCGATCTGGCCCAGCACGCGCAGCCCGGCCATGGAGGCCACATTGACGATGCGCCCGCCGACGAAGGAGCCCGGCGCCGCGCCGCGCGCGCGGGCCAGCATGCGCTTGCCCACCTCCTGCGCCACGAAGAAGGCGCCGCGCGTGTTGGTGTCCATCACGTAGTCGTAGTCGTTCTCGGTGACGTCGGTGAGGCGCTGCGTGGTGGACACGCCCGAGTTGTTGATCAGGATGTCCAGCGTGCCGACCTCGGTCTCGGCATGGGCCACGGCGGCCTTGATGCTGGCCACGTCGGTCACGTCCAGCTGCACGACATGGGCGTCGCCGCCGCTGCCCTCGATCTCGGCTCGCAAATCCTTCAGCCGCTCCATGCGGCGCCCGGCCAGCACGACGCAGGCGCCGGCCTGGGACAGCGTGCGCGCGAACTGCGCGCCCAGGCCGCTGGACGCACCGGTGATCAAGGCCACGCGGCCTTCGAGATTGATGACGTAACTCATGAGACTGCCTTGTGAATGGGTTGCGGCCATCCTAGCTGCCTAGACCTTCACCACTAAAAAAGCACGATCGTTCGATTTGCGGTCCAGCCTCTCTAGAATCGCGCGCAATTCAAAGCTCACGGAGCCCCGCATGACCTCAGAAGAAATCCTGGCCCAGTTCGGCCCGCGCGAGTCCATGGAGTACGACGTGGTGGTGGTCGGCGCCGGCCCGGCGGGCCTGGCCACGGCCATCCGGCTCAAGCAGCTCAAGCCCGACGCCAACATCGTCGTGCTGGAGAAGGGCTCGGAGCCCGGCGCCCACATCCTGTCCGGCGCCGTGATGGACCCGCGCGCCATCACCGAGCTGTTCCCGAACTGGCAGGAGCTGGGCGCGCCGCTGAAGCAGGCCGTGACCGGCGACGACGTGCTGTTCCTGAGCGAGACCGGAGCCAAGCGCACGCCCGACTGGCTCGTGCCGCGCAACTTCCACAACCATGGCTGCTACGTCATCAGCCTGAGCGACGTGGTCAAGTGGATGGCCCAGCAGGCCGAGGGCCTGGGCATCGAGATCTTCCCGGGCTTTGCCGCGGCCGAGGTGCTGTACGACGAGCAGGGCCGCGTGCGCGGCGTGGCCACCGGCAACATGGGCCTGGGCAAGGACGGCGAGCCCACCGACCACTTCCAGCTCGGCATGGAGCTGTTGGGCAAGTACACCGTCTTCGCCGAAGGCGCCCGCGGCCACCTGGGCAAGCAGCTGCTGTCCAAGTTCAACCTGACCGAAGGCCGCGACACGCAGACCTACGCCATCGGCATCAAGGAGCTGTGGGAGATCCCGGCGGACAAGGCCCAGCCCGGCAAGGTCGTGCACACGGCCGGCTGGCCCATGCAGGGCGACACCTTCGGCGGCGGCTTCCTGTACCACCTGGACGGCAACAAGGTGACGCTGGGCTTCGTCATCGGCCTGGACTACGACAACCCCTATCTCTCGCCCTTCGAGGAGATGCAGCGCTGGAAGACCCACCCGGCCATCCGTGCCCACATCGAGGGCGGCAAGCGCATCGGCTACGGCGCCCGTGCTATCAACAACGGCACGCCGCAGGCCCTGCCCAAGACGGTGTTCCCGGGCGGCTGCCTGGTGGGCTGCGATGCCGGCTACCTGAATGCCGCCCGCATCAAGGGCAGCCATGCGGCCATCAAGAGCGGCATGCTGGCCGCCGAGGCCATCGCCCCCGCGCTGGACGCCGGCCGCGCACAGGACGAGCTGACGGCCTACCCCGAGGCCTTCGAGAAGAGCTGGCTGAACGAGGAGTTGCAGCAGACCCGCAACTTCAAGCTCTGGTTCAAGAAGGGCAAGACCACCGGCCAGCTGATGACCGGCATCGAGCAGTGGCTGCTGCCCAAGCTGGGCATCGCCAGCCCGCCGTGGACGCTGCACAACCACAAGGCCGACCACCAGGCGCTGCGCCCCGCTGCCGAGTGCCAGCCCATTGCCTACCCCAAGCCGGACGGCAAGCTGAGCTTCGACCGCCTCTCCTCGGTGTTCATCTCCAACACCAACCACGAGGAGAACCAGCCCGCCCACCTGACGCTGAAGAACGCCACGGTGCCGGTGCAGGTCAACCTGGCCAAGTTCGCCGGCCCCGAGAGCCGCTACTGCCCGGCCGGCGTCTACGAGTTCGTGCCCAACGAGGCGGGTGGCGGCGAGCGGCTGCAGATCAACGCGCAGAACTGCGTGCACTGCAAGACCTGCGACATCAAGGACCCGACGCAGAACATCGTCTGGGTCACGCCCGAGGGCGGCGGCGGGCCCAACTACGCCGGCATGTAAGCTGCGCGCCATCTCCCGGGAGGTGGCGCATGGCAGCGGGCAGCATCAGGGTCGGCATCGGCGGCTGGAACTTCGAGCCCTGGCGCGACAACTTCTATCCCCGCGGCTGGCCGCAGGCGCGTGAGCTGGCGTATGCCAGCCGGCGCCTCACAGCCATCGAGATCAACAGCACCTACTACGGTGCGCAAAAGCCCGCCACCTTCGCCAAGTGGCGCCGCGAGACGCCCGACGGCTTCCAGTTCTCGCTGAAGGCCATCCGCTTCGCGACGCAGCGCCGCGTGCTGGCCGAGGGCGCCGAGTCCATCAAGCGCTTCATGGCCTCCGGCATTGCCGAGCTGGGCGACAAGCTGGGGCCCATCGTCTGGCAACTCGCACCGACGCACAGATTCGACGCTGCGGACCTGACGGCCTTCCTGGAACTGCTGCCCGCGCAGGTGGATGGCCTCAAGCTGCGCCACGCGCTGGACGTGCGGCACGACAGCTTCCGCTGCGCCGACTACCTGGCGCTGGCCCGGCAGTACAAGGCCGCGACGGTGTTCACCGAGTCCGACGACCATCCCGCCATCCCCGACCTGACGGGCGACTTCGTCTACACGCGCCTCATGCGCACGCAGGCCCATGAGCCGCTGGGCTGCCCGCCGGAGGTGTTCCCGGCGCTGGCCGCCGCCGCGCAGACTTGGGCACAGGGCGGCGAGCCCGCCGGCCTGCCGCGCATCGCGCCCGCAGCCGCGCCGGCGGCGCCGCGCGATGTGTTCGTCTTCTTCATCAGTGGCGCCAAGGAACGCGCGCCGCATGCGGCGATGGCGCTGCGCCGCGCGCTGGGCGAGACACCGCAGCCCCACGACTGAGCCGCCGGCGCACGGGCGGATCAGCCCTCCAGCCTCGCCATCCAGGCGGCGACCAGGCGGTCGTTGGCAGCCTCCGAGGCACCCAGCGCGTCGCGGATGCGCTGGCGCTCGGTGGCCGCGCGGTTCTGGCTCAGCTTGAGCTTGAGCTCCCAGCGCGTCACGCGGATGCGAAAGCCCACGATGGCGCCCAGCAGCTTGTGCTGGTAGGCCTCGGGCAGACCGCGCCACTGCTCGGCGTACTCGGGCTCGAAGCGGCCGATGAGCCGCTTCAGCAGCGCGTCCTTGTCCGCGGCGCCGTCGATGATCTCGATGTCGCCATAGGCATGCAGCGCCGCGTAGTTCTAGGTCGGCACGTTCTGCAGGCTGTCGTAGTGGCTGGGGCTCACATAGGCGCTGGGGCCGCTGAACACCGCCAGCAGCGAGGTCTGCCGCTGCAGCCAGCCCCAATGCGGGTTGGCGCGGGCCATGTGGCCCTCCAGGTGGAAGCCCCAGGCTGCCGGCTCGGCCACCAGCGGCAGGTGGCTGCCGAAGCTCTGTCCCTGCGCATCGGGCCCCACCAACAGGGCCAGCGGATGTTCGGCAGCCAGCCTCAGCGCATGTGCGAGATCGGTGGAGGTGAAGTGTTTGGGCAGGTACATGGCGACGGGACGATGCAGGGAAAAAGCCGCCATCATCAGGCAGGCGCGGCCCCTTCTATCATCCCGAACATGCAATCCAGCGCCTTGCTCAGGCTGCGGCCGCCCGGCGCCGCAGGGGACGAAGAGGTGGCCGTCGAGATGCCGGTGGCGCTGACGGTCAACGGTGTTTCCCAGGCCGTCATGCTGGCCACCCCCGCCGACCTGGAAGACTTCGCGCTCGGCTTTGCGCTCGTCGAGGGCTGGATTGACCAGCCCGGGGAGCTGTTGGACGTGGAGTACCAACCGCACGCATCGGGCATCGAGCTGGCGCTGCGCGTCACCGCCGCGCGCGAGCAGCGGCTGAAGCTGCGCCGCCGCCAG
>JBKBVY010000153.1:0-8474 GCA_046289335.1 Roseateles sp. | reverse complement strand
GCCGCCGCGCTGGCGCCTGGCCGAACCCGCCGAGGTGCTGGCCCGCCGCCCCGACGTGCAGCGCGACCGCCTGGGCGTGGACATCGCGCTGGCGCGGCTGCGCGTCAGCGAGGCCGAGCGCTACCCGCGGCTGAGCTTCAGCGCCGGCATTGGCACCGGCGGCGCCGAGTCACGCGACTGGCTGTCGCAGCCGCTGGCCTCGCTGGGCGCCAACCTCGTCGTGCCCCTGATCGACTGGCAGCGCCTGGCCCTGCAGCGCGACAGCGCCCGCACCGAGCTGGACACGGCCGCGCTGACGCTGCGCGACACGCTGCACAAGGCGCTGGCCGACATCGAGACCCAGCGCATCGAGGCCGAGCGCGCCCGCCAGCAGCTGGCCGCCAACGCCAGCCGCCTGCGCGAGGCCGTCGAGAACGAACGCGTCGCCACCGTGCGCTACGAGGCCGGCGCCATCGCCCGCGCCGACTGGCTGCAGGTGCGCAACGCCCGGCTGGACGCCGAGCAGACCCGCATCCAGCTGCGGGCGCAGCAGTGGCTGCGGCAGGCGGGGTTGTTCAAGGCGTTGGGTGGCGAGTGAGGGGAGGCGACATGGGGCGGCCGCTGGCTGCTGGCCGCGGGTGCTAGCGGTCAGTGGCTGGGCATTGAGATACCTGCTCGCGGCTATGGGCAGTCATTCACGAGAGTCCTGTTCAGGGCGCTTGGTCCGCCGGGGGTGGAGCAGCGGCCGAGGGGCTAATACCGGCAGATGGTGTGCGGATCTGGGTCTGAGCTTTCCGCGAGCTGGCATTTCGTGGGCTGCACCGGGCATACGTGCTTCCCCGCAGAAGTAAAAACCCACTGTTGCATTGCCCCGGGGCTGAATGGCACAGTCGGTGACGCTAAGTGGTACCGGTTTGCGTAGGATTTTGGTGTCGTATGGGCCGACAGCGCATGCCAATTAGGCACTTGCGAGGTCACAATCCGCGCTGGTTAAGCGGCAAGGCGCTGAGTTCTGGACGCAGTGCTGAATAAGCTAATAGTTGCGAGTCACAAACCATGCAAGTTCAGTCTGTCGCCGAGAATCTCTTCTTCACCACCGTTCGCATCGATACGCAGTCAGCCACTGGTGGCAATGGGTCTGGCACCGGCTTCTTGTACGCCCATCGCATCTCGGACGACCAGCACGCCATATTCGTGGTCACCAACAAACACGTGGTCAACGGAATGAGCGCCGGATCACTCACGTTCCACCAGAAGCATCAAGACCTGCCGCGCTTAGGCCACGGCTTCAGGCTGGACATCCAAGACTGGCCAAACGCCTGGTTTGGACACCCCGATCCAACGATTGACATCGCGATCGCTCCATTCGTCCCCATGGAGGCGCACATCAGGAAAACCGCAAAGGTTGAATTGTTCTACAGATGCGTCGAATCAACCATGCTGCCTACAGCCGAGCAGTTTGAACAACTCGACGCAATCGAATCGGTCACGTTCATTGGTTATCCCAACGGCATCTGGGATAAGACCAACCTAATTCCAGTTGCGCGCCGCGGGACGACCGCAACGCCTCTTGCCGTAGATTTTGAGGGAACGCCGCGATTCGTTATCGACGCTTCGGTGTTTGGTGGATCAAGCGGCAGTCCCGTCTTCATCTTCAATCAAGGAATGTTCACGGATAAGCACGGCAACACTGCGGTCGCGTCGCGTCTGTTGTTCGTCGGGGTAGTTGCCGCCGTCTTCTTTCGAACAGAGCTAAATCAGATCGTCTCTGTGCCCGTTCCCACCGCCGTCGCCCCCATGGCGCAGCAACGCGAAATGATTGACCTTGGACTTGTCTACAAGTCCAGGACCGTCGTTGAGACTATCGAAGCCTTTATCAAGGCACACGGGTGACGCCTTACTCAAAAGTTGAGCGTCATTGGGCCCATGAAGGTTGGCTTCGCAGCGGCTCTGACCGCCCAGAGCCACCTCCGCTACGGGCCAATAGCTGCCAGCCGCCAAACCCACCGCACAGCCAGCACCGCGGCCAGCGCCCTCCCCTCACCTGCACACCTCCGCCCCCTGATCAAACACGATCTCCCAGCCGCCCGCCGGCAGGCGGCGCCACACGGACTGGAAGCGGGCGAACACGCGGCCCTCGGGGTTGGTGACCGGGCCGCTGCTCTGCGCCAGGTCGCCGCTGGGCAGCACGACGACCAGGTCGGGCGCCCAGGAGAACGGGGCCTTCGGGCCCTCGAAGAAGCGGTTCCAGTGCGCCATCACGGCGTCGGGGCCATGCAGCGGCGTCTTGCCGTTGAGCCAGATGGTGTCTGCCGCCAGGTAGCGGCGGAAGGCCGCCGCGTCGCGGTCGGCCATGGTCTTGGCGAAGGCCGTCTCGATGGCCGTGACCTCGGCCACGCGGCGGGCAATCTCGTCGGCCCCGGGCCAGCCCGGTTGGGCGGTGGCCGTGGTGGCAGCACCAGCCGGCAGCGCGGCGGCGGCCAGCAGGGCATGGCGGCGGGTGGTCGTCATGGGCGTCTCCAGGTTGGGGAACGCCAGCATGCCGCGTACGCGCGGCCCTGCCGCAAGTCACCGGCGGCGGCGGGCGGGCGCCGCCGGCGCACCGCAGCGCAGCGTCAGAACGCCGAGATGCCCGTCTGCGCCCGGCCCAGGATCAGCGCATGGATGTCGTGCGTGCCCTCATAGGTGTTCACCACCTCCAGGTTGACGAGGTGGCGGGCGATGCCGAACTCGTCGCTGATGCCGTTGCCGCCCAGCATGTCGCGCGCCATGCGGGCGATGTCCAGCGCCTTGCCGCAGCTGTTGCGCTTCATGATGGAGGTGATCTCCACCGCCGCCGTGCCCTCGTCCTTCATGCGGCCCAGGCGCAGGCAGCCCTGCAGGCCCAGCGTGATCTCGGTCTGCATGTCGGCCAGCTTCTTCTGGATGAGCTGGTTGGCGGCCAGCGGCTTGCCGAACTGCTGGCGGTCCAGCACGTATTGCCGCGCGGTGTGCCAGCAGTCTTCGGCCGCGCCTAGGGCGCCCCAGGCGATGCCGTAGCGGGCGCTGTTCAGGCAGGTGAACGGGCCCTTGAGGCCGCGCACCTCGGGGAAGGCGTTCTCCTCGGGGCAGAACACGCGGTCCATGACGATCTCGCCGGTGATGGACGCGCGCAGGCCCACCTTGCCGTGGATGGCCGGCGCGGTGAGGCCAGCCCAGCCCTTTTCCAGCACAAAGCCGCGGATGGCGCCCTCGTCGTCCTTGGCCCAGACGACGAAGACGTCGGCGATGGGGCTGTTGGTGATCCACATCTTGGCGCCGGTCAGCTCGTAGCCGCCGTCGACCTTGCGCGCGCGCGTGACCATGCTGCCGGGGTCGGAGCCATGGTTGGGCTCGGTCAGGCCGAAGCAGCCGATGAACTCGCCCGTGGCGAGCTTGGGCAGGTATTTGCGCTTGGTGGCCTCGTTGCCGAACTCGTGGATGGGCACCATGACGAGGGAGGACTGCACGCTCATCATGGAGCGGTAGCCGGAGTCCACCCGCTCCACCTCGCGGGCGATGAGGCCGTAGGCCACGTAGTTGAGGCCGGCGCCGCCGTACTCGGCCGGGATGGTGGGGCCCAGCAGGCCCAGCTCGCCCATCTCGCGGAAGATGGCCGCGTCGGTCTGCTCCTTGCGGAAGGCCTCCAGCACGCGCGGGCGCAGCCGGTCGTTGCAATAGGCCGCGGCCGCGTCGCGCACCATGCGCTCGTCGTCGCTGAGCTGCTCGTTCAGCAGCAGCGGGTCGTCCCAGTGAAGGCTCGCCTTGTGGGCCATGGCCGTCTCCTCATGTCGATGGCGGTCGAGTATTCCCGGGTCGGCTATTCGTGTCCAATTCATGAAACGACTTCGACCATTCGCCATGCCTATGGACACCGCCCGCACGCTGGAGTTCCGCCACCTGCGCTACTTCCTCGCCCTGGCCGAGGAGCTGCACTACGGCCGTGCGGCGCAGCGGCTGGCGATCTCGCAGCCGCCGCTGTCGGTGGCCATCCAGCAGCTGGAGGCCAGCGTGGGCGCGCGGCTGTTCGACCGCGACAGCAAGGGCGTGCGGCTGACGCCGGCGGGCGCGGCCTTCCGCGGCAGCGCGCAGGCGCTGCTGGCCCGCGCCGAGGACGCCTGCGCGCTGGCCCGCGAGGTGCAGGCCGGCGAGGTGGGCCGGCTGCGGCTGGGCTTCGTGGGCTCTACGCTGTTCAACGGGCTGTCGGCCTGGCTGCAGGCTTTTCAGGCGCGGCATCCGCGGGTGGAGGTGGTGGTGGTGGAGCTGAACTCGCAGGACCAGATCGACGCGCTGCTGGCCGAGGAGCTGGACCTGGGCCTGGTGCACACCGACCGGCTGCCGCCCGCGCTGGCCTGCACGCCGCTGTACAGCGAGCCCTTCCTGGCCTGCCTGCCGGCCGACCATGCGCTGGCGGCGCAGGCCGAGATTCCGCTGGCGGCGCTGAGCGAGGCGCCCTTCATCCTGTTCTCGCGCCGCGGCTCGCCGGACTACCACGCCCGCATCGTCGAGATCTGCCGCCGCCACGGCTTCTACCCGCGGCTGCAGCACGAGGGGCGGCACTGGCTGTCGGTGGTGTCGCTGGTGGCCCAGGGGCTGGGCGTGAGCATCGTGCCGGCGGCCTTCCAGCGCGCCGGCGTGCAGGGGGCGGTGTTCCGGCCGCTGGCCGAGGCCATCGAGGCCTCGGCGGTGTTCGCGGCCTGGCGGGCCGATGCCGACCCGGTGTTGCGCGAGCAGCTGCTGGCTGCCCGGCCGACCACCGCCGTCAGGCCGCGTACGCGGCGGGGCGCTCGTTCGCCAGCCTGAACACCGACACGGCCTGCACCAGCGCCTGGGCCTGCTGGTTCAGGCTCTCGGCGGCGGCCGCGCTCTCCTCCACCAGCGCCGCGTTCTGCTGCGTGACCTGGTCCATCTGGCCCACGGCCTCGCCGACCTGGCTGACGCCCTGGCTCTGCTCCACGCTGGCGCTGGCGATCTCGCCCATCAGGTCGGTCACGCGGCGGATGGCGTCGACGATCTCGCGCATGGTGGCGCCGGCCTCGTCCACCAGCCGGGTGCCGTTGTCCACGCGCTCGACGCTGGCGGTGATCAGGCTCTTGATCTCCTTGGCCGCGGCCGCGCTGCGCTGGGCCAGGCTGCACACCTCGGACGCCACCACCGCAAAGCCGCGGCCCTGTTCGCCGGCCCGCGCGGCTTCCACCGCGGCGTTGAGCGCCAGGATGTTGGTCTGGAAGGCAATGCCGTCGATGACGCCGATGATGTCGGCGATCTGGCGCGAGCTCTCGTTGATCCCCTTCATCGTCTCGACGACCTGGGGCACCACCGCACCGCCGCGCGCGGCCACATCGCTCGCGCCCTGCGCCAGCTGGTTGGCCTGGCGCGCGTTCTCGGCGTTCGGCGTGACGGTGGAGCCCAGCTGCTCCATGGACGCCGCGGTCTGCTGCAGCGACGAGGCCTGCTCCTCGGTGCGCTGGCTGAGGTCGGCATTGCCCTGGGAGATCTGCGCGCTGGCGGTCGCGATGCTCTCGCTGCCGCTGCGCACGCTGCCGACGATGCGGCTCAGCGCGTCCTGCATGCGGGCCATGGCGTCCACCACGCTGCCGGGCGCCGCGCGCCGGGTGTCGATGCGCGAGGTCAGGTCGCCCGCCGCGATGGCGCTGGCGGCCGCGGCCACGTCCTGCGGCTCGCCGCCCAGCTGGCGGGTCACGCCGCGGGTCAGCACCACGCCGATGGCCAGGCCCAGCGCGGCGCTGGCCATCGTCAGCCCGATCATCAGCGTGCTGAGCTTGCCGTACAGCGCCGCGCCCTCGTCGGCCGTGGCCTTGCTGCGTTCTTCCTTGAGCTTGGTCAGCGCAGTCAGCTGGTCGTCCAGCCGCTTGTTGGCCTCTCGGGTGGCGGCTTCCAGCGCGCGCATGGCATCGTCGGACTCGGCCAGTAGCCGGCCCGTGGCCGCGTCGAAATAGGCCGTCGCGGTTGGCACCCAGTCGTTCACCAGCTGCTCGGTCTGCGCGAACGCGGCGCGCCCCTGCTCGGTGCTGAACTTGTCGCGCGACTGCGCCAGCCAGTTGCGCAGGTTGGCCACGGCGGTGTCGAACTCGGCCCGCGCCGCCGCGCGCTGCTGCTCAGTGCTCGCCGCAGAGAAACGTGCCCGCGCCCGGCCGGCGTAGATCAGGTTGATGTTGGCCTCCTTGATGTAGGAGATGCCCAGCAGCTCGTTCTCGTAGAGCGTCTGGTTGGCGTCGCGCAGCGAGCCCAGGCCCACGATGCCCACGGCCGCCACCGCCATGCCGACGACCACCACCAGCAGAAAACCGGCGATCAGACGGGTGCCCAGCCTCAGGCTTTGAATCCATTGCATACGATGTTGCTCTGGAAAAAGTCCTCGGCCCGCGGCGCATGCCGGCGGGGCGCTTTGTGACCCAGGTGCTACGCAACCGGGCTGCCGTTGGACCTGTCGCGGGCGGCGATTGCCAGCCGCTGTGCGCGCACAAAGTCACACGGCGGCCAGTTGGAATTAACCGACACCACGACCGGCCGCACAAAGCTATGGTGTCGCCCGCCATGACCGACGCACCGCCTGACGCCCGCCCGCGCCGCCTGTGGGACATCTCCCCGCTGGTCGCGCCCGACGCCCCCATCTTCCCGGGCGACGAGCCCTACAGCCTGCGCTGGACGGCGCGGCTCTCGCCCGGCTGCCCCGTGAACCTCAGCGCCATCACGATGAGCCCCCACGTGGGCGCCCATGCCGACGCGCCGCTGCACTATGCCGACGACGCGCCCGCGATTGCCGACGTGCCGCTGGACACCTACCTCGGCCGCTGCCGCGTCATCCACGCCCTCGGTGCGGCACCGCTCATCACCGTCGCGCACCTGGAGCATGCTGAAGGCGACCTGCCGCCCCGCGTGCTGGTGCGCTGCTGCGAACGCGCCGACACGGCGTGGAACCCGGCCTTCACGGCCTACGCCCCCGAAGCCGTCGCCTGGCTGGCCGCGCGCGGCGTGAAGCTCATCGGCATCGACACGCCCAGCGTGGACCCGGCCGACTCCAAGGTGCTGGACAGCCACCAACAGCTGCGCCGGCTGGACCTGCGCGTGCTGGAGAACCTGGTGCTGGACGAGGTCCCCGAGGGCGACTACGAACTGATCGCCCTGCCGCTCAAACTCCAAGGCGCCTGTGCCAGCCCGGTGCGCGCCATCCTGAGGGAACTGCCATGAATCTCGACGATGCCCAGCGGCTGGATGCCGCCGACCCGCTGCGCAGCCTGCGCGACCTCTTCGACCTGCCCGAGGGCGTCACCTACCTGGACGGCAACTCGCTGGGGGCCTTGCCCAAGGCCACGCCCGCCCGCATCGCCAGGGCCGTGACGCAGGAATGGGGCCGCGACCTCATCAAGAGCTGGAACACCGCCGGCTGGATCGACCTGCCGCGCCGGCTGGGCGACCGGCTGGCGCCCTGGCTGGGCGCGCGGGCCGGCGAGGTGCTGGTGGCGGACTCCACCTCCATCAACCTCTACAAGGTCTTGCACGCCGCGCTGCAGCTGCAGCAGGGCAAGCGCCGCGTGGTGGTCAGCGAGCGCAGCAACTTCCCGACCGACAACTACATCGCGCAGAGCGTGGTGCGGGCGCACGGCGGCGAGCTGGTGCTGGCCGAGTCGCCCGAGGACATCCCGCCGCTGCTGGACGAGCGCTGTGCGGTGCTGATGCTCACGCATGTGAACTACCGCAGCGGCCGCATGCACGACATGGCGCTGCTGACGCGCTGGGCCCAGCAGGCCGGCGCGCTGGCCGTGTGGGACCTGGCGCACAGCGCCGGTGCCGTGCCCATCGACCTGCTGGGCAGCGCGGCCGACTTCGCCATCGGCTGCGGCTACAAGTACCTGAACGGCGGCCCCGGCGCGCCGGCCTTCGTGTGGATGCATCCGCGCCACGAGGGCCAGGTCTGGCAGCCGCTGACCGGCTGGCTGGGTCATGCCCATCCGTTCGACTTCGACAGCGACTACCTGCCCGCGCCGGGCATCCAGCAGTACCAGTGCGGCACGCCGGCCGTGCTGGCCATGACGGCGCTGGACAGCGCGCTGGACGTGTTCGACGCCGCGCAGGCGCTGGGCGGCATCAAGGCCTTGCGCACCAAGTCGCTGGCGCTGACCGAGGCCTTCATGCACAGCGTGGAGGCCCGCGTGCCGGGTGCCGCCATCGCCACGCCGCGCGAGGCGGCGCTGCGCGGCTCGCAGGTGTCGTTCTCGCTGCCCCAGGGCACGGACGGCTATGCCGTCATGCAGGCGCTGATCGCCCGCGGCGTCATCGGCGACTACCGCGCCGGCCACCCCGAGCTGCTGCGCTTCGGCTTCGCGCCGCTGTACAACGGCTTTGCCGACGTGGTGCGGGCGGTGGACGCCATTGCCGACATCGTCGCCAGCAGGTCCTGGGACGCCCCCCAGTTCACCAACCGCGCCAAGGTGACATGACCCACCCCCTACGCG
>JBKBVY010000152.1:0-8483 GCA_046289335.1 Roseateles sp. | reverse complement strand
GCGGAAGCACGTCGCGGTGGGCACGATCTGCTGGCCCAGATAGGTCAGCGTCTGGGCGTAGCCGGGCAGGGCGGCCAGCGCCAGGCAGGCGGCGAGGGCGCAGCGGCCAAGGGGGGCAAACAACTTCATCGACATCCTTGGGCAGCGGCCTCGTGCCGCTGGGCGGCGCAGTCTAGTTCAAGCCGCCCGCCGCAGCGCGCCGCGCAGCGTGTCGATGATGCGTTCGATGTGGCTGCTCTCGATGATCAGCGGCGGCGACAGCGCGATGGTGTCGCCGGTGGTGCGGATCAAGAGGCCCTGGTCCCAGCAGTCCAGGAAGATGTCGAAGGCGCGCTTGGCGGGCTGGCCGTCCAGCGGCTTCAACTCGATGCCTCCCACCAGGCCGATGTTGCGCACGTCGATGACGTGGGGCTCGTCGCGCAGCGAGTGCAGCGCCTTCGCGAACTCGTCCTGCATGCGGGCCGCGCGGGTCAGCAGGTCGCCGTCGGCATAGGTGTCCAGCGTCGCGATGCCGGCCGCGCAGGCCAGCGGGTGGGCGGAGTAGGTGTAGCCGTGGAAGAACTCGATCAGGTGCTCGGGCCCGGTCATGAAGGCATCGTGGATCTTCTGCTGGGCGAACACCGCGCCCATGGGCACACAGCCGTTGGTGATGCCCTTGGCCACCGTCATCAGGTCGGGCGTGACGCCGAAGGTCTGTGCGCCGAAGGGGTTGCCGGTGCGGCCGAAGCCGGTGATGACCTCGTCGAAGATCAGCAGGATGCCGTGCCTGTCGCAGATGTCACGCAGCCGCTGCAGGTAGCCGGCCGGCGGGATCAGCACGCCGGTGGAGCCGGCCACGGGCTCGACGATGACGGCGGCGATGGTGGACGCGTCGTGCAGCGCGACCAGCCGCTCCAGGTCGTCCGCGAACTCGGCGCCGTGCTGCGGGATGCCGACCGAGAACGCGTTGCGGGCCGGGTCGTGGGTGTGGCGGATGTGGTCCACGCCGGCCAAGAGGCTGCCGAACATCTTGCGGTTGGCCACCATGCCGCCCACCGAGATGCCGCCGAAGTTGACGCCGTGGTAGCCGCGCTCACGGCCGATGAGCCGGGTGCGGCTGCCTTCGCCGCGCACGCGGTGGTAGGCGATGGCCATCTTCAGCGCGGTCTCGACCGACTCGGAGCCCGAGTTGGTGAAGAACACGCGGTTCAGCCCCGCCGGCGTGAGGGCGGCCAGGCGCTCGGCCAGCTCGAAGGCCTTGGGATGGCCCATCTGGAAGGGCGGCGCGAAGTCCAGCTCGGCGGCCTGGTTCTGGATGGCCTGCACGATCCTGGGCCGGTTGTGGCCCGCATTCACGCACCACAGGCCCGCGATGCCGTCCAGCACCTCGCGGCCCTTGTCGTCGCGGAAGAACATGCCGTCGGCCTGGGTCAGCAGGCGCGGCGCCTGCTTGAACTGCCGGTTGGCCGTGAACGGCATCCAGTACGCGTCTAGCTTGGAAACGTCAGCGCTCATGCGGTGCTCCTGGTCAGGGACCCGACGAGTCTAGAGCGAGTTTGACGGGTTGGTCAGAATGGCGAACCCGTAGGTCCCGTCAAGCCTGCTGCTGCAGCGCGGCCAGTTCGGCCTCGTCGAAGCCGGCGGCGCGGCGGGCCGCCAGGTTGAAGGGGGCGCGCAGCCGCGGTGCCTGGTGGCGGGCGGCCAGCTCGGCGTAGGTGGCCACCGGGTCCAGGCCGCGCTGCTCGCACAGGAAGCGATACCAGCGATTGCCCGCGGCCACATGGCCGATCTCGTCGCGCAGGATGATGTCCAGGATCTCGCCGGCCTTGCGGTCGCCCGCGCCCACCAGCTTGGCGCGCACGGCGGGCGAGGCGTCCAGCCCGCGCGCCTCCAGCGTGCGCGGCACCAGCGCGATGCGGGCCAGCAGGTCGTGTTTCGTTCGTTCTGCCATGTCCCACAGCGCGTTGTGGGCGTCGAAGTGACCGTAGTCGAAGCCGAGCTCCAGCAGGTGCTCTCGCAGCAGCATGAAGTGCGTGGCCTCCTCCTGCGCGATGCGCAGCCAGTCGCGGTAGAAGGCCTCGGGCATGCCGGCGAAGCGCCAGCAGATGTCCAGCGCCAGGTCGATGGCATTGAGCTCGATGTGGGCGATGGCATGCACCAGCGCGGCGATGCCGGCCGGCGTGCGCATGGACGGGGCCTTGAGCTGGATGTGCTCCACCAGCCGCGGCCGCTCAGGCCGGCCGGGGATGCCGGCGGGCGCGGCGATGACGGCATGCACGTCCACCGGCAGCGTGGCATCCAGCGCCAGCGTGGCGCGCGCCTTGGCGGGCGCATCGGCGATCAGCAGAGGGGCGAGCGTGGCCAGGCGGAGGTCGGACATCGGCGGAATTTTAGAATCCGCCCCTTTAACGAAAGGGCAGCGATGGCGATCTACCAGCTCGACGAGCATGTGCCCGACGTGGCCGACACGGCTTTCGTGGCCGACAGCGCCGAGGTCATCGGCCGGGTGACGCTGGGTGAGGGTGTCAGCGTCTGGTTCAACGCCGTGCTGCGCGGCGACAGCGACACGCTGACCATAGGCGCCGGCAGCAACATCCAGGATGGCGCGGTGCTGCATGCCGACCACGGCTTTCCGCTGGTGCTGGGCCAGAACGTGACCGTGGGCCATCAGGTCATGCTGCACGGCTGCAGCATCGGTGACGAAAGCCTCATCGGCATCGGCGCCATCGTCTTGAACGGTGCCCGCATCGGCCGCAACTGCATCGTCGGCGCCGGCGCGCTGGTGACCGAGGGCAAGGAATTCCCCGACGGCAGCCTCATCGTCGGCGCGCCGGCCAAGGTCGTGCGCGAGCTGACCGAGGTGCAGATCGCCGGCCTGAAGGCCAGCGCCACCCACTATGTCCACAACGGCCGTCGCTACGCGCAAGGCCTGAAAAGAATCCGATGAGTGAATTGCACAAGTTCCTGTTCGATGGCCTGCCGGTGCGCGGCATGCTGGTGCGCCTGACCGAGTCCTGGCGCGAGCTGCTGAGCCGCCGCGAGCCCGGTCAGGAGTACCCGCCGGAGCTGCGCGACCTGCTCGGGCAGATGAGCGCGGCGGCGGTGCTGATGCAGTCCAACATCAAGTTCAACGGCGCGCTGGTGCTGCAGATCTTCGGCGACGGGCCGGTCAAGCTGGCCGTCGCCGAGGCCCAGCACGACCTGAGCTACCGCGCGACGGCCAAGTGCATCGGCGCGGTGGCGCCGGGCGCGTCCCTGGAAGCCATGGTCAATCTGCGCGGCCAGGGGCGCTGCGCGATCACGCTGGACCCCAAGGACCGCCAGCCCGGCCAGCAGCCCTACCAGGGCGTGGTGCCGCTGCATGGCGACCAGCGCGAGCCGCTGCAGAAGATGAGCGAGGTGCTGGAGCACTACATGCTGCAGTCCGAGCAGCTGGACACCCGCCTGGTGCTGGCCGCCAACGGCGAAGTGGCCGCCGGCCTGCTGATCCAGCGCATGCCCGTCGAGGGCGAGGGCAACCTGGAGGGGCGCCGGAACGAGGACGACATGGGCCTGTCCGAGGGCTTCAACCGCATCGCCATGCATGCGGCGACGCTGACGGCCGAGGAGCTGCTGACGCTGGATGCCGACACCATCCTGCGCCGGCTGTTCTGGGAAGAGACCGTGACGCGCTTCGAGCCGCAGGTGCCGCGCTTTGCCTGCACCTGCTCGCGCGAGCGCGTGGGCGAGATGCTGCGCGGCCTGGGTCGCGAGGAGGCCGACAGCGTGCTGGCCGAGCGCGGCGACATCGAGATCGGCTGCGATTTCTGCGGCAGGCACTACCGCTTCGACGCGGTGGACGTGGGCGCGCTGTTCACGCCCGGCGGCAATCCCGCCGACGACGCGCCGGCCGGCAGCCTGCAGTAGCCGCACGGCAACGCCGCCTCCTGTCTTCTGAGGATGGGACGGCGACTGGCGGTTGACGCCGTGCCGCCGAGCTGCCAGCTTGTCGCCGGGCCTCGCTCCGCGAGGACCGGGAGCAGCGTATGGCGGACGCCAAGAGCGGCTTCGGCGGCTTTCCCTGGGCCAGCGCGGCGGTGCTGGTGGCCTTCGTGGCCAGCACGCAGCTGGTGCCCCACGCGTTTGAGCCCTTGCGGCCCGCCGAGAAACCACGCGCCCAGGCGCCGCTGGACCCCGAGCTGGAGGTCAACGCGCGGTTGTGGGAAGACCCCTTCGCGGCGTTGCGGCGCTACGAGACCGAGCGCAGCGAGCGCTGCGAGCGTGCGCGCAAGCAGTCGCCCCAGGGCGGCGACTGCCGCGAGGGCGTGGCCGCGGCGCGCAATCCGCGCGAGATGCTCGCCCGGCTGGACCGCGATCACGACCAGCGCCTGGACGACACCCTCATCGTGCTGGGCCTGCTGCCCGGGGCCGATTTCGTCGGCGCCGAGGAGGCGCGCCGCCGCGTGCGCTATGCGGCGCTGGCGGGCCTGCAGGCCATGGACTACGTGCCCGACAACGCCGAGCGGCTCAGCCTGCTGGAGTTCGAGCTGCTGCAGCCGGCGGCACCCGCCTTGCCGGCCAGCGCGCCGCGGCTGCGGCCGCCCTTCGTCGTGCCCTACGAGCTGCTGTCGCTGCGCACCGGGCACCGTGACAAGCCCGGCATGCAGACCGGCCGCAGCCGCTACGCCCAGGTGGCGCTGCTTTGGGTGGACGAGAACGCGCTGCCCAACCGCAAGCTGGATGCGCTGGCGCAGCTGACCCAGCAGCTGATGGGCGCCGAGGCACTGGGCAACGCCAGCTTCAAATACCTGCAGGGCGGCCAGCCGGCGCTGGCCGTCATCGGGCCGTCGTCCACCGACGCGCTGCGCCTGGCCTTGGCCGACCTGCGCTGCGCGGCCGACCGCAGCAACCAGGGCGCCTCGGCCGCTGCCGCGCGTTGCGCGCTGCCGGGCATGCAGCACCAGCCGGGGCTGGCGCCGCAGGTGCAGGAAGGCTACCGGCTGCTGGCCCGGGCCGAGTTCTACAACTCGGCCTCCACGGCGCCCAACCGCATGCTGGCCGAGCTGAACAAGCAGGACCTGGACGCTTTCGTCACCGAGCAGTTCAACCGCATCACCGGCGAGCGCGGCCTGGTGCAGCTGCAGCGCACGGTCGGCAACGACGGCGACCTGATCCGCAAGCTGGACGCCGAGATCCGGCTGCGCCTGGCGGCCGACAGCCGGCGCCGCGTGGTGGTGGTGGCCGAGCGCGACTCGCTGTATGCGCAGTCGCTGGTGGCCGAGCTGAAGCACCGGCTGGGCCAGGGCAGCGAGGACCGGCTGCAGCTGGAGGTGGTGTATTTCTTCCGCGGCCTGGATGGCGTGACGACGCGCGAGGCCGCCACCAGCCCGGCGACGAGCAAGGCCACGACGCTGGAATGGCCCGAGAGCCGCGACCAGCTGGACTACCTGCGCCGCCTGGGGGCGGACCTCAAGCGCAGCGAGGCCGACGTCGGGCGGCCGCAGATCGGCGCCATCGGCATCTTCGCCAACGACGTGCACGACAAGCTGCTGGTGCTGCAGGCGCTGCACGAGGACTTCCCGGACCGCATGTTCTTCACCACCGACATGGACGCGCGCTACCTGCATCCGCGCACCCAGGCCTTCACGCGCAACCTGGTGGTGGCCAGCAGCCTGCCGCTGGCCTTCTACCCGCAGGCGCGCACGGGCAGCGGTGCCGACGGCGTGAACCTGCAGGCCGGCACGCCGCCGCTGCGCGACATCTACCAGACCAGCACTTACGCCGCCGCGCGCCGCGCCGGCTGCCGCGACGAGGGCTGCAAGCAGCGCGAGAGGGCGGCGCTGGAGCAGGCGCTGGGCAACCCGTCGCTGTACGAGATCGGGCGCAGCAACGCGGTGCCGCTGGCCGGCTATGCGCTGGAGGCTCGACCCGCCACCAGCAATGCGGGCCGGGTGCTGGTGGCCGTGCTGATGATCGCGCTGACCGGCACGCTGCTGCTGGTGTGGCCGTCCACGCCGGCGATGCGGCAGGCGCGGCGCGTGTTCCTGCGCGAGCCCACGCTGAGCAACCAGCCGCAGATGGACATGACCGCCATCGTGCTGGTGGCCTTGCATGCGGGGTTGTTCTCCTACGTGCTGGCCAGCCTGATCGAGTTCGTGCTGCCCAGCCGGCTGGACTTCATCCACGCGCTGCTGCTGGCCAGTCTGGCCGCCTTCGGCGCCTTGCTGGCCGTGCTGCCGGCGCTGTTGTCGGCACAGCGTGCGCAGCCGGCGCCGCCCGACCAGCCGGCCGGCGTGGACCGCCTGCATATGGTGGTGCTGGCCATGGTGGTGGGCATCTGGCTGTGGCTGGCCTGGCCGGCCAGCGGCTGGCGCGGCCCCGTCCATTGCGGCACCTGCGAGCCGGTGGCCTGGCTGGAGGGCGTCAGCGCCTGGCCGTCGCACCTCATCCACCTGCTGGCGCTGTTTGCCATCCTGTGGACGCTGGACTGGGCCTGGGCCTGCACGCTGCAGCTGCAACGCGAGGACGGCGACTGGCTGCGCCTGCCGCGGCCGCAGCCCCGCCCGGTCGTGCGCAACAACCTGCGCGAGCTGGTGCGCGGCTGGTTCGAGCATGTCAGCGTGCTGTTCTGGAAGCCTCGCGCGGGGCAAAGCTGCGACGTCGCCCGGCTGTGGCAGCAGTACGGCGAGCGCGGCGAGGCGCGGCCGCGCGCGGCGCGCACGCTGGTGTGGTTCGTGCTGACGCTGGCGCTGGTGGGTCTGGTGTTCCTGGGCCTGTCGGAGGGCCAGATTCCCGAGGTGCCGGTGCGCGGCGACGAGCACCGCCAGATGGTCAAGGCGACGCTCTACGTGATCCTGCTGCTGCTGCCGCTGCTCATCGTCGCGGTGGGCGATGCCACCGTGCTGCTGGTGCGCTTCATCCAGCATCTGAACGCTGGCCGCAGTCTCTACCCGGAGGCCACCATCGGCCTGTTCGCCCGCTCGCTGGGCGAGGAGCACCAGGCCCTGTGGTCGCAGCGCCTGCATGCCCGGCCCGAGGAGCGCAGCCGGGAGGGCAGCGGCCCCGCGGTGCACACGCTGCTGGACGACTGGATCGACGTGCAGGTGGTGGCGCGCCGCAGCGCACCGGTGGCGCGGCTGGTGATCGGGCCCTTCGTCGTGCTGGCGCTGCTGGTGGTGGCGCGCAGCCGGCTGTTCGACAACTGGGCGCTGACGCCGGCCATCGCCATCGGCGTGAGCGTCTACGTCGTCGCGCTGATCGCGCTGACGGTGCTGCTGAAGCAGGCCGCCGAGGCCACGCGGCGACGGGCGCTGGAGTCCATGCAGGCCGACCTGCGCTGGCTGGCCGGCAGCGGCAAGCCGCTGTCGGACCTGGTGGAACCCTTCAAGCGCCTGATCGCGCAGGTGGAGGGCAACCAACGTGGCGCGTTCGCGCCTTACTTCGACCAGCCGCTGCTGAAGGCCATGCTGGTGCCGCTGGGCGGTGCCGGCGGCACCCAGCTGTTCGACTACCTGCTGCTGGGGCGCTGAAGCGCTGCCAGCGCCGCCAGCGCCGTGGCGTGGCGCTGCGCGGTGTCGCCGGCGATGTCCACCCAGGCGATGCCGCCGCCCGACAGCGTCGCTCGCAGCCGCGCGTCGAACGCGGCCCGCACGCCGGGCCCGTCGCGCTGGATGCCGTCGGCCTCCCAGGGCAGGTCGGGGGCGCACAGCAGCGTCAGGTCGAAGCGGCGCTGGTAGGCGATCGCCATGGCGGTCAGGCTGGGGTCGTCGAAGTAGTGCTCGCTGCACAGGGCGGTGATCAGCGGCGTCGTGTCGCAGAACACCAGCGCATGCCGGCGTTCGGCGGCGGCGATGCGCGCGGCCTGCTCGGCGGCGATGTGGGCCTGCTCGTGCTGCATCGGCGTGCGGCCGTGCGCATCGCACCATTCGCGCAGGTACTCGGTGACGAGGCCGGCCTTGAAGTGCGCCGCCAGCGCCTCGGCCAGCGTCGACTTGCCCGTGCACTCGGCGCCCAGCAGGGCGACGATCAAGCCCGCCTCCAGGCGCGCCAGCCCAGCACGCTCAGCGGGATGAAGGCGGTGTAGAGCAGCACCGTGAGCCAGTAGCCCTTGAGGCCGAACAGCACCACGCTGACCGCGTTGACGACGATCCAGGTGGGCCAGTTCTCCTCGTACTTGCGCGCCAGCAGCCACTGGCCCAGCAGGCTGGCGACGGTGGGGAAGGCGTCCCAGTAGGGCAGGGGGCTGTCGGTGGCCCGGTCCAGGAACAGGCCCAGCAGCGGCCAGGCGGCCAGCGTCAGCAGCGCCGGCTTCAGCAGGCCGGCCAGCCCCAGGCGGCGCACCTGCAGCGCGCTGCCGTCGCGCGTGCGGCCGAAGCGCCACTGCCACCAGCCCCAGACGGCCAGCGCCGCGAACAGCAGCTGCAGCATGGCCTCGCCGTAGAGCTTGCCGTCCCAGAACAGGCCGAAGTACAGCAGCGAGCTGGTGAAGGCCAGCGGCCAGGCCAGCAGCTTTACGCGCATGTTGC
>JBKBVY010000151.1:0-8545 GCA_046289335.1 Roseateles sp. | reverse complement strand
GGTCAGCTCGGCGGTGCGGCGCACCACCTCGCGGTCCAGCCGGTCGCGCTCGCGGGCCAGCTCGGCGGCATGCTCGCGCCGGGCCTTGTGCAAGGCCTCGTTGCGGCGCAGGAAGACGGCCAGGCCGAACAGGCTCAGCAGCGTCAGCCCGTGCACGCCCAGGCGGCCGTAGGTCAGCGACTTGGAGACGGCCTCCTTCTCGCGGGCGATCTGCGCCAGCTCGTGGCGGTCCAGCTGGGCCACGGCGTCGCGCACCGCCTGCATCTTTTCGCGGCCGATGTCGCTCTCCACCAGGCCTTGCCAGGCCGCGGTGTTGCCCTGGCGGTAGAGCTGGATGACCAGCTGCAGCTCCGAGAGCTTCTCGTTGGCGCGCAGGCTGGCATCGTTGACCAGCGCGGCCCAGTCCGAGCTCTCGTACTGGCCGCGCAGCCGCTCCAGCACGCCGGGCAGCTCGCGCTCGGCGCGCTGCACGGGGGCCAGGTAGTCGTCCCGCCCGGTCAGCAGGAAGCCGCGCTGCGCGGTCTCGGCGGTGGTGAGCAGCTCGCGCAGGCGCAGGCTGTCGTTGCGCGCCAGGTGGCGGGCCTGGGACTGGCTGAGCGCCTGGTCGGCGCCCCAGAAGGCGGCCTCGCTGACGCCCATGACGGCGGCCGCCGCCAGCGCGGCAAGGCCGATGGCCAGCCCGCGGTTGCGCGCGGCGCCCTCCAGCCAGGGGTCGAGACGGCGCAGCACCGCGCGCCGCTCAGCCGGCCGCCGCGGCGGGGCGGCCCTGGCCCGGGTCCGCCAGCTCGGCGCAGTAGCTGATGAGGTCGTCCAGCTCGCGGCTCTTGTCGAACACGCGCTCGGCCCCCAGGCTGGCGCAGCGGCGCCGCATCTCCTCGGTCGCGTAGTTGGTCAGCACCACCCGGCGCGCCCGCACGCCCAGCTGCTGGGCGGCCTGCAGCACGCCCAGCCCGGTGCCGGAGCGCAGGAACACGTCGACGATGAACAGGTCGGCGCTGGCTTCCGGGTCGCGGCTCATCCAGCGCACGGCGCCCGCCTCATCGGGCACCGAGCCGACCACCTCCACCTGGGCCAGCTCCTCCAGCGTGGCGACCAGGTTCTCCAGGATCACCGGGCTGTCCTCGACGATGAAGGCTTTGAGAGCTGGCATGGCCCAACACATTCAGGCGGTATGGCTTGTGGGCACGAAGTATGGACCGCTTCGGCGTCGGGCCGGCAGCGTCAGCAACGCGTCACGATGTAGGAATTGTCCTAGGCAAGTGGATTACTTCTCGGGCTGGCGCACGACGATGTCGTTGCGCACCGCCACCACGCCCGAGGTCCCGCGGGCCAGCTTCTCGGCCATCGCGCGCTCCTCCGCGCTCTTGGCGAAGCCCGACAGCTGCACGGTGCCCTTGAGCGTCTCGACGCCGATGGTCATGGCGCTGACGACCGGGTCGGCGGCGAACTTGGACTTGACGCGCGTCGTCAGCGTGGCGTCGTCGATGTAGGAGCCCACGGTCTGCTGCTTGTTGGCGACGGCGCAGCCGGTGGTGGCCGCCAGCGTGGTCAGCAGCGCAGCGGACAGGGCCAGGGTGAGGACGGGCTTGTGCATGGTTGATCTCCTTGTCGGGCGGCGTGTGCCGCTGCACGCACTATCCCGGCTGGCCGGGCGCGTCGGCATAGTCCCGCGGCGCAGGAGTCTGTCGGACGCCGCCGGCACGCTTGTAGGACGCCGGCCGCTGGAGGCCCCCTTGCGGCGCTGTTACGCTGACCGCATCAACGCTTCAGTTCAGGCCTTCCACCATGATCCGCATCGGCATCGTTGACGACCACGCCATCGTGCGCACCGGGCTGCGCCAGTTCCTGTCCGACCATGTGGACCTGCGCGTCACCGGCGAAGGCAGCAGCGGCCACGAGGCACTGGACATGGCGCGCAAGGGCGACGTGGACGTGCTGCTGCTGGACATCTCCATGCCCGACCAGAGCGGCGTGGATGCGCTGGCGGCCATCAAGGCGCGCTTCCCGGAGCTGCCGGTGCTCATCCTGAGCGGCTTCCCGGAGGCGCATTACGCCACCACCTTGCTGCGTCAGGGCGCGGCCGGCTATCTCAACAAGGAGTGCGATCCCGACGAGATCGCCAACGCCATCCGCCTGGTGGCACGCGGCCGGCGCTACATCAGCCCGGCCGTGGCCGAGCAGCTGGCCGACAGCGTGGTGGGCGGCGGCGGCGCCAGCGCGGCGCCCGACAAGCCGCTGCACGAGGCGCTGTCCGAGCGCGAGTTTCAGGTCTTCCTGCGCCTGGCCCAGGGCGAGACCGTGGGCCACATCGCCGAGGCGCTGTTCCTCAGCGTCAAGACTGTCAGCACCTACCGCACCCGGGTGCTGGAGAAGCTCAAGCTGGCCACCAACAGCGACCTGACCTACTACGCGCTGAAGAACGGCCTGATCCAGTGATGCCCGGCGAGGCGGGTCAGTCCGGCGACGGTTGCGTGTCGATGGGACCGCCCTGCAGCGCCCAGGGCTGGGCCGATTCATAGCCCAGCGCCGGCTCGCTCGCTGGTCGTGGCGGGCCGGGCCTCCACCAGCGCGCCAGGGCGCTCAGCCGTGGGAAGGCGGGCTGTGCGGACGGCGTCGAGGCATCGCTGAAGTCGCTGGGCTGGGCCATGGGGAACTCCGAGAACCGTTTGTCGGCAGCATCGACGGTCCGCGGCCGGCGTCTCATCAGTGCGCGGCCCGTCGGCGTGTCGGAGAAGACCGACATGCCGTGCGGTCCGGTGGCAGCATTCAGACTGCCGGCATAAAGTCATTCGGGATGCTGCGCCTGCTGGCCGGCCTGTTGCTCGTCTTGGCAGCGGCCAGCACGTGGGGCTGCGAGCTGCGCATGCGCTGGAACGACGACCCGCCCTACCTGATGCGCGATGCCGATGGTCGTGTCACCGGCCTGCATGCCGAGCTGGTCGGCGCGACGGTGCAGCGCATGGGCTGCCGGCTGCAATGGGTCGAGATGCCCTGGGCGCGAGCGCTGCGGGAGCTGGAGGCCGGCCACATCGACATCCTGGCCGGCGGACTCAAGCTCCCGGAGCGCGAGGCCTATGCGCATTTCCTGCCGCAGCATTTCGTGTCGCGCAACCGCCTCTATGTCCGCGAGGCACTGCAGCCGCGCATGAAGGCGGCGCGGCGCCTGGACGATGCCTTTGCGGAGGGGCTGCGGCTGGGCGTGCAGTTGGGCGTGCAGTTGGGCGTCGCCTACGGGCCGGACTACCTGCGGCTGCTGGAGCAGCCCGCCTTCCGTGCGCTGCTGACGCAAAGCGGCTCGCGTTGCTCGCTGTGGCAGATGCTGGCCATCGGCCGCGTCGACGGCGTCATCGCCAGCGAGGCCTCGGCGCGCTGGGAGCTGGCCGAGGCGGGGCTGCAAGGCCAGGTGCGACCGACGGCAGTGGTCGTGTCGGCCGACGAGGCCTTTGTGATGCTGAGCCGTCGCAGTGTCGACGCGGCGCTGCTGCGGCGCTTCCGCGAGGCGGACGAGGCGCTGGCGCGCGACGGCAGCCATGCGCGCACCGTGGCGCGCTATCTCGACTAGCCGCCCAGCGCAGCGTCCAGGATCTGCGCCGCCTGCGGCAGGGCCTGCGTGCCCAGCAGCCGGCCGTCGCCGCCGAAGCGCGTCGTGACGAAGGCGTCGGCCGTCGCAGTGGCGGCCTGCTCGCGCATCAGCAGCGCCTGCGCACACAGCACCAGGCCTTGCGCGACGCGGCGGGCCTGCGCCTCCAGCCGTGCGGGATCGCCCGTCAGCAGGCGGCGCAGCGCGGCGGCCTCGGCCTGCACCGGCGCGTCGGGGCTGGCGGCGAACTCGTCCAGCAGCGCCAGCGCCGCCTGGGGCTCGCGGGCCACGGCGCGCAGCACGTCCAGCGCCATCACATTGCCCGAGCCTTCCCAGATGGAATTCACCGGCGCCTCGCGGTACAGCCGCGCCAGCAGGCCGTCTTCCACATAGCCGTTGCCGCCCAGCAGTTCCATCGCCTCGCCGCTGCATTCGACGGCGCGCTTGCAGACCCACAGCTTGGCCGCCGGCGTCATCAGCCGCTGCCATGCGGGCTCGCCGCGCTCGAAGCCCTGTGCCAGCCGCAGCATCAGCCGCATCGCGGCCTCGCTCTCCAGCGCCAGGTCGGCCAGCACGGTCTGCATCAGCGGCTGCTCGGCCAGCAGCCGCCCGAAGGCCATGCGCTCGCGGGCGTTGTGCAGCGCCTGCACCAGCCCCGCGCGCAGCAGTGCCGCGCTGCCGATGACGCAGTTCAGTCGCGTGTAGCCGGCCATCTCGACCAGCGTCGGGATGCCGCGCCCTTCGTCGCCCACGCGGCGCGCCCAGGCGCCGTGGAACTCGACCTCGCTGCTGGCGTTGCTGCGATTGCCGAGCTTGTCCTTGAGCCGCAGCACCTGCACGGCGTTGCGCTGGCCGTCGGGCGTGTAGCGCGGCAGCCAGAAGCAGGTCGGGCCGCTGTCGGTGCGGGCCAGCACCAGATGGGCATCGCTGCCGGGCGCCGAGAAGAACCATTTGTGGCCGGTGACGAGGTAGCTGCCGTCGGCCTGTTCGACGGCCGTGGTCGTCACGCGGCGCAGGTCCGAGCCGCCCTGCTTCTCGGTCATGCCCATGCCCACCCAGATCGACGGCTTGTCGTCCAGCGGCGCATCGCGCGGGTCGTGCTCGCGGCTGAAAAACTTGTCGCGCAGCGGCGCGAACAGCTCGGGCTGCTTCTGCAGCACGGGAATGGCCGCCTGCGTCATCGTGGCCGGGCAGAGGCTGCCGGCCTCCACCTGGCCGTGCAGGTAGGCCCCGGCGGCGAAGGCGGCCCAGCGGCCGGGCGTGTGGGTGGCGAACACGTCGGCCACCAGGCCTTGCCGGCGGTACATCGCCAGCAGCTGGTGCCAGGCGGGGTGGAAGTCCACCGCATCGATGCGCCGGCCGCGCGCATCCAGCTGGCGCAGCTGCGGCCCCAGGCGGTTGGCGTCGCGCGCCAGCTGCGCGGTCTCGGCGCTGCCCAGCTCGGCGCCGTAGCGGGTCAGCGGCTCGACGGCCTGGGGCGCGGCGCCGCGCAGCGCGGCCAGCAGCGCGGGGTCGGTGGCCAGCAGGTTGTGGCCGACCCACTCATCGACGAGGTTGTCGGCGGCGCTCATCAGTCGCTGACGCCAGGCTCGGCCATCAGCAGGCCGCTGCCTGCCCGGGTGGCCTCGTACAGCGCAGTCTCGGCGCGGCGCTGCAGGTCGGCCAGGCCGCGGTCGCCGGGGCGCAGCTTGGCCCAGCCGGCGCTGAAAGACGGCTGCAGGCCCAGCTCCA
This sequence comes from Roseateles sp., assembly GCA_046289335.1. Taxonomy (GTDB): domain Bacteria; phylum Pseudomonadota; class Gammaproteobacteria; order Burkholderiales; family Burkholderiaceae_C; genus Pelomonas. The sequence continues at coordinate 3,234 of JBKBVY010000151.1, read as the reverse complement.
TCTGCGCGCGCGCGGCCAGCGCGGCGCGCAGCCGGCGGTCCAGCGCCTGCGGGCCCTCGGGCAGGCAGCGCGCCATCAGCACGCCGAAGCAGTCGTCGCCCAGCCGGCCGGCCAGGTCGCCCAGCCGCATCTGCGCATGCACGCAGCTGGCAAACAGCGCCAGCGCGCGGTCGGCGAAGTCGTCGCCATGCTCGGCGCGCAGCGCGGGCAGATCGTCCAGCTGCACGATGACCAGCGCCAGCGGCTCGTCGTAGCGGCGCGCCATGGAGATCAGGTCCACCGAACGCTGCGCGAAGGCGGCGCTGTCGATGAGGCCGGTGAGGCCGTCGGTCTGGCTGAGCCGGGCCAGCTCGGCCTCGGTCTGGCTGCGCCAGGCCAGCAGCACCATGGGCAGGGTCAGCAGCAGCGCCAGCTGGCCGGCCAGGCCCAGCAGCAGGTCCGGCAGCGCGGTGTCGCCGTGGCTCAGGCCCAGCACCGCCGTGCGCCACACCAGCGCCAGCAGCAGCGGCAGCACGGCCATCAGGCCCAGCAGCCGCCAGCGCCGGCTGTTCAACCCCTGCAGCACGCTGGGCCGGCCGGGTCGGGCCAGCAGCACGCCCAGCCAGGCCAGCTGCGCGGCAAGCAGGGCGTCGGCCACCGCCAGCGCGAGCAGCCGGTTGTGGCCCAGCAGCGCCTGCAGCGCGACGATGACCAGCGGCGCCGCCAGCATGGCCTGGCGGCCCGGCTGCGGCACGAACCACAGGCCCAGCGCCCACCACAGCGCCGTCAGCCCCGCGCTGACCAGCGCGAAGCCCAGCAGCTGCGTGCCCAGCGGCGCTTCCAGCCGGCCGCCGAAGGCCGGGCTCAGCAGCACCAGGCCCAGGCTCAGCACCAGCAGCGCCACCTGCGCCCAGCGGCCGCCGGCATTGGCGCCGCGCCAGCCGATGAAGACGATGAGCACCAGCGCCGCGGCCATGGCCTGCAGCGGCATCAGTACGAACAGGGTGTCAGCAAAGCTCATGGCTTGACGGGGATGGGCATGTCACGGCCCACCGGCACGGCGGTCACGCTGTTCTGCGGCGAGCCGTCGATGAGGCGGTCGGAATAGGTCAGGTAGACCAGCGTGTTGCGCGCGGCGTCCACCATGCGGACGATGCGCAGCCGCTTGAACACCAGCGAGATGCGCTCGTTGAACACCTCCTCCTGGCGCGGCAGCGGCTGCGTGATGCGGATGGGGCCTACCTGGCGGCAGGCGATGGAGGCCTCGGCCTTGTCTTCCGCCAGCCCGATGGCGCCCTTGATGCCGCCGGTCTTGGCGCGCGACACATAGCAGGCCACGCCCGCCACCTTGGGGTCGTCGTAGGCGTCGACGACGATCTTGTGGTCCGGACCGATGAGCTTGAAGGCGGTGTCCACCGAGCCGATGGGCTGGGCACCGGCGCCGGCCGCGGCCAGCAGCAGGAGGAGGGTGGCGTTCTTCATCAGGCCAGTCTAGGGCTTGCGGGCCGCGAGCCGAAGATCGGGTCCGGTGCCGGGCTGCGTGCCAGGGCTTGTCCGAGAAAATCAATCAAGCGCTTGATTGTCGGCTACAGTCCGCGCCCATGCCTGCCAGAAAGCCCCCCGCTCCACCGCCGCCGTCGCGCGCCGGCCGCCGTGCCCGTCAGGACGCCGTCGATGCCCGCGCCGCGCTGCTCAGCGCCGCGACGCGGCTGTTCGCCGAGCAGGGCGTGGCGGCCACCACCACGCGCGAGATCTGCGCGGCGGCCGGCCTGAACCCCGGCGCCATCCACTACCACTTCGGCGACAAGGACGGCCTGTACCGCGCCGTCATCACCGGGCCGCTGCAGGCGATGAAGGACGCGCAGGCCGGCTTCGACGACCCGGCGCTGTCGCTGCGCGAGGTGCTGCAGCGCCTGCTGCTGCCCTTCATGGACGCCGAGGACGATGCCGACCAGCGCGCCGTCATGCAGCTGTTCCTGAAGGAGGTGCAGCAGCCCAGCCCGGTGTTCGCAGCCGTCTTCCGCGAGCTGTACGGGCCGGTGCACCAGGCCATGGCCGCGGTGCTGTGCCGGCACATCGGCCTGGCAAGACCCGACCCCGCGGTGCACCAGCTGCTGTACGGCCTGCAGGCGATGGCGCACGACTACTGCCTGAGCCGCCCGCTGATGGACCTGATGACGCCCGGCATGCTGGACGCGCCGGGCGCCATGGACCAGGTGGCCGAGCGCATCGTCGACTGGGGCCTGGCCCTGGTGGAGCACGAGCGCCGTCGCCGCGGCCTGACGAGAAAGACCCCGAGACCTGTCCGATGACGCCACGACTCCTGCCCCTGGCCGCCGCGCTGCTGCTGACCGCCTGCGCCACGCCGCAGCCCCCCGCTCCCGAGGCGCCCGCCCGCCTGCCCTCCGCCTGGCTGGCGCCGCCCGACGGCGCCGAGCTGGCCGCCGACTGGTGGCAAGGCCTGGCCGACCCGGCGCTGCCCGGCCTGATCGACAAGGTCAGTTTCAAGGTAGATGAGGTCGAACACAGCGGCCCGCCTGACCAGGTGCGCATTACCGCCCGCTCGGCCGACTTCACCAGCGATCTGAAAAAGCGCCGCGAGCAAAGCTGGCATGACACCACCCTCGGCGCGATCGTGGATGAGGTTGCCGGTCGAAATGCCCTGCAGGCGCGCTGTGCGCCCGCCCTGGCGTCGATCCAGCTCAAGACCGTGGTGCAGAGCCGGGAGAGCGACATGGCCCTCCTGCGCCGTCTGGGGCGCGAACATGATGCGGTTGCCACGATTAAGGGCGGCTCGCTGATCTTCGCACCGGTCGGTTCCGGCCAAACCGCGACCGGAAAGACGCTGCCCGAAGTCACCTTGCGCCGTCGCGATGGCGACCGCCACAGCTACCGCCTCGCCAAGCGCGAGGAATCGGGCGGGGTCACCGCCTCATGGCATGATCGCAAGGCGGGCAAGAAGCAGGATGTGACGGTCGGCGACGAACAGGGCGCGCGTAAGCTGTCCCGCACTTACGCCACCGAGGCCGATGCCCGCGCCGCCGCTGAGGCTGCGCAGAAGCGCGGCAAGCGCGCGCCGGCGACCTTCGACTACACCCTTGCGCTCGGCCGCGCGGATCTTGCGCCGGAGCAGAAGGTTGTCGTGCGTGGCTTCAAGAGCGAAGTTGACGCGCTGCCCTGGCTGATCAGCGAGGTCGCGCACAGCCTCGGCGATCGAGGATTCGCGACGTCGCTGAAGCTGGAGCGAACCTAGCT
>JBKBVY010000150.1:0-8605 GCA_046289335.1 Roseateles sp. | reverse complement strand
CATCGGCATGCACCACGATCAGGACATCCGCAACATGGGCGGCCTGCGCAAGTACATGCCCATCACCTGGATCACGTCGCTGCTGGGTTCGCTGGCGCTGATCGGCACGCCGCTGTTCTCGGGCTTCTACTCCAAGGACTCCATCATCCTGGCCGTGCACGCCAGCAACCTGCCGGGCGCCGGCTTCGCTTACTTCGCCGTCGTCGCCGGCGTGTTCGTGACTGCCTTCTACTCGTTCCGCATGTACTTCCTGGTCTTCCACGGCAAGGAGCACTTCCACCACAAGCCCTTCCCGGGTGAGCACGACCATCACGACGATGACCACGGCCATGCGCACACGCCGCACGAGTCGCCCGCCGTCGTCTGGGTACCGCTGGTGCTGCTGGCCATTCCGTCGGTCGTCATCGGCTTCCTGACCATCGAGTCCATGCTGTTCGGCGACTTCCTGAAGGACGCCATCACGGTCAACGCCGCGGCCCACCCGGCCATGGCCGAGCTCGCTGGCCACTTCCACGGCGCCGTCGCGATGGCCACGCATGGCCTGGTCACACTGCCGTTCTGGCTGGCCGTCGCCGGTGTCGTCACGGCCTATGTGTTCTACATGGTGGCGCCCAGCATCCCGGCCACGCTGGCCAAGGTGCTGCGTGCGCTGGTCATCGTCCTGGAGAACAAGTACTTCATGGACTGGATCAACGAGAACATCCTCGCCCGTGCGGCCCGTGCCATCGGCGTGGGCCTGTGGAAGGGTGGCGACGGCGCGCTGATCGACGGCCTGGTCATCAACGGCTCGGCCCGCACCATCGGCGGCATCGCGGGCCTGGTGCGCCGTGTCCAGACCGGTTTCCTGTACTGGTACGCCCTGGTCATGATCCTCGGCGTGATGGGTCTGATGACCTGGCAGCTCTGGCCCTACATCGAGCCCCAGTTCAAGGCCTTGATCGGCGGCTGAGAAGGACAAGAAGAATGTTGCTGAGTCTTGCGATTTTTCTGCCCATCGTCTGCGGCGCCGTGCTGCTGGCGCTCGGGCGCGACGAACAGGCCCACGCCGTGCGCTGGATGGCGCTGGTGGCGGCCGTGGCGAGCTTCCTCGTCACGCTGCCGCTGATCACCGGCTTCGACACCTCGACCGCTGCGATGCAGTTCGTCGAGAACCATGCCTGGATCGAGCGCTTCAACATCCGCTACCACCTGGGCGTGGACGGCATCTCCATGTGGTTCGTGCCGTTGACGGCCTTCATCACCGTCATCGTCGTCATCTCGGCCTGGGAGGTCATCGAGACGCGCGTGAACCAGTACATGGGCGCGTTCCTGATCCTGTCGGGCCTGATGGTGGGCGTGTTCGCCGCGCTGGATGGCATGCTGTTCTACGTGTTCTTCGAGGCGACCCTCATCCCGATGTACATCATCATCGGCGTCTGGGGCGGCCCGAACCGCGTCTATGCGGCGTTCAAGTTCTTCCTGTACACGCTGGCAGGCTCGCTGCTGATGCTGGTGGCGCTGCTGTACCTGTACGTGCAGTCGGGCGGCAGCTTCGACATCCAGACCTGGCACAAGCTGCCGCTGGCCGGCGGCGCGCAGACCTGGCTGTTCTTCGCCTTCCTGGCCGCCTTCTCGGTCAAGGTGCCGATGTGGCCGGTGCATACCTGGCTGCCCGACGCCCACGTCGAGGCGCCCACCGGCGGCTCGGTCGTGCTGGCCGCCATCATGCTGAAGCTGGGCTGCTACGGCTTCCTGCGCTTCTCCATGCCCATCGCGCCGGACGCCGCGCGCGAGTGGTCGTGGCTCATCATCGCCATGTCGCTGATCGCCGTCGTCTACATCGGCCTGGTGGCCCTGGTGCAGAAGGACATGAAGAAGCTGGTGGCCTATTCGTCCATCGCCCACATGGGCTTCGTGACGCTGGGTTTCTTCATCTTCAACGAACTGGGCGTCTCCGGCGGCCTGGTGCAGATGATTGCGCACGGCTTCGTGTCGGGCGCGATGTTCCTGTGCATCGGCGTGCTGTACGACCGCGTGCACTCGCGTGAGATCGCGTCCTACGGCGGCGTCGTCAACACCATGCCCAAGTTCGCCGCCTTCGCCGTGTTCTTCGGCATGGCCAACTGCGGCCTGCCCGCCACGGCCGGCTTCGTGGGCGAGTGGATGGTCATCCTGGGCACCGTGCAATACAACTTCTGGCTCGGCGGCATCGCCGCCACGGCGCTGATCTTCGGCGCGGCCTACACGCTGTGGATGGTCAAGCGCGTCTACTTCGGCGACATCGCCAATGACGACGTGCGTGCACTGACCGACATCAACAAGCGTGAGTTCGTCATGCTCGCCGTGCTGGCCGTGGCGACGCTGTACATGGGCCTGCATCCCAAGCCCTTCACCGACGTGATGCACCACTCGGTCACGGAACTGCTCCGGCATGTGGCCCTGAGCAAGATCCCGGCCTGATCCGAGCAGAGGCAAGAACAATGAACGACATGAACTGGCTCGCGATCTATCCCGAGATCCTGCTGCTGGCCGCGAGCTGCATCGTGGCGCTGGTGGACCTGTGGGTCACCGACGAGCAGCGCCGCCCGACCTACTGGCTGACCCAGCTGACGCTGCTGGTCGTCGCGGTCATGCACTTCAGCTACTACGGCAGCGGCATGACCACCTACGCCATGCAAGGCATGGTGGTGGCCGACCCCATGGGCCACCTGCTGGCGGGCTTCGCCTGCATCGCGACCATGATCACGCTGGTCTATGCGCGCCCCTATGCCGCCTCGCGCGACATGCTCAAGGGCGAGTTGTTCACGCTGAGCCTGCTGTCGCTGCTGGGCATCAACGTGATGCTGTCGGCCAACAACTTCCTGGTCATCTACCTCGGCCTGGAGCTGATGAGTCTGTCGCTGTATGCGCTGGTGGCGCTGCGCCGCGACCACGCCGTCTCCACCGAGGCGGCAATGAAGTACTTCGTGCTGGGTGCGCTGGCCAGCGGCTTCCTGCTGTACGGCCTGTCCATGATGTACGGTGCCACCGGCTCGCTGACCATCCCCGAGGTCTTCGACGTCATCGCCAAGGGCATCCCGAACAAGTCCGTGCTGGTGTTCGGCGTGGTCTTCGTCGTCGCCGGCCTGGCCTTCAAGCTGGGCGCCGCGCCCTTCCACATGTGGGTGCCCGACGTCTACCAGGGCGCGCCCACGGCCGTCACGCTGCTGATCGGCGCTGCGCCCAAGCTGGCCGCCTTCGCGATCACCGTGCGGCTGCTGGTCGAGGGCATGCTGGGCCTGGCGGTGGACTGGCAGCAGATGCTGGTCGTGCTGTCCGTGGTCTCGCTGCTGATCGGCAACCTGGCGGCCATCGCGCAGACCAACCTCAAGCGCATGCTGGCCTACTCCACCATCGCCAACATGGGCTTCATGCTGCTGGGCATGGCCTCCGGCGTCGTGAACAACAGCACCGAGTGGGGTGCCAACGCCTACAGCGCCGCGATGTTCTACGCGGTCACCTATGTGCTGACGACGCTGGGCACCTTCGGCATGGTCATCCTGCTGTCGCGCCAGGGCCATGAGGCCGAGGAGATCAAGGATCTGGCCGGCCTGGCCAAGCGCAGCCCCTGGTTCGCGCTGGTCATGACGATGTTCATGTTCTCGCTGGCCGGCGTGCCGCCCACCGTGGGCTTCTATGCCAAGCTGGCCGTGCTGCAGGCCCTGGTCGCCACCGGCGTGACCTTCTACCTGGGGCTGGCCGTGTTCGCCGTGGTCGTGTCGCTGGTGGGCGCGTTCTACTACCTGCGCGTCGTCAAGGTGATGTGGTTCGATGCCGCCACCGACACCGCGGCCCTGAGCGCGCCGGGTGATGTGCGCCTGGTCATGACGCTCAACGGCGCGGCCATGCTGGTCTTCGGCCTGCTGCCCGGCGGCTTGCTGGAGCTCTGCAAGCACGCCATCCTGCGCGCGCTCGCGACCTGACCCTCCCTGACTGCCACCCAGGCCCAACTGCATGGACCCCTCCCTGGCCGTCGGACTGGTGCTGGCTCTGGCCGTCGTGGCGGCCAACCTGCCTTACTTCAGCGAGCGGCTGCTGCTGGTGGGCCCACGCCGCGCGCCCAAGGCCGCGGGCTGGCGCCTGCTGGAACTGCTGCTGATGGCCGCACTGACCTACGGCGTGGGTGTGCTGCTGGAGACCCGCATCGGCCAGCGCCATGCGCAAGGCTGGGAGTTCTACACGGCCGGCGCCTGCCTGTTCATCACGCTGGGCTTCCCCGGCTTCGTCTGGCGGTACCTGCGCCGTGGCCGGGGCTGACGACCACCTGGTCGAGCGGCCGCTCGACAGCGAACAGGTCTTCCAGGGCCATTTCCTGGATGTCCGGCGCGACCGCGTCGTGCTGCCGGATGGCGGCGTGGCCACCCGCGAGTACATCCGCCACCCTGGCGCCGTCATGGTGGTGCCGCTGCTGGACGACGGCCGGCTGCTGATGGAGCGCCAGTACCGCCACCCGATGGGGCGCGTGATGCTGGAGTTCCCGGCCGGCAAGCTCGATGCCGGCGAGGACCCGCTGGTCTGCGGCCAGCGCGAGCTGCTGGAAGAGACCGGCTACAGCGCGGCCGAATGGGCCCATGCCGGCGTGCTGCACAACGCCATCGCGTATTCCGACGAGGGCATCCACATCTACTTCGCGCGCGGCCTCACACGCGGCAGCCAGCGCCTGGACGAGGGCGAGTTCCTCGAACTCGTCACGCACAGCATCGACGATCTGGACCGGCTGGCCGCTGCCGGCGAGTTGACCGATGCCAAGACGCTGATCGGCCTGCTGTGGCTGCAGCGCTGGCAGCAAGGCGCCTGGCCACTGGACTGGCGCTCCGCCTGACGCCCCGCTTCGTCGGTGCATGACCTCTGGCGATGCCTTGCCAGGCCGTTAAGCTCGGCCGCTTTGTATGCCGCCTGACACCCCATTCCTGAGGAAAGCTGCTCCATGACGCGTGCAACGCCGCTCCTGACCGCCCTGACCCTGGCTCTGCTCCTGACCGCCTGCGGCAAGGGCGGCAAGCCCGACGACGCCAAGGCCGGCGCGACCAAGCCCGCCGCGCCGCTGCTGCTGGCGCCGGAGGACCTGCGCCAGGTGGGGCAGAGCGGCCTGATCGGTGCGCCGGTCATCAGCGGTGCCATCCAGCCGGCGCGCCGCGCCGACCTGCGCGCCGAGGTCGCGGCCGTCGTGCTGCAGGTGGCCAAGGACAATGGCGAGCGCGTGCGCACCGGCGACCTCATCATCCGGCTGGACGCCACCGCCATCCGCGATAGCCTGACCTCCGCCGAGGAGGCCATGCGCGCAGCTCAGCAGAGCTTCGAGCAGACCGAGCGCGTGCTGGCCCGCCAGCGCACGCTGAACCAGCAGGGCGTGACCTCCATGCAGGCGCTGGAGGACGCCGAGATCCGCCGCAACGCCGCGCAGAGCGAGCTGGCCGCAGCCAAGGCGCGCGTCGTCACCGCACGCCAGCAGGTCTCGCGCACCGAGGTGCGTGCGCCCTTCGACGGCGTGGTCAGCGAGCGCAAGGTGTCGGTGGGCGACACGGTGCAGGTGGGCCGCGAACTGGTGAAGGTCATCGACCCGGCCTCCATGCGCTTCGAAGGCCAGGTCTCGGCCGACCGCCTGGGCGAGCTCAAGCTGGGTCAGCCGGTGTCCTTCCGCATCAACGGCTTCGGCGATGCCGAATTCCGCGGCAAGCTGGCCCGCATCGACGCCGCCGCCAACGCGACCACGCGCCAGGTCGAGGTGACCGCCGAGTTCAACGACAAGGCCAAGGCGCCACAGGTGGCAGGGCTGTATGCCGAAGGGCGGGTCGAGAGCACCGAGCGCAAGGCGCTGGTGCTGGCAGAGGGTTCCATCGTGCGCCAGGGCGACAGCGCCTTCGTCTGGAAGGTGGCCGGCAACCAGCTCAAGAAGGTCGCCGTGACGCTGGGCGAGCGCGACGAGCGCCGGGGCGATGCGGTCATCGTCAGCGGCCTGGCCCTGGGTGACGAGGTGCTGCGCGCCCCCACCGGCAGCCTGACCGACGGTGCATCCGTGCAGCGTGTGGCGTCGGGTTCGGGCGCCGCGTCGGCTGCGGCGGCGGCCAAGCCCGCCAGCAAGTAATCCGCAGGAGACCCCCCATGTTCCTGTCCAACTTCAGCATCAGCCGGCCCGTCGCGACCGTGGTCATGGTCATCGGTCTGATGCTGGTGGGCCTGCTGGCACTGTCCAAGCTGCGGGTCAACCAGTTCCCCGACGTTGAGCCGCCGGTGCTCGTCATCAACATCCCCTACCCGGGTGCGTCACCGGAGACCGTCGAGCGCGAGGTCGTCAACCGCATCGAGAAGGCGCTGCAGAGCATCTCGGGCGTGGACCGCTCCAACTCCACGTCGCGCGAGGGCAGCGCCACCATCGTGCTGGTCTTCGACTTCTCGAAGAACATGATCGAGGCTGCCGACGAGGTGCGCAATGCGATCAACTCGGTGCGCTACAAGCTGCCCACCGAGATCCGCGAGCCCATCATCACGCGGGCCGACCCGGGGGCGCAGCCCATCCTGCAGCTGGCGCTGTCCAGCACCTCGCTGACCCATGCCCAGCTCAGCCGCCTGGCCGAAGACCAGCTGGCCGAACGCTTCCGGGCCATCCCGGGCGTGTCCGTCGTCAACGTCAACGGTGCGCTCAAGCGCGAGCTGTCCATCCTGCTGCGCGCAGAGAAGCTGCGCGAGTTCGGCGTGTCCGTCACCGAGGTGCTGGCAGCCGTGCGGGCGCAGAACACGACGGCGCCGGTCGGCAAGGTGCGCGGCGCGCTGGAAGACCAGAGCATCCGCCTGCTGGGCCGGCTGGAAAGCCCGGCCGAGTTCGAGCAGATGATCATCAAGCGCAATGCCGGCCAGGTCATCCGCCTGGGCCAGGTGGCCGAGGTGCAGGACGGCTTTGCCGAGATGACCGGCTACAGCCTGCGCAACGGCCGGCCCAACGTGGGCCTGTCCATCACGCGTTCGCGCGACGCGTCCACTGTCAGTGTGGCCGTCGAGGCGCGCAAGCTGGTGGCGGAAATCCGCAAGGAGCTGCCCGCCGGCACCACCCTCGACATCACGCAGGACGGGGGCGAGGACGCGGAGAACAGCCTCTACAACGTCACGCATGCGCTGGTGTTCGGTGCAGGGCTGACCATCTTCGTGGTCTACGTGTTCCTGAACAGCTGGCGCTCCACGCTGATCACCGCGCTGTCGCTGCCCACCTCGGTGCTGGCCGCCTTCATCGCCGTGTGGCTGATGGACTTCTCGCTGAACTTCATGAGCCTGCTGGGCCTGTCGCTGGCCATCGGCGTGCTCATCGACGACGCCATCGTGGTTCGAGAGAACATCGTGCGCCACATGGAGCGCGGCAGCGACCGTGTGACCGCCGCCCGCGAGGGCACGGCCGAGATCGGCCTGGCCGTCGCGGCCACCACCTTCGCCATCGTGGCCGTGTTCGTGCCGGTGGCCTTCATGGGCCAGGGGCCGGGCCAGTGGTTCAAGCCCTTCGCGCTGACCGTGGTGGCCTCCGTCATCGTGTCGCTGCTGATCAGCTTCACGCTGGACCCCATGCTGTCGGCCTACTGGGGCGACCCACCGGGCTACCACGAGCAGCCCCGCAAGGGCTTCGGCAAGCTGCTGCAGCGCTTCAACCACTGGTTCGACGGCGTGGCCAACGGCTACGGCCACGTCATCGCCTGGGCGCTGCACCACCGCCGCTGGATGGCCGCATTCGCGGTGCTGAGCTTCGTCGGTGCCATCGTGCTGCAGGCCAAGTTCGGCGGCTCCAGCTTCCTGCCCAAGGCCGATGCGGGCTTCCTCGTCATCGACGTGCGCAGCCCGGCGTCCAGCAGCCTGGACTACTCGCGCCTCAAGCTGGATGCCGCGGCCGCGCTGGCCCGCGCGCTGCCCGAGACCAAGGCCACCATGGCCTATCCCAACGCGTCCGGCGGCCGCATCTACGTCGACATCGGCAAGAGCACCGAGCGCAAGCGCTCGGCCGACGACATCGCCACCGACCTGCGCGAGAAGGTCGGCCGCCTGGTGGGCGCCGAGTATGTGGTGCTGGACGACCTGAACAACGGCGCGCAAAAGCCCGTGCAGATCCGCTTCTACGGCACCGACAGCCGCAAGCTGCAGGAGCTGACGCTGGAGTTCCAGAAGACGCTGCGCGGCGTGAAGGGTGCGGTGGACGTGGGCTATTCCGAGCAGGATCCGCAGAACGAGCTGCAGATCGAGCTGGACCGCGGCCTGGCCAACCAGATGGGCATCTCCGTCAACGACGCCGCCCAGGCGCTGCGCGTGGCCTTCGCAGGCGTGGAGGCCGGCGACTGGATCGACCCCACCGGCGAGGCCCGCGACGTGGCCATCCGCCTGCACCCGGCCGACCGGGTCGACGCCGCCAACATCGAGCGGCTGCCCATCGCGGTGAGCGGCACCAACCGCATGGTGCCGCTGGACCAGATCGCCACCGTCACCATGGGCAAGGGCCCGGGCCAGATCCAGCACGGCGACGGCAAGCGCACCATCACCGTCAGCGCCAACGCCCAAGGCCGCTCGGCCGGCGAGATCACGGCCGAGGCCAAGAAGCTGGCCAAGGCCATCGACT
>JBKBVY010000149.1:0-8615 GCA_046289335.1 Roseateles sp. | reverse complement strand
CTCGATGAGATTGGCCAGCGCCAGGCCCACGCTGGGCCCCCACGGTGTGCCAAATGCGCCGTTGGCCGTCACGCAGGCGCCGCCCACGGCCAGCAGCACGGGCGGCCATGCCCGCCAGGGCCGGCGGGCCAGCAAGGGCACCATGGCGGCGTTGGCGTACCAAAGCATGGCGATGCTGCCCGGCTGCTTGGACAGCCATATCGCCAGGCAAGCCAGGAGCAGGTAAACGAGCGCGGCCGCTGCGACATCGAGGGTCATCGGCGGCCGGGGCAGGGCCAACCAGGCCTGGCGCTCAGTCATGAGCGTTCGCCGCCCGGCGTCGCCGTTGGACCAGCACAACCCCGCTGAGCAGCAGCGCCAGCGCCCCGAGCCCCCAAAGGCCGCGCTGCACCCAGTCGGCCTGCTGCGGCCGATAGGCCAATGCGCTCAGATCCATCCATTGCTTCACGATGCGGTCGCGTTCGCCGCGCGGCAGCTCACGCAGGCCGAGGCGCAGCGCCTCGCCCAGGTCGCTGCGGTGGACGGGATAGGCAAAGCTCAGCGCGTACTGGAAGCCCACGGTCTCGTGGATCTCGATGCCGCTCAGTCCTTCGCGGCGCTGGATGAAGCGCACGCTCGCGGCATCGGCCACCACGCCATCGAGCTGGCCGGCGGCCAGCGCGCGCAGCGCGACGACGTCGTTGGCCTGCGCCTCCCAGCGCAGCGCGGGGTAGCGCTGGCGCACGAAGCTCTCTACCGCATAGGACTTGCCGACGCCGATGCGCTGCTGACGCAAATCGGCCAGGCTCTGGCGACGCGGCGCGCCCTTGCGCAGCACCAGCACCGCCGGCACCTCGACATAGGGCGGACTGAAGCCGAGGAAGCTGCTGCGCTCGGGGGTGGGCCTGAGCGACGAGACCAGGTCCACCTCACCGGCCTTGACGCCCTGAAGGATATCGGCGAGGTCGCGCGGGGGGAGGGTTTGAATCTGCAGCCCGGCCCGGGGCGCGATGGCCAGCAGCAGGTCGACCGACAGGCCGCGGACCTGTCCATCGCTGTCGGCATAGACAAAGGGGCCGTAATCGGCTTCGGGTGCGAAGCGCACGGGGCGGGGCGGATCGGTGGCGCTTGCGGCCTGCACCGCGCTGCCGATGCCCAGTCCCGAGACCAGAAAAAGGGCCAGGCCGGCCCAAGAGCGCTTGTACGGCACGGTCCGCGCGGTGCGGGCGATCGACATGCGGAACTCCGGTCAGTGGGATGTCGGGGCGGACCTCGCCTTCCACGCCTGCAGCAAGGCCAGCGCGGGAGAAAAGTCCAGGTCTTCGATCATGCGCTGCAATCGCTCGCCGTCATCGGCCGGCATGCCATGCTGCAACAGCCAGGGCCGCAGCCGCGTGAATGAGTCCGCCGCTTCCATGTCCTGCTGGGTCAGCAAGTCCTCCAGCCGGGCGAGCAGCGCGGGGGCATCCGGCAGCACGGCGCTGCCCGACTCCGGCGCGGGCGCACTGGCAGCCAGGCTGGTGCGCGCCGCCTCCCTAAGCTGACCCAGGGCCTGCGCCAGGTCCTTGAACAGGCCGCTCAGGTCCTGGGTGCTGGCACCAGCCCCGAGGCGCGCCTCCCCGTCCGCCGCCAACGCCTGCACCCTCTCGGCGCCCAACAAACCTGCCGAGCCGCGCAGCCGGTGCAAGGCAGCGGCGGCCTGGTCGGCGCTCATTGCCGCCAGGCCGTCGACCCAGCTCGCCGCATGCGCCTCCAGCAGCTTGCCCAGCAGGCGGCGGAACAACGCGGCGTCGTTGCCAAGCCGGTGGGCGGTGGCCGCCGCCTCGATGCCGTCGATCAAGGGCCAGTCCGCGGGCAGCGTGGCCTGGGCGTCGCTGCCGCGCACCGGCAGCGGGGCGCCGCGCCGGGCTTCGATGTGCCGGCGCAGCGTGCGCACCAGGGCCTCGGGGTCCAGGGGCTTGGTCAAGAAGTCGTCCATGCCGGCGTCCAGCGCGCGGCGGCGCTCCTCAACCAAGGCGCCGGCGGTCAGCGCAATCACCGGCAGCTCGCGCCGTTGCAGGCGCTCGCGAATCTGCCGCGTGGCTTCCAAGCCGTCCATGCCTGGCATCTGGATGTCCATCAGCACGGCGTCGAACGAGTCGTCGCCGGCCAGGCGCGCCAGCGCGGCCTCCGCGTGGTTGTCGCAGTGCACCAGCGCCCCCTGCCGCTCCAGCATGCGCCTTGCCACTTCCAGGTTGATGTCGCTGTCGTCCACCACCAGCAGTCGGACCTCGGGCAGCAGACCGCCGCCCAGACGGCGGATGACCGTCGGGTCCAGCAGGTGATCGCTGCCGCCCTTGCGCTTGGCGATCGCCTCGTTGACGGCGTTGAACAGGGTGGACGGGTTGGCCGGCTTGGCCAGCACCGCATCGACCACGGTCTCGATGTCCTCGGTCTGCAGGGCGCGCCGCTGGTCCTGGGTGATCAGCAAGGCCGCCGGCACTTGGCTGGCCGGCAGCGACGCGCGCAGTCGGCGCATGGCGCTGATGCCGTCCAGACCGTCGCCCAGGTGCCAGTCGACCAGCAGCACATCGGGCAAGGGCTGGCCGGTCTGCAGGCGCTGCTGCACCAGCGTCAGCAGGCCCGCAGCCTCGCCGACGCTGCAAGCCTGCCAGCCAAAGCCGTTGCAAAGCGCGCTGAGGCGCTCGCCCTGCAGCTCGTCGTCCTCGACGATGACCGCCTCCAGCCGGCCCTGTCTGCTGGCGCCGGCCTCGGCGGCCGTCTGCAGCGGCAGCGTGAGGCTGAACAGGCTGCCCTGGCCCGGCTGGCTCTCCAGCGCCACCGTGCCGCCCATCAGACCTACCAGGTGCTTGACGATGGACAGGCCCAGGCCGGTGCCGCCGAAGCGCCGGGTGGTCGACGCCTCGGCCTGCATAAAGGGCTGGAACAGCTGCGTCTGCGCCTCAGGCGCGATGCCGATGCCGCTGTCTCGCACCTGGAAGCGAATGCCAGGCCGCTGTGCATCGAGTTCGACGCGGTCGACGCGCAGGCTGACCCGGCCCTGGGCGGTGAACTTGATGGCGTTGCTGAGCAGATTGCTGAGCACCTGCTGCAAGCGCTGCGCGTCACCAATCAGGTTGTCCGGTAGTTCCGGGGCGCTGCTCAGCTCCCACTCCAGGCCCTTGACCCGCGCCGTGTCGGCAAACACCGCGTCCAGATCACGCAGCAGCTCGCTGAGCTGAAACGACGCCTGCTCGACGGCCAGCTCGCCGGCTTCGATCTTGCTAAGGTCCAGCACATCGTTGATGACGCCGAGCAGCGAGCGCCCGGCCACCTGCAGCTTGCGCAGCAGTTGGCGCTGGTCCTCGCTGAGCGGGGTGTCGGCCAGTAGCTGGGCGATGCCGATCACCGCGTTCATCGGCGTGCGGATTTCGTGGCTCATGTTGGCCAGGAACATGCCCTTGGCGGTGCTGGCCTGCTCGGCGGCGGCCTTGGCATGGCGCAGCGCCCGCTCGGCGGCCAGTCGGGCCGAGATGTCCTGTGCGATGCCCAGGTAGCCGACGATTTCGCCGCGCTCGCTGCGCACCACACTCACCGTCAGCATCACCGGCACCCGGCTGCCGTCCTGGCGAAGATAGGTCCACTCGCGCTGCTCGCTGCCCTCGCGCTCGGGCACCTGCACGAAGACGCGAAATCCCTGCACCGCCACACCCTCGGCCGCGCTGAGTTCGGCGCCGCGCTGCATAACCTCTTCGGGCAGATGGATGAGGGCCGGAGTCTGCCGCCCGACCATCTCTTCGGCGCGGTAGCCCAGCAGGCGTTCGGCACCGGCATTGAAGACGGTGATCAGGCCGTCGGGATCGGTGGCGATGATGGAGAAGTCGGTGGCTGCCTGTAGCACGCCGCGCAGCAGGCTGGCAAAGCGCTCGCGCTCCTGCTGCGCGGCGCGCATCTCGGAGATGTCCAGCAAAGTGCCACTCAGCCATTCGGCGCGCCCGTCGGGCGTGCGCGTCATGACCCGACCGGTGGTCAGGGTCCAAACCCAGTGGCCGTCGCGGTGGCGCAGGCGGCCTTCGCCGGCATACAGCGGGCTTTCCCCCTTGAGGTGGGCGATCAGCGAAGAACGCGCCCGTTCCCTGTCCTGAGGGTGAATCAGCTCGCCCCAGGGCTGCCCGGCCATCGACCGCAGCGCGTCGAGCTCAAGGCCGAGGATCTGCGCCCAGCGCGCATTGAAGTGGGCTTCGCCGGTCTGACAGTTCCACTCCCAGGTGGCAGCCCCGGTGCCCTCCAGGATGTTGCTCAGGCGGCTACGCTCGCTCTGCAAATCCTGCGTCTGCTCCGCGACGCGGCGCTCGAGGTCGGCGTTCAGTGCCGTGAGTCGTCCTTGATGGCGTTGCTGCAGGCGCCAGTACAGGTAAATCAGTGCGTAGAACAGGCCCGCCAGCAATGCCGGCGGCAGCATCCGTGCGCGCCATTGCGTGTTCACCTCGGCGTCCATGGCCTGCTTGGGCACGACCGCGCGGTAGATGACCCGTGCACTTCGATCGCCGGGGTTGGGATCGATGACGCTTTCCACGCTCAGTACCTCGGCTTGCCTGCCCTGCCAAGCGCGCAAGCGTCCGAGCGGCGTGGCGACCGCCAAGGAGCCGGGGCGGTAGCGGTCCCGCCAACTGTCGGCGGCGTTTCCCTCCAGCGGACCTTGGCGGGTCAGCCAGCGCTCGTCGTTGCCCAGCACATGCAAGCTGCCGCCCCAGGGCAGGCGCAGACTCTCGGCAATGAAGCGCGCGGAGACATCGACGTCCATTTCCAGCACGCCGAACAGCCTGCTGTCGACCAGCACGGGTTGGGTGTAGCGAATGAGTTGCCGCAGTGGCTCGGCGGGCGCGTCAGCGCGAGGGGTGGCCATGACGGGATGGGTCCAGGCCTCGCCGCGCAGCAGGCGGGCGCGCAGGTCATTCAGCGTGCTGAGCGCCGCCGGGGCTAGAGGCTCTTCGGTCGACACGGCACCGGCCGAGGCGGCGCCGACGGCCTGCCGGCGCCAAGTGACCAGTTGCTGGGCAGTGCCTTCCAGGCGGATCAAGCGGATCTCCTGGGCGTCCGGATTGGCCTGCGCATAAGCCGCGAAGATCTGCCCCATGCGCTGGCGCCACATCGCGGCAGCGCTGCCATCCAGCGGGTCGCGACCGCTGGCGTCGCTGCGCACCAGCCCATCGACCGGCGGTGTTGCGCGCAGATAGAGCAGCGCGGCCCTGCGGCCTTTGATGGCGGTCTCGCCGGTGCTGGCGCGCTGGTCCACCAGCAGCTGCAACTCGCGCTCGACGCGGGCGGCGACCGACTGCCTGACCTGCCAGCCCACTAAAACCGCATAGGCCCCGCCCAATGCCAGCAGGACCAGCAAGGCCCAGCGCGCCAGCGGGCTGCGAACGAAGTCCGCCAGCCGGGTGCCGCCTCGCTGAGCCAGGCCCCCGGCATCCGGCCGGGCAGTCGCCAGGCGGACGACCAGAGCGATCAGCCCGCTGATCAGGGCGCCGAGCACCAGCACCAACCAGACCGGCGCGAGGCGCGACTGGGCACGCAAGGCGGGGCTGGACTGCAACTCCAGCCGCCAGGCCCGGCCGAACATCGACAGGCTTCTATCGACGCGCGCCGTGGTTTCAGCGGCTGCGTCGTTCATGTCCGGGTGGGTCTCGAAAAAGCTCTTGGCTTGATCGCGTTCAGCCAGACCGATGCTCACCAGCGGGAACGCCTCCAGCAAGGGCTTGAGCACCTCGTCGGCCAGCAGCGGTGCGTAGGACCAGCCCATGGTCTGCGCCAGCCTTGCATCAGGATCGGGTGGCAACACGCCCGGCGCATAGACCGGCAGCAGCATCAGAAAGCCCTGCCGGGGCTTCTGGTTGGCCTGCACCAGGGTGATCGGCGCCGTCAGCCGCGGCGCGGCCGACTGGGCCGCGGCCACTGCCGCCTCGCGCCGATGGCGTTCCGACGCGATATCCAGGCCAGTCGCGCCCTGGTTGCTGGCCTGGGGGTAGATGTACTCGATGACGAATCGTTCGCCCGGATTCGGGGCCAATTCACGAAGCTGGAAATCCGGCCTGTCGTCCGCGCGAGCGCGGCGCAGCTCGGCCTCATCCTGGCCAGCGGGCCAGCGCCGGATGTAGCCAAAGCCCCGGGCCCCCGGGAACTCTCGCGACAGCTCGCGACTTTGCAAGTACTCGGCAAAGGTTAGGCGCCGGATGTCCGCCCCGCCGCCGGCGAGGATGGCCCCGCGGGCGCCGCGCAGACCGTACTCGTAGAGGCCGAAGCGCGCCTCCACCTGTTCCACCACCTGCTGCGCCTGGCGCTCCATCTCCCTGTCGAGTCGGTGCTGGTTCTCCAGGCTCAACCAAGCACCGACAAGGCCCGTGCCGATCAGACCCAGCAGCCCAACCCATATCCATGTCCTACTGAACTGAGCTTGCATCGTGTTGGGAATCCTGGTTCGGCGCAACGTGCCGCGGTCACGCCACCCCATCATTGTTATGGTTGGCGCCCAGAGAATACAGAGAGAGCGCGTGCCGAAGCGCCGGGATCGTCCAAAGGAGGTGAATCGATGGCCGACAAGCCCAGACTGTTGCTGGTTGATGACGACACGGTGACGCTGCAGGTCCTGAGCAAGACCTTGGCGCCGTATGCACGCATACGCTTTGCGCGCAGTGGCGCTGAAGCGATCAACGCCGTGGAGGTGGAGCTGCCCGATCTGCTCATCCTCGATGTCAACATGCCGGGCCTAGGGGGCATGGAGGTGCTTGCGCAGCTCCGGGCTCGCCCTGCCAGCGCGCGCCTGCCGGTGATCCTGGTGACCAGTGCCAGCGATGAAGCGCTGGAGGCCACGGCACTGCAGATCGGCGCGCAGGACTTCATCCGCAAACCGTTCCAGCCGGAGCTGTTGGTCGATCGCATGCGGGCCTTGCTGCGGCTGTCGGCGCTGCGCGGCCGCCAGCCGGCTGCCCTGAACCTGCGCAGCGCGCGCATCTTGCTGGTGGACGACGACCCGCTGGCGATCGAAGCCTTGCGCTCGACGCTGGCGCCGGTGGGCGCCACCTTGCTGGCGGCAGCTGATGGCGAAGAGGCGCTCGCCCAGATGCATAGCGAGGTTCCCGATTTGGTGCTGCTGGATGCACAGATGCCTGGGCTGGATGGATACGCCGTGTGCCAGGCCATGCAGACCGATCCCGTGCTGAGCCAGGTGCCGGTGGCCTTTGTCAGCGTACACGCCGAGGCCAAGTACGAGACCCTGAGTTTCGCGGTCGGCGCCTCCGACTTCATGGCCAAGCCTTTCAAGCCCGACGTGCTGCTGGCCAGGGTTCGCAAGCTCTTGCAGCTGCGCAGCGATAGCGAAGAGACGGCCAGCGCCATCGCCGCGCAGTGGCAGGAGCTGGGCGATCGCCGCGTGGCCGAGCTCGTGTCGGTGGCCTCGGATGCCATCGTTTCGGTGGACTCGGCCGGCATGGTGAGGCTGATGAACAAGGCGGCTGCCGCCTTGTTCGGCGTCACTGTGGAACGCGCGATCGGCCAGGCCGCGGAGGCGGTGCTGCCCGGTTGGATGGCCCTGGACTTTGCCAACGAAGCCATGGGCCAAGCCAATGAGCGGCGGCGAAGCGGCCGCCCAGCCCGGCTACTGCGCCTGTTCCGCGGCGACGGAGCGGCCCGGTCGGTGGAGCCAGTGGTTTTTCAGCAGGGGGGCGGTACGCACCGCATCACCACCGTCGTGCTGCGTGATGCAACCGATCGAATCGTCGCCGAGCAACGCCGCGAGGCGCTGCGTGATGCGGTCGTGGCCTCCAGCGTGCAGCTGGCCTTGCTACAGGCCTTGAGCGACGGCGTCCATTCTGCCGAGGACCTGGTCGCCGCCGTTCAGGGGCGCGCTGCACTGCCCATTGCTCCCCCGGACCTGAGTGGCTTTGACCTGGCGCATTCGTTGACGTCGCTTGACGCATGGCGGCGAACCCAAAGCAAGCCCATTGACCTGGGCTTGGCCCTACCCAGTAGAACCCTGACTGCGGTAGGCAATGCGGAGCTCTTTCAAGCTGGGATGCAAAAACTCCTGCTCGCCCTCTCAGCGTTCAGCGCCAGCGGCTTGACGCTGGAGATCAGCGTCAAAGCAGAAGAAGCTATCAGCCTGACATTGACCCTCGGCGGGCTGAAGCTTGAGCCCCGCCACTTGGACTCATCGTCGGTTCGATTGGCCTTGATGCACATTGCGGCGGGCGGAGCAATCGCCAGTTCCCGCGAAGCGTGGGTTGGGGACCAAAGTCAAACGCTGAGCTTCAACCTGTTGAAGCCGGCACTCACCATCGAAGCTCACAGCTGATCGATTCCGCTCCGAGTGAGCCTGAAGCGATCTAGATGTCGTTTCCCAAGAGGTTGTTCACCCGAGGTAGTCGTGGAAGATGGAGGTTCTCAAGCCAAACCATCAACCCCAAACAACCTCGGATGAACAGCCATAAGAATGCCTCATTAACGCCGCGAGGCCGCGAGCACTTGCCGCCCGGGTGCTCACCTCCCAGGTAGGCGTCATCGAGTTGAACCGTGCCCGCGAGTTGGTGCTGTCCCTCGCGCAGCGCCATCGCGTGGTTGATCTTGTGCTGCAGAGCCCAGGCGGTGGGGTAGCTCACGCC
>JBKBVY010000148.1:0-8650 GCA_046289335.1 Roseateles sp. | reverse complement strand
GCGGCCTGGCGCTCGCTGGCCTCGGCCTGGGCCAGCGTGGCGCGCAGCTCGTCGCTCTCCAGCGTCAGCAGCACGCCGCCGGCCGCCACCGTGTCGCCCTCACGCACCGCCACGGTCTCCACGCGGCCGGTCACCGTGGCGCCTACCTCCACCCGCGAGCGGCTGGCCACGCGCGCCGAGAACACCAGCGTGCGCTCCAGCGGCCGCGCTTCCACGACGACGGCCGGCAGCAGCGGCGGCCGCAGCGCGCGCCAGGCGAGGGCGGCGATCACCAGGGCGGCGGCAGCCAGGGCGAGCAGGATCAGCGGGCGGCGTTTCATGCCGGACATTGTTTCATCGGCGCCAGCCTGGCTTGCCTCGTTGCGCCGTACTCGCCCCCCAGCGACGGCCGGCGCGCCCACCCGGCGCCAACCTGCCGGCCATCCCCGTCAGCACCTGGGACCTCGTGAAGGCCATGGACGACATGGAGAGCGGCGAGGCCGGTGGTCCGGCATGCCGAGCCGGGGCGGCAGCCTGACCGAACCGCGCGATGATGGCGCGATGGACGGACTCGGTACCGACGCACCCCGCCTGGGCCCCTGGCTGAAGGGCTTTGCGCCGCTGCACGCGCCCGTGGCGCTGGCCGACGTGGCGCGGCAGGGCTGGACGCTGGCCGACCTGCCCACGCCGCTGGCCGTCGTGCGCCAGGCCGCACTGGCGCACAACATCCGCTGGATGCAGGACTTCGCGACGACGCAGGGCGTGCAGATGGCGCCGCATGGCAAGACGACGATGAGCCCGCAGCTGTTCAAGCGCCAGCTGGATGCCGGCGCCTGGGGCCTGACCTTTGCCAACGTGCACCAGCTGCGCCTGGGCCTGGCCGCCGGTGCGCGGCGGGCGCTGATCGCCAACCAGCTGGTCGCGCACGCCGACCTGGCGCTGCTGCTGGATCTGCGCCGCCGCCACCCGGGGCTGGAGCTCGCGTTCTTCGTGGACTCGCAAGCGCAGCTGGACCTGATCGCGGCGCACTGGCAGACGCTGGGCGCTGGCGAGGCGAAGCTGGACGTGCTGATCGAGCTGGGCACCACGCGCTGCGGCGTGCGCGACGACCACACGGCGCTCGCGCTGGCCCGGGCACTGCAAACCCACCCGGCGCTGCGGCTGCGCGGCATCGGCTTCTACGAAGGCCTGCAGGTCGTCGGCGAGAGCGCGCCCGACCGCGCGCTGATGCAGCACTGGCAGGCGCGCGTCGAGGCGCTGCTGGCCGCCATCGAGGCCGAGGGGCTGATCGACGTGCAGCCGCTGTGGCTGAGCGGCGGCGGCTCGGCGCTGTTCGACCTGGTGGCGCCGGTGCTGCGAAGCCGGCCGGGCCGGCTGGGCCTGCTGCGCTCGGGCTGCTACGTCTGCCACGACCATGCGCACTACGGCCGCTACATGCAGGCCATGGACCAGCGCCTGGGCACACCGCTGGGCGCCCCCAGCCTGCAGCCGGCGCTGGAGGTCTGGACGCAGGTGCTGTCCGCGCCCGAGCCGGGCCTGGCGCTGCTCAATGCCGGGCGGCGCGATGTGTCCTTCGACCAGGGCTGGCCGGTCCCCGTGTGGCAGGGCCGCGGCGGGCAGACGGCGCCGCGCGGCTGGCGCGTGACCGGGCTGAACGACCAGCACGCCTATCTGCGCTGGGACCCCGCCGAGTGCGACGGCCCGGCCGTCGGCGAGCGCGTGGCGCTGAGCCCGTCCCACCCCTGCACCACCTTCGACAAATGGGCGTGGATGGCGGTCGTGGACGACGATGACCGCGTGGTGGACGCGATCACGACGCACTTCGCCTAGTTGCTGCTGAAGCAGGCGCTGGCTGACGCGGTGGCGCAGGATGGCGGCCTCTGCGCCCTGCACGTGCGCGGGGCCATGGCCGGAGTGCCATCGCAGGCGTTTGGCGCCACGCGAACAAGCACGCCACAGGCGCCAGCCGCCTTTTGCCGTGTAATCGCGGCCCATGACTGCAACTGCCTCCCCATCGCCACGCCAGCCCGCCATCGACCTGCTGCGGGGCCTGACCGTCGCCGTGATGATCCTCGTCAACGAATGGGCGGGCGTGGCCGGCCTGCCGGGCTGGCTGAGGCATGCGCCGGCCGACGCCGACGCGATGACGGTGGCAGATATGGTGTTCCCGGCCTTCCTGTTCATCGTGGGCCTGTCGCTGCCGTTCGCGCTGCAGCAGCGCATCAATCAGGCCGGCCGCCACGGCGCGCTGCGCACCGCCGCCGAGCGCACGCTGGCGCTGATCGTCACGGGCCTGTTCATGGTGAATGCCGAGATGGCGCCGCCCGGCTTCAACGCCGCGGGCTGGCTGCTGGTCGCGTTCGCGGGCGTCTTCCTCGCCTGGGGTAGCGTCAGCGGCGGGCCGGCGCTGCCCGGGCCGGTGCGGCTGGCGGGCCTGGCGCTGCTGGGCGGGCTGGCCTGGGCCTATCCCGGCGGCATGGGCCTGCACTGGTGGGGCATCCTGGGGCTGATCGGCTGGGCCTACGGGCTGGTGGCGCTGCTGTTCCTGCAGACGCCGCAGAACAGCCGGCTGATTGCCGTGGTGACCGTGCTGCCGCTGTGCGTGCTCTGGTATGCGCTGGCCGCGCCGCACCTGGGCGGCGGCGCCCATGCCACGCATGCGCTGCTGGTGCTGGCGGGCATGGGCGCGGCGCGGCTGCTGCACGACCCGCAGCACCGCGTGGCCCCCGACCGCGCCACGCGCGTCGCGCTGCTGGCCGCGTTCACGATGCTGGCCATGGGCTTCAGCCTGCGTGGCCAGTTCCCGCTGTCCAAGATCCAGGCCACGCCCAGCTGGGGCCTGGTGTGCGCGGGCGCCACGCTGCTGCTCTACCTGTTCGTGCGGCCGCTGGCCCGCACCGCGCTGGGCCGGGGCACGCTGCGGCTGCTGGGCGACGCCGCCCGCCATCCGCTGCTGGCCTATCTGCTGCCCTTCGTCATCGGCGCGGTGATGGCGCTGGCCGGCTGGACCTGGCCTGCCGGGTCGGGCGCCGGCTGGGCGGGCCTCTTGCGCGGCGTGGCCATGCTGGCGCTGGTGCTGGTGTTGCTGCGGCTGCTGCTGCGTCTGGGTCTGCGCCTGAAGCTCTGATGCACCGCCGCCACTTGCTGCAACTCGCCGCTTCCACTGCGCTGATGCCCCACGCCCTGGCTGCCTCACCGCCCGCCCGCCTCCTGCATGTGGGCAGCTATGCGCCGCTGGGGCGGGGCATCTACAGCTTTGCCATCGACGCCGGCGGCGCGCTGCGGCCGCTGGGCCTCACGCCCAATGCGGGCAGCCCCAGCTGGCTGGCCACGGACGGCCGGTTCGTCTATGCGGCCGAGGAAGGTGCGCATCAGGTGGCTGTCTACGCGCAGGACGACGCCGGCCGGCTGGTGCTGCTGCAACGCCTGCCCAGCGGCGGACACGCGCCCTGCCATCTGTCGCTGGGCGCGGGCCATGCGTGGGTAGCGCATTACGGCGACGCGCGCTTTGCTGCGCTGCCGCTGCTGCCTGACGGCCGTCTGGGCGCGGCCCAGGTCTGGCCCAGTTGCGCCGGCCCCGACTGCCGCCCCGGCCCGCGGCAGGCGGCCAACGCGCCGCCCGGCAGCCAGGCCCGCAGCGGCCACGACGCGCCGCATGCCCACATGCTGCAGCCCAGCCCCGACGGCCGCTGGCTGCTGGGCACCGACCTGGGCCGCGACCGGCTGCTGGTGTGGCCGCGGGACGACTTCCGCCAGCCCGCGCGCGAGCTCGCGCTGAGCCCGGGCTCGGGCCCGCGGCACTTCGTCTTCCAGCCGGGCGATGCCGGCCTGGTGCATGTGCTGCAGGAGGAATCGTCCACGCTGAGCACCGTGATGCTGGACCCGCTGCGGGTGGTGAACGAGGTGTCTGTGCTGCCGGCGGGCTTCGAGGGCACGAACTACGCGTCGGACCTGCTGGTGGCACCGGGTGGCCGGCATCTGTACGCGCTGAACCGGCTGCATGACAGCATCGCGGTGCTGTCGCTGGACGACCCGCATGCGCCGAGGCTGCTGGACCATCACTGGGTGCGGGGCAGCTATCCGCGCAGCGCGTGCATCGTGGGCACGCAGATGTATGTGTGCAACCAGCGCAGCGACCAGCTCAGCCACTTCGACCTGAGCCGGCCGGAGGCGCCAAGGTTCACGGGGCGGCAGACGGGGGTGCCGAGTCCGGCGGGGGCTTGCGCGGTGTAGCGCTTGTGGCTTGCTTGAGTGGAGAACCCGCCCGCCCAAGCAAACCGACCCGCTCAAGCCGCCGGCACCTCGTCACGCCGCCAGCGCTTGGGCGTCAGCTTGCGGATCGCGTCGTCCACCAGCGTGAACAGCACCGGGATGACCAGCAGGCTCAGGAAGGTCGACGTGATCAGCCCGCCGATGACCACGATGGCCATCGGCGCGCGGAAGGACGGGTCGGTGCCGAAGCCCAAGGCGATGGGCAGCATGCCCGCGCCCATGGCCAGCGTCGTCATGACGATGGGCCGCGCGCGCTTGTGGCAGGCGTCGATCAGCGCCTCCAGCCGCGTCATGCCGTGCTCGCGCTCGGCCATGATGGCGTACTCCACCAGCAGGATGGAGTTCTTGGTCGCGATGCCCATCAACATGATCATGCCGATCATGGCCGGCATGGACAGGTCGGTGCCGGTCACGAACAGCGCCAGGATGGCGCCCGGGATGGACAGCACCAGCGCGCCGAGGATGGTCACCGGCTGCACCCAGGCGTGGAACAGCAGCACCAGCACGATGTAGATGCAGGCCACGCCCGTGCCCATCGCGAGCAGGAAGCTGGCGCTCAGCTCCGCAAAGGCCTCGGCATCGCCGATCTCGGTCTTGATGATGCCGGGTGGCAGGTTGGCCAGCGACGGCAGCGCCGCCACGCGCTGCTGCACGTCGCCCAGCGCCTGACCGTTGAGCTCGATCTCGAAGTTCACGTTGCGGGCGCGGTTGTAGCGGTCGATCTGCGCCGGGCCCGTGCCCAGCGTGATGTCGGCCACCTGCGCCAGCGGCACCGGTCCGCGCGCGCCGGGCACGCTGAGCTGGCCCAGCAGCGCCACGTCGCTGCGCGCCGCCTCGGGCAGCTTGACGACGATGGGCACCTGGCGCTGCGCGAGGTTGAGCTTGGGCAGCAGCTGGTCGTAGTCGCCGGCCGTCGCGATGCGCAGCGTCTCGGCAATGGCCGCGGTGCTGACGCCCAGGTCGGCCGCGCGCGCGGTGTCGGGCCTGACGATCAGCTCGGGCCGCTGCAGCGCCGAGCTGCTGGTGACCTGGCCGATGCCGCTCAAGCCGCGCAGCTCGCGCTCCACCTTGGCTGCATGGGCCTGCAGCGCGTCGCCATCCTCGCCGGCCAGCACCAGCACGTACTTCTCGCTGGAGCCGCCGAAGGCCACCGTGAAGCGCGCGCCCGGGATGTCGGCCACGGCCGCGCGCAGCTGGCGCTCGATGTCCTGCTTGCTGACCCCCTTGCGCTCGCCGCGCGGCGTCAGGTTGATCGTCAGCGTGGCCTTGCGGGCCTCGGGCGCGCCGCCCACGGCGAAGGGGTCGGAGCCCGCCGCGCCGCCGCCGATGGCGGTGTAGACCATCTTCACGTGCGGGTTCTGGGCCACCGCGTCGCGCGCGGCCACGGCCACCTTCAGCGTGTCGGCATAGGTGGAGCCGGGCTCCAGCTGGATGGACACCTGGGTCTGGCTCAGGTCGTCGGGCGGAATGAAGGCGCCGGCGATCTTGCCGGCGAACAGCGGCGAGCAGCTGGCCACCGCGAACGCGGCCGTGACGGCCATGGTCTTGCCGCGGTGCTGCAGGCACCAGCGCGTCAGCTGCAGATAGCGCGCCATCCAGAACGGCTCGCCGGGGTCGTGCGTGGGCTTCTTGAGGATGTAGGCCGCCATCATGGGCGTCAGCAGCCGCGCGACCACCAGGCTGAAGAACACCGCGATGGCCGCGGTCCAGCCGAACTGCACGAAGAATTTGCCCGGCACGCCGGCCATGAAGGCGGTCGGCAGGAACACCGCAATCAGCGTGAAGGTGGTCGCGATGACGGCCAGGCCGATCTCGTCGGCCGCCTCGCGCGCCGCATCGATGGGCGACTTGCCGGCCGTCAGGTGGCGCATGATGTTCTCGATCTCGACGATGGCGTCGTCCACCAGGATGCCGATGACCAGCGACAGCGACAGCAGCGTCACGACGTTCAGCGTGAAGCCCATCCAGTGCATGACGGCGAAGGTCGGGATGGCCGACAGCGGCAGCGCCACCGCGCTGACGAAGGTGGCGCGCCAGTCGCGCAGAAACCACCACACCACCAGCACCGCCAGGAACGCACCCTCCAGCAGCAGGTACATGCTGCCGTTGAAGTTCTCCACCACCGGGTCCACGAAGTTGAAGGCCTCGGTGACGGTGATGTCCGGGTGCGCCGCCTTCAGCTGCTCGACCGCCGCGCGCACGCCCTCGGCCACGTCCACCTCGCCGGCGCCGCGGGTGCGCGTGATCTCGAAGCCCACCACCGGCTGGCCGTTCAGCAGCGCGCCGGCGCGGCGCTCGGCCGTGGTGTCGCTGACGGTGGCGAGCTGGTCCAGCCGCACGCGGCGGCCGTCGGCCAGCAGGATCTCCAGCGCCGCCAGTTCCTGCGCATTGCCCACGGTTGCGATGGTGCGCACGCTCTGCTCGGCACCGCCCAGGTTGGCGCGGCCGCCGGGGGCCTCCTGCTGCGTCTGGCGCAGCTGGCGCGACACGTCGGCCGCGCTGGCGTTCAGCGCCAGCAGGCGGGCCGGGTCCAGCTCCACGCGCACCTCGCGGCTCACGCCGCCCACGCGCGCCACCGAGCCCACGCCGCGCACGGCCAGCATGCGCTTGGTGACCTGGTTGTCGATGAACCAGGACAGCGCCTCGTCGTCCATGCCGGTGGACGAGACCGTGTAGGTCAGGATGGGCGCGCCGCTGAGGTTCATCTTGGTGATGACCGGGTCGCGCAGGTCGGCGGGCAGGTCGGCCCGCACGCCCTGCACGGCGCTGCGCACGTCATCCAGCGCCTCCTGCACCGGCTTCTCCAGGCGGAACTCTGCCGTGACGGTGGCCGTGCCGTCCTGCACCTTGGTGTAGAGGTTCTTCAGGCCCTGCACGGTGGCGATGGCGTTCTCGACCTTGCGCGCGACCTCGGTCTCCATCTGCGCCGGCGCGGTGCCGGGCAGGCTGGTGGTGACCATGATGGTGGGCAGCTCGATGTCGGGGAACTGCTGCACCTTCATCGCGCGGAAGCCCAGGATGCCCGCCGCCGTCAGCATGACGAACAGCAGGATGGCCGGGATGGGCTGGCGTATCGCCCAGGCGGAAAAGTTGAACATGAGGTCCCCTTACTTGGCCGAGACCTTGACGGTGTCGCCGTCGGCCAGGAAGCCCACGCCCTGCTGCACCACGGCCTCGCCGGCCTTCAGCCCGGAGCGGATCTCGACGCGGTCGCCCTGCCGGCGGCCGGCCTCCACCTTGAGCTGGCGCACCTTCGTGCCCTCGATGCGGAACACATAGGCAAAGCCGTCGCGCAGCAGCACGGCGCTCTGCGGCAGCGTCAGCACCGGCGCCTCGCCCAGCACGAACTCGCCGCGCGCGAACATGCCAGCCCGCGCCGCGCCACCGGCGCTGGCCGCGGGCAGGTCCACCAGCACACGGCCCATGCGCGTGGCCGGGTCCACCGTGGGCGCCACCAGGCGCACCTTGCCCTCCACGGCCGTGCCGCCGGACGGCGTGATGCGCACCTTCTGGCCCGGCGCCAGCGCAGGCAGGTCGGCGCCCGGCACCTCGGCGCGCCACTCCAGGCGGCCGTCGCGGATCAGCGTGAACAGGTTCTGGCCCGGCTGCGGCAGCCCGCCCTCGACGGCCTCCTTGGTGGCCACCACGCCGTCCACCGGCGCGACGACGCGGGTGTGGGACAGCCGCAGCTCGTCCGCCTTCACGCGCGCCTGCAGCGCGGCCACGCGGGCGCGCGCCGCGGCGTCGGCGGCCTGGGCCTGCTCCACCTGCTGGGCGCTGACGGCCTCGCTGCCGGCCAGGCTCTTCAGCCGCGCGGCCGTGGCGGCGGCATCCTGCGCCGTGGCCTGGGCCTCCAGCAGGCTGGCCTGGGTGGCAGCCAGCTCGGCGGCCAGGCTCGCGGAGGCCAGCTGCGCCAGCAGCTGGCCCTGCTTGACACGCTGGCCGATGTCCACCGCCACGCGCTCGATGCGCTGGCCCGTGGCCTCGGTGCCCACCTGCACCTCGCGCCAGGCGGCCAGGCTGCCGTTGGCGGACAGCGTGCGCGGCCAGGTCTCGCTGCGCGGCTGCACGGCGGCCACGGTCAGCGCGGCCTTGGGCGCTGGCTTGTCGGCGGCCACGGCATCGGCGGCGTCCGCCGGTTGCAGCGCCAGCAGCAGGCCGGCGGCCAGGGCGGCCAGCAACGCGGCGCTGGCGACGATGGGGAGGGACGGCTTCTTGATCTTCATGGTGTGGGGCGTGGTCAAGACTTGTTCGCGGTCCAGCCGCCACCGAGGGCGCGGACGAGTTGCAGGTAGGCGGCGGTCTGCTCGCGGGCCGCGTCCAGCGCGGCGCTGCCGGCGGCCAGCGCATTGCGCTCGTCGCGGGCCAGCGCCTGGCCGCTGAGCAGGCCGGCGCGGGC
>JBKBVY010000014.1:0-30472 GCA_046289335.1 Roseateles sp. | reverse complement strand
GTCAATGCACAGTTCGCCGCGCTGCCGCATGCCGTCGCCACCGAGCTGCGCAGCGCCGGCAAACCGGCCGCTGTTCCGCTCAACGTGCACCGCCTCAACACGCTGTGGAGCAACCAGCGCCTGCTGCGCGCCCACGGCCTGCAGGCGCAGCGTCACCTCGGTGCGGCCTGGCGCCGGGCGCAGCACGCTGCCGGGCTCCAGCCCGACGATGCGCAAGACCTGGCCCTGCGGCGTGCGCGGCGCGCAGCCGGGCGCCCAGGGCAGGCGCTCGACCGGGTCCAACTGCGCGGCGTCCAGGAAGGGGCCCAGCAGCGTGGGCCAGCGCACGGCCTCGGTGCGGACGGCGTCGGGCGCGCAGTCGGGCCGCACGCGCTGGCCGGCGTGGGTCCAGGCCGCCTGCACAAGGCCGCCGGGCTGCAGCCGGTCCGGCAGCGTGGGCGGCACGGCGCCGTCCAGCGTCCAGGCCAGGCGCTGCTGCAGGCAGTGGGCCTGCGGCGTCGAGGCCTGGGCCGTGCCCAGCGGCCAGCAGATGGGCAGGGCGCGCACGCTGTCGGGCTGGCGGCGCGGGGCCAGTTGTTGCCGGGCCTGGTCCGGGCCCAGCGCGGCGGCGATGTCGCGCAGCAGCGGGGCCGAGGTGTTGGCGCCGAAATGGCCGGGGTTGGGCGTGCCGTCGGGCCGGCCCACCCAGACGCCCAGCGTGTAGCGGTCCGTCACGCCGAGGGCCCAGGCGTCGCGGAAGCCGAAGGATGTGCCCGTCTTCCACGCGACGCGCTGGTTGCTCTCGCGGAACGGGTTGCCGGGCCGGCCGCCGCTTTCCAGGATCTCGCGCACGATGAAGGCGGCGCCCTCGCTCATCAGCCGGGTCTCGTGCAGCGGCTCGCCCGGCAGCAGCCGCGGTCGGCCGGCCAGGCCGCTGCGGGCCAGCGCCGTGTAGGCACCCACCAGCTCCTCCAGCGAGGTGCTGCCGCCGCCCAGGATGAGGCTGAGGTTGGGCGCCGCATTGGCCGGCATGCGCAGCCGCAGGCCCGCATGGCGCAGCCGGCCGGCAAAGCGCTCGGGGCCCAGGCGCTCCAGCAGGTCCACGGCCGGCACGTTCAGCGAGCGCTGCAGCGCCTCGGCCACGCTGACCGGGCCGGAGAAGTCGGCCTGGAAGTTGCCGGGTGCATAGCCGCCGAAGTTCTGCGGCGCGTCGATGAGCAGGCTCTCGGAGTGGATGAGGCCCTCGTCCAGCGCCAGCGCGTACAGAAAGGGCTTGAGCGTGGAGCCCGGCGAGCGCTGCGCGCGCACCATGTCCACATGGGCGCCGCGCTTCGCGTCGCTGAAATCGGCCGAGCCCACGTAGCCGCGCACCTCCAGCGTGCGGTTGTCCACCACCAGCGCGGCCATGGAGTTGGCCTCGGGCAAGGTGTTCAGCCGGTCGGCCAGCAGCTGCTCCAGCCGGGCCTGCAGGCCGGCGTCCAGCGTCGTCTGGATGACGGCTTGCTGTTTGCCCTCGCGCCTGGCCTGCTGGCGCAGGCGCTCGGCCGCCAGCGGCGCCAGCCAGCGGGCGCGCAGCGGCGGCGCGAAGACGCGCTCCAGCTTGGCGTCGGCCACTTCCGACGCGGTCCACACGCCCAGCGTCTGCATGCGCGTCAGCACCTTGTTGCGGGCGGCCTGGGCAGCCTGCACGGCGCGGTCGGGGCGCAGCTTGGTTGGCGACTGCGGCAGCGCCACCAGCAGCGCGGCCTCGGCATGCGACAGCTCGGCCGCCGGCTTGCCGAGGTAGGCGCGGGCGGCCGTTTCCACGCCCTCCAGCGGGCCGCCCATGGGCGCGAGGTTGAGGTACAGCGCCAGGATCTCGTGCTTGCTGTAGTGCAGCTCCAGCTGCAGCGCGCGGGCGATCTGGCGCAGCTTGGCCGGGATGCTGCGGCCGGCGGCCTGGTCGTCCACCAGGCGCGCCACCTGCATGGTCAGCGTGGACCCGCCCGACACGATGCGCCCATGCCGCGCCCACTGCCAGGCCGCACGCGCCAGTGCCGCCGGGTTGACGCCGGGGTGCCAGCGGAACCAGCGATCTTCATAGGCCAGCAGCGCCTGCAGGTACAGCGGCGACACGGCCTCGGGCGTGGTCGGGTGGCGCTGTGCGCCGTCGCTGCTGGCCCAGCTGCGCAGCGGCGTGCCGTCGGCGGCGAGCACGGTCAGCGTGGGCGACTCGGCCGTGGGCTGGGGCAGCGGGCAGGCAAGGTCCAGCGCGAGGATGAGCAGCCCAAGCGCGGCGACGGCCAGCTCGACGCGGCGCAGTCGGCTGCTAGGCATCGCCGGTGCGTCAGCGCGGGCTGGACGCAGCACGCGTGGCGCGCAGGGCCTGCAGTTCAGCCGTCAGCCACTGCGCGCTCTCCACCGGCGCCTGGCCCGCACAGCGCACCAGGTAGGGCTTGCCGCTCATGCTGCTGCCGGACGCGCCGCGGGCGATGAACTGCTCGGCGGTCTTCACCATGTCCTTGCCTTCCAGATAGTCCAGCTTCTTCAGCAGATGGCCCTTGGCCTCGGTGCCGGAGTACCAACTGCCGTTGCGGTTGAACTCGCAGCCGGAGGACTGCAGGCGGGTCAGCAGCGCGTCGACCTCGGCGCGGGCGGCGGGGGGCAACGGGGCGGCGTTGGCAAGCGATGTGAGCGTGAGCAGGAGCAGGGCGCGCATGGCTGGATGCTAGTGCGGCCTGCGCCGTGAGCGTGAACGAGTGCATGCCGGTCACCCTGCGAATGACCGCTCAGCATCGCGGCCGACAGCCGCCCGGCGGACTGTCGGAGACCCCGGGGGCCAGAAGAGCGTCAGCGACGAAGAGGCGCTGAACCGCGCGCAACCTACTTGGGCAAAGCCCCCTTGCGCTCCGGCTGCTGGAGACGACTCTTCAGCTTCATCCCGCTGCTGCAGGCGTCATCCTCGGGCCCGTGCTTGCAGGACTTCTCCAGCACCTGTGACGCCAGCGCCTTGTCCTTCTGAATGCCGATGCCATGGCCGAGATGGAGGGCGTACATCGTGCAGGCCCAGGCGTCGTCGAACGCACAAGCCTTGGCGTAGGTCTGTGCGGCGCAAACCCGGTTGCCTTCGTCGTCGGGCTTCTCCAAGGACAGCCCCGCGGCCTTGTTGGTGCAGCCTGACACCACACCCAACTGGCACGAGCGCTGGAAAAGCACGCCGGGCGCCTGCGACTTGGTCTTGTGCTGGATATCCTGCGCCAGCCGGTAGCAGGCGCCACCGTCCCCGGCCGTGCAACGCGCCAGGCAGGCCTTCAGCTCGCCACGCGCGCAGGTGTCGCGGCCGGCATCTGGCGCCTGCTGCTCCGGCATCACCGACGCGGGGCAACGCGCCGCGTGGTCGAGCCAATGCGCATGCGCCACCACCTCGGCAGCGATGGCGGCGACCTCGGCTTCGGTGGGTTCCGGTGACTGCGCCATCGCTGCCGTAGAGAGGATGAAGGCTGCTGCGAGGCGGGTCAGTCTGTCGGTGAGTCTGCGAGCGTTGGGCGTCATGAGGCGTGACCCAGCAACTCTCCGCGCGGCAGCCTGGCAGCGCCAACGTCGAAGGTCACGAAGCGCGTGCGACCGAGTTGCGCGGCGCGCGCGTTGAGCAGGCAATCGGCGAAGTCGGCACGGGCGTGCTGGTTCCAGATGTAGAGCGCTTCCTCGACGGTCGGCTCGTGCTCGAAGACGACGCCGTCCACCTCCAGCAACCGGGCGAAGGTTGAGGCAATGGTGGGCTTGTCGAGGCGGTAGCGGCTGCGCAGCACCCATTCGGTTTCCAGCAGCACGCCCAGCAGGATCAGCAACGGTTGGCCGGTGTTTTCGGCCTGCTCGACAAGCCGAGCGGCGGCAGCGAACTGCGCCTGGTCGTCGCGCACCAGCAGGCGCACGAGCACGTTGGTGTCGATGGCAATGCCGTCAGCCACGATCAGCCGCGAAAGGGCTTCATTTCTTCGATGCTGACCGAAGGCTGGTCGGGGCGGGTCAGTGAGCCGGCCAGGTCGAGCAGCCGGCGTGTCTTGGCACGCATGACGACGGTGCCGTCGCTGAGGGCCGTGAAGGTCAGCTTGTCGCCCGGCTCCAGGGCGAGGCGCTCGCGGATTTCCTTGGGGATGGTGGTCTGGCCCTTGGCGGTGAGGGTGGCGTTGGACATGGCGGCTCCTTTCGGATTCTGGAATCGTAAGGAGGTGGCGGAGTGCTGGCAAGCTCGGCTGGGGTCAAGCGGGGTGGGCCTGCGGGAAGAACGCGCTTTGCTCGATGCATTGCCGGGAGTCCCGCCCGGCGGCGGGGTAACTTTCTTCTGTCTTGCCAGAAGAAACTCACCAAAGAAGAGGCGCTGAACCGCACCCCTGCATCGCGGCGCCATCAGCGGCGCGCGAAAACAGCCGGCGGCATGGCGTCCCGACGCGACCCGCTGCGCTCTCGCGGCTGTCCTTGTGACGAGCGCGATTCATCGCACCTTCCCGCCGCTTAACGCCGGCTGCACGCCGGGCTCACCAGGAATGCGAAGTCAGCGTTGCTCGGGCGACGCGACCGCTGAGTCGGCTGGGGTGAGCGTCGCGAACCCCAGCGTCTTCGCACTGGAGGCGTTGGGGTTCACGTTGTTCACCCCAACTTACGAGTTGGCCGTTGGCCTAAAGGCAGGAGGACCGGCGCGGACGACACGCTAACCTTAGGCCATGACGCTGCACCCGGACACCGTGAAGGAACTTCAAGATGAATTCCCGAAGCTGTGTGAGCGATTGCAGCGGCTACAGGTCCGTGTGGTCGCAGAAGGCCAACGCCTCCCAGCAGACTCCCTTTTGAGAGAGCACATGCTCTACGGGGTTGGCCGCCGGCTGAGTGTCATCCGCCGTTCTGCCGAAAACATCTTCACGCTGTTCCCGCCGGACTCGATACGCCCCCTGGACCTCGACACGCTCGCCGACGTTCAAGTCAATCTGCACGCGTTCGTCATGAACGTCTATGGCATCTTCGATAACTGGGGATGGGTATTTGTCCTGAGGCACGGGCTCGATAGTGTCATCGTGAACAAGAAGGGGGACGTGGACCGTGGTGGCGTGGGTCTGTTCGCCAAGGCGACGCAGCGGCACCTGCCCGATGCGTTGAAGGACTACATCACGTCGCACACGATAGAGGATTGGCATAAGGAATACGCCAAGTCCTTCCGAGACGCGCTAGCTCATCGCATCCCACCGTACATCGCGCCGGCTATTCTGAGCCCGGAGGAAGGCGCTCGGTTCAATGAGTTGGAGACTGAACAGTTCCAATGTATTGCTAGCCACGATTGGGGCCGCTTGGAAGCGATACGCGCTGAACAGAGCCGCCTGGGGCGCCCGTGCTTCTCCTTCGTTCACTCTCATGCGGAGGGGAGCCCATCCCGGCACGTCTATCTCCACCCCCAGTTGATCTGCGATGGTTTGCTGCTGGTCGAGTTCGGGGAGCTATTCCTTCAGTACTGGGGAGACGTGGCTGCGCCGTAGCGAATCCCACTTTGCAGGGTGCCCGCGGCATGCAGCTCGTAGGTTGGGGTGTACGACGTGAACCGCAACGCCTCCAATGCGAAGACGCTGGGGTTCGCGACACTCACCCCAGCCGACTCAGCCGCCGCGTCGCCCGAGCGACGCTGACTTTGCATTCCTCGTGAGCCCGGCGTGCAGCCGGCGTTAAGCGGCGGGAAGGTGCGATGAATCGCGCTCGTCACAAGGACAGCCGCGAGAGCGCAGCGGGTCGCGTCTGGGCGGCACACGACGGGGTGTTTTCGCGCGCCGTTGGTGGCGTCGTGATGCTGGTGTGCGGTTCAGCGCCTCTTCTTTGGTGACTTTCTTCTGGCAAGACAGAAGAAAGTTACCCCGCCGCCGGGCGGGACTCCCGGCAATGCAGCGGGCCGCCACGGCTCTTCGAGCAAGCATCCCGAACAGACCTCAACCTAGCGCCGCCGCAGCGTCGATCAGCGGGGCGACGAACATCGCGCGCAAGTTCACTTCTTGTCCACCACCACGATCTCCCCCTCGGCCTTGCCGACGCCGCGAATCTCCGCCCGATACATATCCTCCGCAAACGTCGCCGGCACCCCGTACCGCCCCGGCGTCACCACGCGCACCAGGTAGAACAGATCCAGCGGCGAACCCAGCCGCGCCGCGGCGACGAAGCGGTCGTCGCGGTATTCGGTGTGGACGATGCGTTCGTTGGCATTGGCCTGCGCGACGTTGACGCCCTCCACCGTGAACTCGCCCGCCTGCGGGCCTTGGCTCAGGTTCAGGTTCTCGACCTCGAAGCCGGCCGGAATGCGGTCCACCACCAGGCCGTCCTTGATCTGCTGCGCCGCCTTCACCCGCAGGCGCACCACGTACATCTCGCCCGTCGTGAACTGCCGCGCCGCCACGGGCTTGCCGTCGGTCGTGAACATCGCGCGCTCCACGCTGATGCGCTCGCTGCTGGGCGGCAGCGGCTTGACCGGGTAGCCCTGGGCGGTCACGTCCAGGTACAGCGGCTTGTCGCCGTCGTTCTTCAGCGTGAGGCCTGAACGCAGCTGCGCGATCTCGAAGCTCTGCTGGCCGGTGCCGCTGCCGGTCCAGGCGTCGGCCTTGGCGCCGACGGCCAGCGTGGTCTTCCAGGCGACGTCCTTGCCCGCGCCGTTCGTGGCAGCCTGCACGGCCAAGAAGAGGGCCAGGCGCTCCTGCGTGGAGTAGTAGTTGCGCCGGGAGAAGTCGTCGGCGAGGTCGAACAACAGGTTCTCGCGTCGCTCGTGTGCCACCTTGTGGCGCAGCAGCAGCGCGTAGGCCAGGGCCCGGTCGCGGATGCGGGAGCCGTAGTCGCCCAGCCACTGGCCCCAGTAGCCATCGTCGGGCTGGTAGCCGTAGCCGCGCTGCATGGCGTCGTCCAGTGCGGCCCTGGCGCGGGCTTCGTCGCCCATCAGCTTCAAGGCCAGCGACAGCTGCACCAGCGGCAGCGGGCTCAGGGCGCTGGCGCGGTGCTTGTCGTGCAGCGTGCGCAGCGTGGCCAGCGGCGCCTTCTGCTCGCGGGCCAGGATGTAGCCGGCATGCGCGGCCTCGGCAAAGCGCTGGTGGGCCAGGCGCAGCACCTCGGCCTCGCGGTAGTCGGTGACATAGCCCTTGTCATTGCGGCGCACTGCTGCAGGCGGCGTCATCTGCTGGCCGGGGCTGCGCTGGAACTGCTCGGTCAGGCTCTCCAGCGACTTGGCCAGCTGCGCCTCGGGCACGGCAAAGCCGGCGTCGCGCGCGTCCTGCAGGAAGCCGGTGACATAGGCGCTCAACCAGGCTTCGTAGGGGTTGCCGGACGCCCAGAGGCCGTAGCCGCCGCGGGGCTGCTGCATGCCGGCCAGGCGCGCGAAAGCGCCTTCCAGCCGCTTGGCGCGCTCCTCGCGCGGCACGGGCGTCATGCCCCAGCGCTTGGCGGCCTCCTCGTCGATGAAGACCAGCGGGTAGGCGCTGGACGTGGTCTGCTCCAGGCAGCCGTAGGGATAGGTCAGCAGGCCGCGCACCTGCTCCTTGATGTCGATGGGCGGCGTGTTGCTGACACTCAGGGACAGCGTAGCCGAGCCGGCCCAGTAGGGGTCGAGCAGGCTTCGGTCGATGGCCTGGGTGGCGCCTGGCTCCAGGCGGATGCGGCGGCTCTCGCGCGTCAGCGGCGTGGCGGGCTGCACCTGCAGCGCGGCCTCGCGCTCCAGCTTCAGCGCGCCGGCCGTGACGCTCAGCTTGATGGGCGCCAGGCCATACGCGTCTAGCGCCTCGGCCTGGAAGCGCAGGATCTGGCGCTGCTTGTCGGCCAGCTTGACTGCATCGGCTGTGCCACTGATGCGCACCGGGCCGCTGGCCGACAGCGCCACCTTGACCTCCTGCGGCGCACCGCTGAGGTTGGTCACATCGAGCGCGATGGTGGCCTTGTCGCCCGGCGCGATGAAGCGCGGCATGGAGAGTTCCGCCACCAGCGGCGCGGCGACGACGGTGTCGGCCTGCGTGGACCCATAGCTGTCCGCGCTGCTGACGACCGCCATCAGCCGCAGCGTGCCGTTGAAGTCGGGCAGCTTGAGGTTGACGGTGGCCTCGCCCTTGGCGTCCAGCACGACGGGGCCGCTGAACAGGTCCACCAGCAGCACCTTGCGCGGCATGCTCTGCGTGTCGCGCTTGCCGGCGTCGCCGCCGAACTTCTGCTGGGCGGTGTTGCCGTCCATCTTCTCGATGAGGCGGCCGTAGAGGTCCAGGATGTCGGCGCCGTAGCGGTGCTTGCCGAAGAAGTAGTCGACCGGGTCGGGCGTCTTGAAGTTGGTGATGTTCAGGATGCCCACGTCCACGGCGCTGACCGTGACGATGGCCGGCTTGCCCGCGAGCTGCGGCGCCTTCACCTTCACCGGCAGCGTGGTGGACGGCTGGGTCTTGGCCGGCGCCTCCAGCGCTACTTTCAGCTTGCGGTCCTCGCGGTTCAGCGGCAAGTGGGCCAGGCCCAGCGCGCGGGCCGGCGTGACGCGGTCGCCCTGGCTGCCGGGGCGGAAGGCGGCGACGGTGACGTACAAGTCCTGCCGCTGCCATTCGGGCGTGCTGCCCACCGGAATCTCCAGGTCCGTGCCCGAGGCCTTCACGCCGATGCGCTTGCTCCACAGCACGCGGTCGCCTTCCACGGTGACCACGGCCTCGCCGTCGTGCGGCGGCTTGATGGTCAGCCGGGCCGCGTCGCCGGGCTTGTAGGGCGAGCCCTTGAGCTGCAGCTGCACGCGGTCGGGGCGGTTGCCGATGTCGTCGGCGTCCTGCGCGCCGTAGCCGGCGTAGAAGGCATAGCGCAGCGTTTCGTTCGTCTGTGGGTCTTCGATCTCCAGCCGGTAGCGGCCCCAGCGCACGGGCAGGTTCACGGTGGTCTTGGCGGCCAGGTTCAGCGTGCGGGCCTCGACCAGCTCGTCCGTCGTGTTGAAGCCCGAATGCCAGCCGCGGCCGTCGTCATAACGCCAGTACCACTGGCGTTCCTCGTAGGTCAGCGTGAGCTTCAAGTCCTTGGCGGGCTTGAAGGCGCCGGTGGCGTCCACGCGCTGCACCTCGAAGCCGGCCAGGCCGCCTTCGGGCGCCACGTTGCGGTCGAACAGCGGGCGCACGGCCACCAGCGCGGGCGCGGGCCACCAGGTGCGCTCGATGCTGCGCACCACCGGCCGGCCGCCGCTTTCCAGCAGGCTGAACGCACCGCGCACGCGCATGGGCGAGCTGCGCTCGGACAGGTTGGCCGTCAGCGCGACCTCGGCCTTGCCCTGCTCGTCCAGCTCGGCCTCGGGCAGGTCTTGCCGGCTGCGGGCCTTGTCGTCGGCGAAGTCGCCGAACAGGTAGCCGGGCATCTTCTGCGCCAGCGGGTTGGCCAAGCGCTCCGTGGAGACGGTCGCCTGCAGCCGGTTGCCGGCGGCGGGCGCGCCGTAGAGGTAGTCGCCCTGCACCTGCACGGGCAGGCTGACCTCGCCGGTCAGCGGTGCCTCGGGCGCAGTCAGCGTGAGCTTCATGCGCTCGGGCAGGAACTCCTCGACCTTGAAGGCCCATTGCGCATCGGGCACCTTGGCGGCCGGGTCCACGCGGGCCTGCAGCGTCCAGCCGCCGGTGGGGGCGTCGGCTGGCAGCGTGATGCTGTGCTGGAAGTAGCCGGGGCCGGTCTTGCCGGGCTGCACCAGCTGCTCGACGAGCTTGCTGCCGTCGGGCTTCTTGACCGTGATCGTCAGCGGCACGAGTTTGGCGGGCAGGCGGCTGTCGGCATCGCGGCTCAGCACGGACACGTTGAAGCTCTCGCCCGGCCGGTAGAGGTCGCGGCCGGCGTAGATGAACAGCTTGTTGCTGCGCGAGGGGTGGCCGGTGGCGTCGAACTCGGAGAGGTCCAGCGCCGCGTCGCGCAGCGACAGCACGGACATCTCCTTGTCGCCCTTGCGCGCCAGCACCAGCCGCGCCAGGTCGCCCACCTTGCCGTTGGTGCCGGTGAAGACGGCGTGGCCGTCCTTGTCCGTCTGCGCCTGGGCCAGCGCCTTGCCGGCCTCGTCCAGCAGGCTCACGGCCAGGCCGGGCAGCGCGTTGCCGCTCTTCAGCGAGGTGGCGAACACGTCGATCTGCCCCGCGTGGCGGCGCAGGTGCAGACCGATGTCGGTCACGTAGTAATGCGTGACCTGGTAGTCCCAGCCGAAGCGGCCGGGCTGGCTCATGACGGCGACGTAAATGCCGGGCTCCTGCAACGCCTTGATCTTCTCGACCGGCAGGAAGCTCACGTTGCGCCGGTTGGCGCGCTCGTCGGTCTTGAAGCGGCTGATGAAGACGCTCTCGCTCATCGCGCGCAGCTCGTCCAGCACCCAGCCGCCGACGGTGCCGCGCAGCCGGCGCTGGTTGTCGCCGTAGCTGTCATAGCAGCAGTCGCCGTCCTCCGCGTCGTTGTTGCGGGCCCGGCGCCCGCCCACCTGCTCCAGGAAGGCCGACAGCGACTCGGGCTTGACGCGCAGGAACTGCACGTCCACCTCGGGTGTGTTGACGGTGACGACCGGCAGGCCGCCGTTCTGCCCGGCCGGCAGCACCAGGCCACGGCTGGCGAAGTAGAAGCTGGCCGGCATGGCCTCGCTGACGGCCTCGCAGGCCTGCGCGGTCGCCAGCCTGGCGCCACTGCGCGCGGCCAGTTCGGCGTTCATCGTCAGCCGGTAGCTGCGGTCCGGCGTCACATAGGGCAGGTAGAGCACGCGGGGGTTGTCGCCCAGCACCCAGCGGGCGGCCAGCGGCTTGAAGCTCGCATCGGCGGGCTTGGCGTTCGGGTCCACGCTGCCGTCGTCGCGCCGCCGCGGCGCGTCGCCCTCGCTGGCGGTCAGCAGCTTGCCGAAGTCCTGCCGCGCATCCAGCGCCTGCGTGAACATCACCGCGATGGCCGGCGAGCCGTCGAACAGCCGCGCCTTGCACTCGCTGAAGGCGAAAGCCGCTTCCTCGGCGCCGACCTCGGCGCTGCTGGGCAGGCCGGGCGCCTTGAAGTGCTGCCACCCGAAGTAACCCGCCACGGCCGCGCCGGCCACGACCACCGCCGCTGCAGCGGCCTTCACGATGCTGGAAGCCATCCCAACCCCTCAAGAGTGCGGGGCCAGTGTAGGGACGGATGGGTGGGGAAAATTCCCTAGCGTTGCGGCGTCAGCATGGCCAGCGGCTCGTCCAGCAGCTCCCGCGTGGTCTCGACCAGCGGCACGGCAACGCCCAGCAGCGCGGCAAGCAGCGCGGCGGTGAGGCGAAGGCGGGCGGGCGTGAACATGGCTCGATAGTGGGCCACAGCGTCCCCGCGCGCGCCCCCTAGTTCACAGGTGAATGCTGACGGCGTGTTGGCAGCAGCCGTCGCGTGGGCCGTCAGGACGCGGCCCGCCGCCGTTCCAGCAGCGCCATCGCCTCGCCCACCAGCCCGCGCCGGAAGGCCAGCACGCAGACGATGAAGATCAGGCCGGTGACCAGGCTGACCGACTCGCCCAGCCCGTTGAACCAGGCCACGCCGGTGGTGTCGGCGAGGAACTTGCCGGCGTCGCCGATCTTGTTCTCCAGCGCGATGATGACCAGCGCGCCGACGATGGGCCCCACCAGCGTGCCCATGCCGCCCACCAGCGTCATCAGGATGACCAGGCCCGAGGTGGTCCAGATCGCGTCGGTCAGCGTCGCGAAGCCCAGCACCAGCGTCTTCGTCGCGCCGGCCAAGCCCGCCAGGCCGGCGGACAGCACGAAGGCCAGCAGCTTGAAGTGGGCCGTGTCGTAGCCCAGCGACGTCGCGCGGGCCTCGTTCTCGCGGATGGAGGTCAGCACCTGGCCGAACGGCGAGTGCACGATGCGGTAGATCAGCCAGAAGGCGGCGACGAAGATGGCCAGCACGACGTAGTACAGCGTCAGGTCGTCGCCCAAGTCCAGCCCCAGGAAGCTGCCGCGCGGTACCGACTGCAGGCCGTCCTCCCCGCCGGTGAACGGTGCCTGCAGGAAGAAGAAGTACAGCATCTGCGCCAGCGCCAGCGTGATCATCGAGAAGTAGATGCCCGAGCGGCGGATGGCCAGCAGCCCGAACACCAGGCCCACGCCCGCCGCGGCCAGTGCACCGACGATGAGGCCTACCGGCGTGGCCAGCCCCCAGACCTTGAGCGCATGGCCGCAGACATAGGCCGCCGTGCCCAGGAAGGCCGCATGGCCGAAGGACAGCAGGCCCGTGAAGCCCACCAGCAGGTTGAAGGCGCAGGCAAAGAGCGCGTAGCACAGCACCTTCATGACGAAGATGGGATAGGCGCCCAGCGCCGGCAGCAGCGCGATGCCGACGAACAGCGCGGCGTAGCCGATGAGCTTCTTGTCCATCACTTCTCTTTTCCGAACAAGCCCGCCGGACGCACCAGAAGGACGATGGCCATGACGACGAACACCACCGTGTTGGAGGCCTCGGGATAGAACACCTTGGTCAGCCCCTCGATGATGCCCAGGCCCAGCCCCGTGACGATGGACCCGAGGATGGAGCCCATGCCGCCGATGACCACTACGGCGAACACGACGATGATGAGGTTGCTGCCCATCAGTGCCGACACCTGCAGGATGGGCGCGGCCAGCACGCCCGCGAAGGCCGCCAGCGCCACGCCGCCGGCATAGGTCAGCGTCACCATGGCCGGCACGTTGATGCCGAAGGCCTGCACCAGCCTGGGGTTCTCGGTGCCGGCGCGCAGCTTGGCGCCCAGCGAGGTCTTCTCGATCAGCGCCCACACGGCAAAGCACACCACCAGCGACGCCACCACCACCCAGGCCCGGTAGTTGGGCAGGATCATGAAGCCCAGGTTGGTGGCGCCCTGCAGCTGTTCCGGCACCGAGTAGGGCTGGCCCGAAACGCCGTAGAAGCTGCGGAAGATGCCCTCGATGACCAGCGTGATGCCGAAGGTCAGCAGCAGGCCGTAGAGGTGGTCCAGCTTGTAGAGCCACTGCAGCATCGTGCGCTCGATGACGATGCCCAACAGCCCCACCAGCAGCGGCGCCAGGCCCAGCATGACCCAGTAGTTCAGCCCCAGCAGGTCCATGCCCATCCACGCCAGGAAGGCGCCCATCATGTACAGCGCCCCGTGGGCGAAGTTGATGATGTTGAGCATGCCGAAGATGACCGCCAGGCCCAGCGACAGCATCGCGTAGAACGAGCCGTTCACCAGGCCCAGCAGCAGCTGGCCCAGCAGCGCGGGCAGCGGGATACCGAACAGTTCGGTCATGTCGGGCCGGCCTCAGCTCACTTCTTCACCAGGGGGCACTTCGAGTCGGCCAGCTTGGTGTAGGCCTCGTTGGCGGGAATGGTCTGCACCACGTTGTAGTAGTCCCAGGGTTCCTTGGACTCGGACTGCTTCTTCACCTGCATCAGGTACATGTCGTAGCGCATGCGGCCGTCGGGGCCGATCTCGCCGTTCCGGGCGAAGAAGTCGTTGATCTTGGTGGCCTTCATCTTCGCGATGACCTTGTCGGAGTCGTCGCTCTTGATCGCATCCACCGCCTTCAGGTAGTGCGTGACGGCCGAGTAGTCGGCCGCCTGCAGCATGGAGGGCATGCGCTTCATCTTCTCGAAGAAGCGGCGGCTCCAGGCGCGCGACTCGGCGCTCTGGTTCCAGTACCAGCCGTCGGTCAGGTACATGCCCTCGGTGGCCTTCAGGCCCAGCGAGTGCACGTCGTTGATGAACATCAGCAGGCCGGCCAGCTTCATCGTCTTGGTGATGCCGAACTCGTTGGCCGCCTTGATCGAGTTGATCGTGTCGCCACCGGCATTGGCCAGGCCCAGGATCTGCGCGCCCGAGCCCTGCGCCTGCAGCAGGAAGCTGGAGAAGTCGCTGGCCGACAGCGGATGCTTGACGCTGCCCACCACCTTGCCGCCGGCCTTCTGCACGACGGCCGTCGTGTCGGCCTGCAGGCTGGCGCCGAAGGCGTAGTCGGCGGTCAGGAAGTACCAGGTCTTGCCGCCGCTCTTGACCACCGCGTTGCCGGTGCCGTTGGCCAGCGCCACGGTGTCGTAGGCGTAGTGCACGGTGTAGGGCGTGCAGTCCTCGTTGGTCAGGCGGGCGGAGGCGGCGCCGATGGAGATGAAGGCCCGCTTCTTCTCGGCGGCCACCTTGGCCATGGCCAGGTTGGCGCCGGAGTTGGTGCCGCCGATCAACAGGTCCAGCCCCTGCGTGTCCATCCATTCGCGGGCCTTGGCGGAGGCCACGTCGGCCTTGTTCTGGTGGTCGGCGAACAGCAGCTCGACCTTCTTGCCGGCGGCCATGCCCTTCATGTCGGCGATGGCCATCTTGATGGCCTCCACGCCGCCCTGGCCGTCGATGTCGGCGTACAGGCCCGACATGTCCGTGATGATGCCGATCTTGACGACGTCGCCCGACACCTGGGCCTGGGCGCCCAGGGCGCAGCAGGCGAGGGCGGCGGTGGCGAGGGTGGAACGCAGAGCTTTCATGACATGTCTCCTGGTGGGTGTTGTGTTCAAACGCTCAACAGCTCGTCGAGCTGGGCCTGGTGGGCGGCCAGCTCGGCAGCGGGGAAGGACAGCACGACCTCGCCGTGCTCGACGACCACGAAGTGATCGGCCAGCGGCGCGGCGAAGCGGAAGTTCTGCTCCACCATGACGATGGTGAAACCCTGCTTCTTCAGCTCGCGGATCGTGCGGGCCAGGGCCTGGACGATGACGGGCGCCAGGCCCTCGCTGATCTCGTCCAGCAGCAGGATGTCGGCGCCGGTGCGCAGGATGCGGGCCACGGCCAGCATCTGCTGCTCGCCGCCGGAGAGGCGAGTGCCGGGGCTGTGACGGCGCTCGGCGAGGTTGGGGAACATCGCGTAGATCTCGGCCTCGGACATCGCCTTGCCGCGCTTGCTCTTCAGCGGCGGCGGCAGGCGCAGGTTCTCCTCGGCGGTGAGGCTGGCGAAGATGCCGCGCTCCTCGGGGCAGTAGCCCAGGCCCAGCTGGGCGATGCGGTGCGTGGGCAGGTGGATGGCTTCTTCGCCGTGGATCTTGATGCTGCCCTTGCGGGTGCCGGTCAGGCCCAGGATGGCGCGCAGCGTGGTGGTGCGGCCGGCGCCGTTGCGGCCCAGCAGCGTGACGACCTGGCCGGGCTGCACGGACAGGTTGATGCCGTGCAGGATGTGGCTTTCGCCGTACCAGGCGTGGAGGTTGGTGATTTCCAGTGCTGGGGTGGCCATGTCAGTGCGCCCCCTGCAGTTCCGTCGCCTCGGTGCCCATGTAGGCCTCCAGCACCGCAGGGTGCC
Source organism: Roseateles sp. (assembly GCA_046289335.1). GTDB lineage: Bacteria > Pseudomonadota > Gammaproteobacteria > Burkholderiales > Burkholderiaceae_C > Pelomonas. Next base: position 15,230 of record JBKBVY010000014.1, on the reverse strand, counting down.
GAGACACCGTCGCATAGTCCCCCTCGGCCAGCACGGCGCCGCGTGCCAGCACCGTGATGCGGTCGGCGATGCTGGCCACCACCTTCATGTTGTGCTCCACCATCAGCACCGTGCGGCCCTCGGCCACGCGCTTGATCAGCGCCGTCACGCGGTCCACGTCCTCATGGCCCATGCCCTGGGTGGGTTCGTCCAGCAGCATCAGCTGCGGCTCCATGGCCATGGTCGTGGCGATCTCCAGCGCGCGCTTGCGGCCGTAGGGCAGGTCCGCCGCGCGGGCGTCCGCCATGTCGCGCAGGTCCACCAGCTCCAGCAGGTCCAGCACGCGGCTGTCCAGCTGCTTCAGGCCCGACAGCCCACGCCAGAAATGAAAGCTCGTGCCCGTGAAGCGCTGCAGCCCGATGCGCACGTTCTCCAGCACGGTGAGGTGCGGGAACACGGCCGAGATCTGGAACGAGCGGATGACGCCGCGGCGGGCGATCTGTGCCGGCGTCTCGCCGGTGATGTCATGGCCCGCGAACACGATGCGGCCGCGCGTGGGCGTGAGGAACTTGGTCAGCAGGTTGAAGCAGGTGGTCTTGCCCGCGCCGTTGGGGCCCAGCAGCGCATGGATGTGGCCGCGCCGCACCTGCAGGTTCACGGCGTCCACGGCCGTGAAGCCTTTGAATTCCTTGGTCAGGTCCTGCGTTTCGAGGATGAACTCGCTCATGCACTCACCTTGGCGCCGGCGCCGACTCTAGGCCCCGAACCCTGACGCAGGCTTACGGGCATTCACGGGGTTTCCCCGGCTGCCAGGAAGCGCTCGATGAGGCCGATCTGCTCCGGCGTGTTCAGCGCCGGCGCATGGCCGCAGCCGGGAATGAGCGCCACCGCCGCGCGCGGGCCGCGCTCGCGCATGGCCTGGGCGGTCTCGGCGGTCAGCAGCGTGGAGTCTTCGCCGCGCAGGCACAGCACCGGCAGGTCCAGCTGGTCCCAGGCGGCCCACAGCCGGTAGTCGTCGGGGTGGTGGGTGAACTGCTGCACCAGCGCGGGGTCGTAGTGCGTGGTCACGCGGCCGTCGGGCAGGCGGCGCAGCGAGTGCTCGGTGAGCGCGCGCCATTGCGTGTCGGAAAGAACACCGAAGCTCGCGTAGATGTCGCGGAAGTAGGTTTCCAGCTCACCCACGGTGACGAAGCTTGGCGGCTGGCCGGCATAGGCCTGGATGCGCGCCATTGCCGGCGCGGCGAGTTCCGGGCCGTTGTCGTTCAGCACCAGGCGGCGGATGCGGCCGCGCAGCCGGGTCGCCGCGGCCAGCGTGCCGATGGCACCGCCCATGGACGTGCCCACCCAGTGCACCTTGGCCAGCCCCAGCTGGTCCAGCAGCGCCTCGGCCAGCTCCACGTAGAAGGCCAGGCAGTACTCGCGCGCCGGGTCCACGGCCCATTGCGACAGGCCGCGGCCCAGCGTGTCGGGGCAGATGACGTGCCAGCGGCCGCTGAGCGCGGCGGCGAAGTCGTCGAAGTCGCGGCCGCTGCGCGCCAGGCCGTGCCAGGCGATGACCGTGGGCGCGTTGGCATCGCCCCACTCGGTGAAGTGGATCTCGCGGCCCAGGCAGTTCAGGTAGTGCGACTTCATGATTGGCCCTTCCTGGCTCGCGTCCATGCCGCCAGCCGCAGCCGCCCGACGATGCCGCCGGGGAAGTGGTAGACGGCCAGCACGAACAGCAGGCCCAGCCACAGCAGCCAGCGGTCGGGCGCCACCAGCGTGGACAGCACCGGCACGCCCTCGACGAGCGCGCCCGCGCCCTTGAGCAGCGCCTGCAGGTAGTTCTGCGCGACGATGAACAGCACGCTGCCGATGACGGCGCCGTAGATGGAGCCCATGCCGCCGATGACGACGATGAGCAGCAGGTCCAGCATGATCTCCATGCTCATGGCCGTCTCGGGGCCGGTGTAGCGCAGCCACAGCGCCAGCAGCGCACCGCCGCAGCAGGCCAGCAGCGCGGCGATGACGTTGGCGCCGGTGCGGTAGACGACGGGCCGGTAGCCGATGGCCTCGGCGCGGAACTCGTTCTCGCGGATGGCCTGCAGCACGCGGCCGAAGGGCGAGTTGACGATGCGCAGCAACAGCAGGATCAGCGCCGTCACCGCGACGAACAGCAGGTAGTAGGTCAGCAGCCGGCCGTCCAGCATCACGCCGAGGAACGGCTCCTCCGCGAACTCGGTGGAGGGGCGCAGCGCTTCAGGCACCTGGAAGTTCAGCCCGTCCTCGCCGCCGGTGATGTCGCTCAGTTGCGAGGCCAGTGTCATGAAGGCAGAGGCCACGGCCAGCGTGATCATCGCGAAGAAGATGGCCTTCACGCGCAGGCTGGCCAGGCCCATGGCCAGTGCCAGCACGGCGCTGAGTGCGAGGGCGGCCACGAAGCCGACTGCCAGCGAGCCCCAGTCCGGCCCCAGCCGCGTGGACGCGATGGCGATGCCATAGGCGCCGATGCCGACGAACATTGTGTGCGCGAAGCTGACGATGCCGGTGTAGCCCAGCAGCAGGTCGTAGCTGGCGACCAGCAGGATGAACACCAGCACCTTGGCCGCGACGTTCAGCGCCTGCGTGCCGGGGAAGACGAAGGGCGCCGTCAGCAGGCCGACGAAGCAGGCGATGAGCAGGCCGGCCAGGATGCGGCTGCGCGGCAGGTCGTGCGAGAGCAGCGCGCGCATCACTTGGCTCCGACGGGATAGAGGCCTTGCGGGCGCCACAGCAGGATGGCGACCATCAGGCCGATGTTGGAGAACAGTGCCGCCTTGGGCGCGATGAAGCCCACGTAGTTGGCCACCAGTCCCACCAGCAGCGCGCCCACCAGGCAGCCCACGGTGGAGCCCAGGCCGCCGATGATGATGACGATGAACAGCAGCAGGTTGACCTTGGCGCCGATCTGCGGCTCCACGCCTTGCTGAACCAGCGCCCACAGCACGCCGCCCAGGCCGGCCAGCGCGGCGCCGGCGACGAACACGCCGACGAAGAGGCGCCGGATGCGGTAGCCCAGCGCCTCGACCATCTCGCGGTCCTGCACGCCGGCGCGGATCAGCAGGCCGATCTTGGTGCGGTTGAGCACCAGCAGCAGCGCGACCAGCACGACGAGGCCGAGGCCACAAGCCAGCAGGCGGAACTTCTCGACCGCCACGTCGCCGACGAGGAAGATGCCGCGCAGCGTCTCGGGCATGGGCAGCGGAATCATCTGTGCGCCCCAGCTGGCCTTGATCAGCTCCTCGCCGATGATCATGCCGCCCATCGTGATGAGGATCTGCTTCAGGTGCTGGCCGTAGACGGGCCGGACGAGGACGCGCTCGAACACGACGCCCACGGCCGCAGCGATGGCCATGCCGGCAAGGCAGGCGGCGGCGAGGGCGGTCAGGTTGGACAGCACGTCAGGGCTGGTGGCCCAGGGCCCTATGGCGGCCAGCACGGTCGTCGCCATGAAGGCGCCCAGCGCGATGAAAACGCCGTGGCCGAAGTTCAGGACGTCCATCAGGCCGAACACCAGCGTCAGGCCGGAGGCGATGACGAAGATGATCAGGCCCATGGCGATGCCGGCCAGCGTCAGGTTGAGCCAGGTGGAGGCGCTGCCGGTGAGGGGCAGTGCGAGCAGCATGATGGCCGCCAGCAGTGCGAGTGGTCGTGGGTCGAGTTTCATAGGCTCGTTACTGCTGTTTGGTGGCGAGTTGCCGGGCGTGATGCCCGGCACCACGCTCGGCACGGACCCAGGGGTAGCGGGTAGCAACCGATCATTGATGCGCCCCCAGTGACAGTCCCAGCAAGCGCTGCTGCAACTCCGCATCCTCGATCAGCTCGCGCATCGCACCCGCGTGCACGACCCGCCCGTCATCCATGACGGCGACCGAATCGCCCAACTCCGCCGCCACGCGGAAGTTCTGCTCCACCAGCAGCACCGTTGCCCCGGCAGAAGCCTTCACCGACCGCAGCGCCTCGATCAAATTCATCACGATGGCCGGCGCCAGCCCCTTGCTCGGCTCGTCGATGATCAGCAGCTCGCGCGGCTCGATCAGCGCGCGGGCGATCGCGAGCATCTGCTTCTGCCCGCCCGACAGCTTGCCGGCCGGATGCGCCCAGAAGGTCTTCAGCGCCGGGAAGCAGCCAAACAGCCAGTCCAGCCGCGCGCTGTCCAGCTCGGACAGCTTGCGCGCCGAGCGGGCCGCCAGCAACAGGTTCTCCGCCACCGTCAGCTCGCCGAAGATGCCCATGGTCTCGGGCACATAGGCGATGCCACGGCCCGCGATGTCGGGCGTCGCGAGCTTCGTGATGTCCTCGCCCTTGAAGGTGACGGTGCCGCGGCTCGCGGTCCACAAGCCCATCAGCGTGCGCAGCGTGCTGGTCTTGCCCGCGCCGTTGCGGCCCAGCAGCATGGTCACCTGGCCGGCGGGCACCGCCAGGTCCACGCCATGCAGGATGTGATACGCGCCGACGTGCGTGTGCACGCCGCTCAACTCCAGCAGGTTGCTCACGCGGCCACCCCCAGATATGCCTCTTGCACGATGGGCGAGGCGATGACGGTGGCCGGGTCGCCGTCCGCCACCAGCTTGCCCTGGTGCAGCACGATGATGCGGTCGGCCAGCTCGCGCACCACGTCCATCTTGTGCTCCACCAGCAGCAGCGTGTGGCGCTTCTCGGCCTTCAGCGCACGGATCAGGTCCAGCACCACCGGCACCTCGTCCACGCTCATGCCGGCCGTCGGTTCGTCGAACAGGTAGACCTTCGGGTCCAGCGCGATCAGCATCGCCACCTCCAGCTTGCGCTGGTCGCCATGCGGCAGGCTGGCGGCGAGATCGTCGGCACGCGAGGCCAGGCGCACGCGGTCCAGGATGGCCCGTGCCTCATCGATCAGCTCGCGGTGCGACAGCCACACCGACAGCATCCTCAAGCCCTGACCCCGCCGTGCCTGCACGGCCAGGCGCACGTTCTCCAGCACGGTCAGGTGGGCGAACAGCTGCGTCAGCTGGAAGGCCCGGCCCAGGCCGCGCCGTGTGCGCAGCGGCGCGGACAGCGGCGTCAGGTTCTCGCCGTCCAGCCAGACCTCGCCGCTCGTCGCGGGCAGCTGGCCCGAGATCAGGTTGAAGTAGGTGGTCTTGCCGGCGCCGTTGGGGCCCACGATGGCCGTCAGCGTGCCGGGCTGGAAGGCGCAGCTCACCGCATCGACGGCCACATGGCCGCCGAAGCGGATCGTCAGGTTCTTGGTTTCGAGCATGGACGCAGCCGCCGGGCGCAGGTCAGCGCTTGTTGCGAATCGGCACGTTCATCTCTTCCGGCTTGATCTCCCGCACCAGCTCCGGCACGCCCCACGGGAAGGCCGGGTCCACCTTGATGCGGAAGTGGTACATGGACTGCATGGCCTGGTGGTCCTCCGGCCGGAAGGTCATCTTGCCCTTGGGCGTCTCGAAGCTCATGCCCTCCATGGTCTTGATGAGCTTGTTGGTGGTCGTGTCGCCGTTGGTCTTCTTCAGCGCCTCGACGATGGCGATGGCCGCCGTCATGCCGCCGGCGGTGAAGAAGTCGGGCGGGGTCTTGAACTGCTTGTAGTGGTTGGACACCAGCCACTCATTGACCGGGTTCTTCGGGATGCCGAAGTAGTAGTAGGTGGCGCCTTCCATGCCCGGGAACTGCTTGTAGGCGGCCATGGCGGGCAGGATGTTGCCGCCCGAGCCCACGCCGATGCCGTAGCGCTTCTGCAGGTCCAGCGCTGCCAGCGCGGGGAAGGGCGTCGTCGCCCCCGCCCACACGACGGCGATGACCTTGGGGCCGGGCTTGTCCTTCAGCGCGTCCACCAGGCGCTGGATGCCGGCGGTGAAGTCGGTGGTTGCCGTGGGCAGGTATTCCTCGTGGACGATCCGGGCCTTCTTCAGCGCCTCCTTGTAGGCCTTCACGGCGTCGCGGCCGAACGCGTAGTCCTGGGCCAGGATGCCGATGTTCAGGCCGGCGATGTCCGAGGCCACCGCGTTGGCGATGGCGTCCTGGCTGGAGTTGCGGCCGGTGCGGAAGATGTACTTGTTCCACTTGTCGCCGGTGATGGAGTCGGCCACGGCCGGCTCCACGACGAGGATCTTCTTGTACTCCTCGGCCACCGGTAGCAGCGCCAGCGCCACGCCGCTGGACGAGGGGCCCACGGCGATGTCGGCCTTGTCGTCGCCATAGGCCGCGGCCAGCAGGCTCTTGCCCACGTCGGGCTTGCCCTGGTCGTCCTTCTCGATGACGACCAGCTTCTTGCCCGCCACCATCATCGTGCCGCCGGTGGCGTAGTTCAGGCCCATCATCAGGCCCACCTGCGTCTGCTTGCCGTAGGCCTCCAGCGGGCCGGTCTTGCTGTAGACGTGGGCGATGCGGATCTCCTTCGCCTGGGCTTGGATGAGGCCCGGCAAGAGCGCCAGGGCCGCGGTGGCGGCGAGGGCAAGGCGGCGCAGGGTGTGGCGCATGAGGCTTGTCTCCTGAAGTGCGAGGTCTGCTCTGTCGGCAGACGGTGTCTTCCCTTTGCGCAAGGGCCGTGCCAGCGGGGAAGCGGTCGCTGCGGCGCGGTTTTCGTCCGGGTTGTCCCGAGGTTTCGGGCCGTTAGGGGTCGGCCGAGTGTCCGAAATTCAGGCGTCGCCTGAAAGCTGGACTTCCAGGTCCGGCCAACGTGCCAGGCGCTCATACAACGACGCCCGCGAGATCTGCAGCAGCCGCGCCGCGGCCATGCGGTTGCCGCCGGTGGCCTTCAGCGCGCGGGCAATGGCGTCGCGCTCCAGCGCCTCGATCAGCTCCGGCAGGGGCGCCACGGCCTGCGAGGTCGCCACGCTTGCAGCGGCGACAGGTGCGGGTGGCGGCGCCGGCGCCTCGGCCCGCGCCGGCAAGGCGGCGCCGCCCTGGAAATGCGCCGCCGTCAGCTGCATGTCGTCGCTCATCAGGCTGACCTGCTCCAGCGTGTTGCGCAGCTCGCGGATGTTGCCGGGCCAGGGTTGCTGCATCAGCCATTCGATGGCGTCGGGGCTGAGCAGCTTCTGCGGCATGCCGCTGCGGCGGGCGATGTCCTCGCCCAGCGCCTCGGCCAGCGCCTCGATGTCGTCCAGCCGCTCCCTCAAGGCCGGCACGCGGATGGGCAGCACGTTGAGGCGGTAGTACAGGTCGGCGCGGAACTGGCCGGCAGCCACCATGGCGGCCAGGTCGCGGCTGGTGGCGGCGATCACGCGCACATCCACGCGCAGCACGGTGTTGCTGCCCAGCGGCTCCACCTCCTGCTCCTGCAGCACGCGCAGCAGCTTGCTCTGCAGCGCGAGAGGCATGTCGCCGATCTCGTCGAGGAACAGCGTGCCGCCGTCGGCTAATCTGAACTTGCCGTCGCGGCCCTTGCGGTCGGCGCCGGTGTAGGCGCCGGGCGCGACGCCGAAGAACTCGGCCTCCAGCAGCGTCTCCGGCACGGCGGCGATGTTGACGCTGACCAGCGGCCGCTGCGCGCGCCGCGAGGCGGCATGGATCGCATGGGCCAGCAGCTCCTTGCCGGTGCCGGTCTCGCCGAGCAGCAGCACGGTGGAGTCGGTCTGCGCGACGCGGCGGGCCTGGCGCTTGACTTCGAGCGCCGCAGGGCTGGCACCGATGAAGCTGGCGATGGTGTACTTGGGCCGGCGCTGCGCGGCGAGCTGGCGCCGCGTGTCCTCCAGCTCCTGCTGCAGCCGCGCGAATTTCTGGATCAGCGGCTGCATCGTCGTCTCGGGGTGGTCCAGCAGCACCAGGCCCAGCGCGCCGATGACCTCGCCCGCGTCGTTGCGCAGCGGCAGCCGGCTGACGAGGAAGGTGCCGGCCTTGTTGGTCAGCAGGTCCACCAGCACCGGCTTGCCGGTCTCCAGCACCTGCAGCATCTGCGTGTTGGGCACCACGTCCTCGACACGGCGGCCGACGAACTCGTGCTCATCCGTGAACCCCAGCGCCGGCAGGAAGCGCTTGTAGCCGTCGCTGATCCAGACGACGCGGTGCTCGCGGTCCACCACCATCATCCCTTCGGTGGAGCGGGCCAGCACGTCGAACATGGACTGTGCGGCCAGGCGCAGCAGGCCGTCGACATCCTGGGGGATGCCGGCGGGTTGTGTCTGATTCTTGGACAGTGGCATGGCCGCGGCAATGTACCGCGGCCAGGCCAGGGCAGGGCCCGCCATCAGAACTTGTAGGTGCCGCCGATGGAGAACGTGCGCGGCGCGCCGTAGTAGGCGTTCAGCACGCCCAGTGCGGCGATGTTGTAGCCGTCGGTCTTGTAGGCCTTGTCGGTCAGGTTGCTGCCTTGCAGGAAGAAGCTCAGCCTGCTGTCCTTCTCCCAGATCAGGCCCGCGTTGACCAGCGTGTAGGCATCCTGCGCCAGCGCCTCGGACAGGTCGGTCGTCGGGTAGACCTTGGTGCGGTACGTGAGGCCTAGCCGCGAGCGCAGCGTGCCGACGGCCAGCCGCATGTTGTGCTCGATGTTCAGGCCCGCCTGCGTCTTGGGCGTGTTGGTGAACTTCTTCTGGCTGGCCACGTTGACGCCGCGGTCGATGTACTCGTCGTACTTGGCATCCATGACCGCCACATGGCCGCTGACGCGCCAGTCGGCCGAAGGGTTCCAGACGAACTCGACCTCGCCGCCCTGCAGCGTCGCCTTGCCGGCGTTGGTGAAGTCGCCGAAGAAGCCCGGCTGGCCATTGGGCTGGGTGTAGCTGGTGAACACCGACAGCTGCACGTTCTTGTACTTGTTGTGGAACAGCGCGGTGTTCAGCTCCAGCCGGCCGCCGTCCAGCACCATCTTCGCGCCCAGCTCCAGCGAGTCCAGCTTCTCGTCCTCGAACGGCCGGCTGGACGCCGGGAAGGACAGCGTGTTGGCGCGGATGTTGTAGCCGCCGCTCTTGAAGCCGCGCGAGGCCGTCGTGTAGAGCTTCACCGCGTTGCTGAGCTTGTACTCCAGCGACACGCGCGGCGAGGTGTTGGTGACCGAGCGCGAGTTGTCGAAGTTGGCCGGCACGGCGATGGGGTTGCCGCTGAAGCTGTCGTTCGCGAAGGCCTGGTTCAGCACCACGGCGCGCTTGGTCTCCTTGGTGTAGCGCAGGCCGGTGCTGACGCTGAACTGCGGCGTCAGCCGCCAGCTCCAGTCGCCGAACATCGCCTTGCCTTCGGTGTAGACGATGCCGTTGGTGGTGCCGAAGCTCAGGTTGAAGAAGTTGTTGCGCACCGTGCCGCCGGCGCGACCGTCGAAGTAATAGACACCCAGCACGCCCGAGCTGTTCTGGCCCTCGTAGATGGCCTGCAGCTCGTGGCTCTGCGAGCTGTCGTGGTACTCGGCGCGCACGTCGGCGATCTTGTTGGGCAGGCCGTCGAAGTCGATGGACGTGTCGGTGTCGGACGCGCGGTGCGCGGCGATGTACTTCAGGCTCCAGTCGTCGCTGATGCCCCAGTTCAGCGTCAGCGACTCGCCCTCGCTGTTCGTGTAGTTGGCGTTGGGCATGCCGGTCGCGATGTCGTAGCGGCCGGTGGTGGGCGGCGTCTTGGCCGGGTCGAACGGGTTCACGTTCAGGCGCTGGAAGCCGCGCATGTGCGAGTTGTCGCGCGTGCGGTCCACCGACAGCTGCGCGTTGAAGGTCGAGCCGGTCGGGAACCAGCCCATGGACACCCGGCCGCTGGTGGTGGCCTGGTCGCTCACAAAGCTGCCGTCGGTCAGGTTCCGGCCGTAGCCGTCGCGGTTCAGGCTGGCGCCGGCCAGCCGGAAGCGCAGCTGGCCGTCGGCCACCGCCGTGCCCACGGCGCCCTTGGCCGTCACCTGGCCATAGCTGCCGGTGGCCAGCGTCATCTGGCCTTCGGTCTTCTGGGGCAGCGGCTTGGACACGTACTTCACCGCGCCGCCCACCGTGTTCTTGCCGTACAGCGTGCCCTGCGGGCCGCGCAGTACCTCCACGCGCTGCACGTCGTAGACGTCCAGCAGCGCACCCTGCGGGCGGGCGATGTAGACGTCGTCGAAGTAGATGCCCACGCCCGGGTCCACGCCCCACAGCGGGTCGGCCTGACCCACGCCGCGGATGAAGGTGGTCAGCGTCGTGTTGCTGCCGCGCGCGGCGTAGATGGTCAGGTTGGGCACCTGGCCCTGCAGGTCGCCCAGGTCCTTGATGGCCAGCTTGTCCAGTTGCTCGGCGGTCAGCGCCGTCACGGCCACCGGCACGTCCTGCAGCGACTCCTCGCGCTTGCGCGCCGTGATCTTGACGGTCTCCAGCGTGGCCACCGGCTCGGTCGCCGGCGCGGCGGTCTGGGCTGCGGCGGGCAGGCCGGCCGTCGCGCTGAAGGCGGCGAGGATGGCGAAATGCAGGCGCGAAGGCGCCGGTAGGCGTCGGGGCATGGCTTGTCTCCGGTTGGGTTTTGTGTGAGCCATGCCGCTCAGCGCAAAACCCATGCCCGCGCCAGGCCGGGGCGAGCCCCTGGCAAACCCTTGCGGGTTGACCCGCGATTTGGCCGTCCGGCGGCAGGGCACCGTCTGGATTCCAGTCACGCCGCCGGGTGGCCGCTGTCCAGTTGCCGGACATCCGGCCCGCGTGCTGCAGGGCCGCCACGGCGCCGATATGCTGCGCCGCTGCCAATTCCCCACCCGGAGACATCCCGATGTTCCAACGCCTGCTTCCCGCCGCCCTCGCCCTGGCCGTCAGTGCCACCGCCTTCGCCGCCGGCCCGCAGCTCAAGGGCCAGGCGCCCGGCTGGTACCGGCTGCAGCTGGGCGATTTCGAGATCACCGCGCTGTCCGACGGCAGCATCGACCTGCCCGTGGACAAGCTGCTGCAGCAGCCGCCCGCCAACACGCTGCGGGCGCTGCAGCATGCCTACCTCGGCGTGCCGCTGGAGACCTCGGTCAACGCCTACCTCGTCAACACCGGCGCCAAGGTCGTGCTGGTGGACACCGGCACCGCCGGCCTGTTCGGCCCCACGGCCGGCCGCGTGCTGGCCAACCTGAAGGCCTCGGGCTACACGCCGGAGCAGGTGGACGAGATCGTCATCACCCACATGCACGGCGACCACATCGGCGGCGCCTCCGCCACGGCCTTCCCGAATGCGACGCTGCGCATCGACAAGCGCGACAGCGACCACTGGCTGTCGCCCGAGCAGGTCGCCAAGGGCGGCGACGGTGCCAAGGCCATCGCGGCGCTGGTCAAGGGCTTTGCCGACAGCGGCCGCTTCAAGCCCTTCGACGGCAGCAAGGACGGTGTCGAGATCGTGCCCGGCGTGAAGGCCTTCCCCGCCTACGGCCACACGCCCGGCCACAGCAACTATGTGGCCGAGAGCAAGGGCCAGAAGATGATGTTCTGGGGCGACCTGATGCACGTGGCCGCGGTGCAGTTCCCCAACCCCGAGGTCACCATCCAGTTCGACTCCGACCCCCAGACCGCCCGCCCCGCCCGCGAGGCCGCCTTTGCCGCCGCGGCCAAGGACGGCTACTACGTGGCCGTGACCCACATCAGCTTCCCCGGCATCGGCCGGCTGCGCGCCGACGGCAAGGGCTACGACTGGCTGCCGGTCAATTACTCGACCAACCGCTGATCCGCCGACCGCATGGCGCGCGCCTCGCGCGCCATGCGCGCGATGGTGCTGATGTTGATCGCCGCGATGACGATCTCCAGCGCCGTGCCACCGATGGAGCCGACGATCAGGTTGTTGGCGATCCACAGCCCCGTGCCCACCAGCATCAGCAGCCGCATGGGAATGCCCTGCAGCGTGAACAGCGCGAGGGTGCCCAGGCAGGAGGCCGTCAGCGGCAGCCAGTCGCTGGGCTTGTCGGCGATCGCCAGGCCGAAGCCGATGTTGGCCGCGACGATGACCACGGCCACCCAGACCGAGCGCGTGTACAGCGACAGCAGCGAGCGCAGCATGGACAGCGAGGAGCTGGCCACCGCCGTCGGGTTGCCCAGCAGCGCGAAGTGCACGATGTAGGCGACGCACTCGCCCGTCATGAACCACTTGAAGCGCCGGTCGTCGGTCTGCAGAAAGCAGCCGACCCCCAGCACGAAGGCGACATAGCCGAACAGTTGGGCGGGCGAAAACCAATCGGTGATGGGCATGCGAAGGCGGGCGGGCGTCGGTGACTCCCGAAAACTAGGGGGTGTGGGCGCGAGGCCCCGGATTGTCCCGCTGACGCTGGAGAAGCCGGCCTGCGCGAAGCGCGAACACACATGCACGGCGGTTATGCCGCTCGCTCGAATTGGCAGCGCCGCCGCGGACTAACCCGGTCACGCCTGCACAGCGGCTTTGCGGACCATGCGCGCCGACCCAGCTGCCGCGACACCGTCGCCCCTGCCATGACCTCGTCCAAAAAGTTGCCCCTGGCCCTCGCCCTCGCCGGGCTGTTGATTGGTGGCGCCGCGCACGCCGAACTGCAGTCGCGTGCCAACGGCACCATGGTCTACGACACCGAGACCAACCTCACCTGGATCCTCGACGCCACGCTGGGCGGCCTGCGCACGCAGGCCGATGCCGCGCAGTGGGCGGCGGACCTGAGCTTCGGCGGCTTCGACGACTGGCGGCTGCCCACCGTCGCGCCGGTCAACGGCATCGCGCTCAACCTCGACTATGCCGAGGACGGCTCCACCGACGTGGGCCTGGGCAACGCCGGCAAGAACACCGAGCTGGGCTACCTCTACCACGTGAGCCTGGGCAACACGTCCGCGGGCCTCACGAACACCGGCAGCTTCATCGGCCTGGCCGACCCGGCCAACCCCATCGGCCCGGTGTTCTGGACCGGCACCGCCACCGAGCCCGGCTGGGCCCTGAGCTTCTTCATGGGCATGGGCGCCCAGGAGGCCTTGTCCACCGACACGCTGGCCCAGGCCTGGGCCGTGCGCGTGGGCGACGTGGCCCCCGTGCCGGAGCCCGCCAGCGTCGTGCTGATGCTGGCCGGCCTGGTGGCCATCGCCGCGCGTCGCCGTTCGGAGGCTTGAGCATGAAGAAGCTGCTTTTCGCCCTGGGCCTGGCCCTTGCCGGCTCCGCCCATGCCGCCTACACCCCCACGCCCAACGATTGGGCCTGCACCGGCAAGGTCGGCGGCAGCTGGAGCCACGGCCGCGCGCCGTCGGGCTGCGATGCCAACGCCTTCGGCCCCGACAGCTTCGTGCGCGGCAACTACAGCGGCGTCATCTTCAACGACGCCGCCACCAGCCTCGTCGACGAGCGCAAGCGCTACATGCAGGCCATGTACCCGGTCATCCGCGACGCCAGCCAGCGCTACCTGCTGTCGCGCAAGCCCGCCGCGTCGGCGCGCGAACTGGAGGCCTTCCAGCGCGGCACCTATGCCACGCTGCGCCAGGAGACCTTCTGGTCGCACTACCGCGACGCCCAGCTCGGCGCCGGCCAGCCCTATCTTCTGAAGATGATGCGCGGCGACAGCGGCCACGGCCACGGGATGATGCAGGTCGACGACCGCTATCACTTCGTCCAGCTCCAGGAAGGCAAGGGCTGGAACATGATGCAGAACTTCACCTACGCGATGGACATCTACTACGCCGCGTGGGAGGCCGCACCGAACGCCTGCCTGGGCGGCGTGACCACGCCCACCGGCACCACCGCCGAGATCGATGCCTACTGGCGCAGCCGCGCGCGCTCCGCCTGGAGCGCCTACAACGGCGGCCCCACCAAGGTCTGCCGCTGGCAGAACAGCGCCGACCCCAACGTCGCCAAGGACAACGGCTACCGCGACAACTACGACAACCGCCTGTGGTTGGTGGACGTGGCCGACACCGCCAAGGCCGCCGCCATCGACGTGGCCTGCCTGATGGACAACGGCCCGTCCTGCCCCGTGCCCACCGGCGGCAGCGTGGCGCCCGGCAAGCTGCTGCAGGTCGGCACCGCGGCCTGCGTGCTGAACGGCAGCACGCTGGAGTGCGTGGACGACATGCGCGACGCCGCCTGCCTGGCCGGCCGCGCGAGTTTCGATGCCGGCAGCGTCACGCAGGTCTATGTCGCGCAGACCGCCGGCTTCCCGCGCATCGACCACAACCGCCACCAGCTCTGCCGCGCCTCGGTGCCGGGCTTGCAGTCGCTGGCCAGCGCCATCGCGACGACGCAGCCGCTGGACCTGCGCTCCGCGCCGGACGGCATGGTGCTGGGCCAGGCCGCGGCCGGTACCTACCAGGTGCTGGACTTCATGGTGGTGGGCGCGCAGCAGCAGCGGCTGTACCGCATCCGCGCGTCCATCAACGGCGCGACGACGGACGGCTGGATCGATGCCGGCGACGCCACCACCCATGCCAGCAAGGCCGTCGGCGCGGCGCCGGCCGGCGCGGGCGCGCTGCCCTTCGCGGGCGACTGGGTCAAGGTCGTGCCCAACCTCAACATGCGCGCCACGCCCAACGGTGCGCTGCTGATGGCCATCCCGGCCAACTCGGTCGTGCAGGTCAAGGAGGTCTACGGCACGGGCTCGGCCAACAACCTGTACTACCGCGTCGAGTACACGCACACCGACGGCGTGCTGCGCGAGGGCTGGATCTTCGGCGGCAACCTCTACCCCGTCTCCACGCTGGCCAGCTGGACGCTGCCGGCCGCCGCGCCCTCGGCCGTCAAGCCCGCGCACTGCCCCAACGGCACGCGCTACGACGCCCACCTGCGCCAGTGCATGAGCGGCAGCCAGGTCTACGGCCCCTTCACCGCCGCGGCCACCCAGGCCTGCGTCGCCGCCGGCGGTGGCGCGGTCTGCACCGCCAACCGGGCCACGGTGGTGGACGGCGTGGCCACCGCGATGCCGATCTGGTCCAAGGCCATGGCGGCCGCGGCCACCGGCAACGGCGACTGCCCGCGCGGCGCGGCGCGCTCGCTGGCGCACCGCTTCCACTGCATCGAGACCGTCACGCGCAACGGTGCCGCCGAGACCGACGTCTACGGCCCCTTCGGCACCGGCCTGGTCAACGCTTGCCTGGCGCGCAGCGGCAACGCCGCGTACTGCCGCAGCAACCGCTGGCCGGCGGCCACCTTCCTCGCGCTGCAGCCCTGAGGCGTGATGAAAGCCGTCCTGGCCGCCGTTGCCGCGCTGGCCCTGGTCGCAGGCCTGTGGTGGGGCGCGCGTGACGAGGCGCCCGCCGTTGCCACGGCATCGGCCGGCAGCGCGCCCGCTGCGCTGCCGGCCGCCACCGCGGCGTCGCTGCCCGCCTGGGCCGGGTCAGCGGCATGGCCCGAACAGCCGCCAGCGGCCCGCGCCGCTGGTGCAGCTGCGCTGGCAGCCGCCCCGCCCGGCG
>JBKBVY010000147.1:1530-8754 GCA_046289335.1 Roseateles sp. | reverse complement strand
GCGAGCTGGCCTTCTCGATGAGCACGGCCCAGGGCCCGGGCCAGATCTACACGCTGACGCCGGACGGTCAGGTCCAGCAATGGACCCGTGCCGCCGCGGCACCGGGCATGGACACCTCGGGCTTCAGCGAACAGAGCATCGTGCGCTGGAAGAGCTTTGACGGCACCACCATCTCCGGCCTGCTGACGCGGCCGCCGAAGAAATTCGGCGGCAAGCGCCCAGTGCTGATCAGCATCCACGGCGGCCCGGAGTCGCAGGCCACCTTCGGCTTCCTGGGCCGCAACGCCTACTTCGTGCAGGAGCTGGGCATGGCGCTGATCCAGCCCAACGTGCGCGGCTCCAGCGGCTATGGCAAGAGCTTCCTGGCCATGGACAACGGCTTCAAGCGCGAGGACTCCGTCAAGGACATCGGCGCGTTGCTGGACTGGATCGCCACCCAGCCCGACCTGGATGCCTCACGCGTGCTGGTCTCTGGCGGCAGCTATGGCGGCTACATGACGCTGGCCGTCTCCACGCACTACGCCGACCGCATCGCCGGCGCCATCGACGTGGTGGGCATCTCGCACTTCGTGACCTTCCTGAACAACACCGAGAGCTACCGCCGCGACCTGCGCCGCGTCGAGTACGGCGACGAGCGCGACCCGGCCATGCGCGCGCATCTGGAGAAGATCTCGCCGCTGACCAATGCGCACAAGATCAAGAAGCCGCTGTTCGTCATCCAGGGCAAGAACGACCCGCGCGTGCCCTACACCGAGGCCGAGCAGATCGTCGCCAAGGTGCGCGAAGGCGGCACGCCGGTCTGGTATCTGCGCGCCGAGAACGAGGGCCATGGCTTCCAAAGGAAGGAGAACCAGGACTACCAGTTCTACGCCACGGTGCTCTTCATGCAGCAGACCGTCTTGAAGTAGCCCGCGTGGGCAGGCCGGCAGCGTGCTGCCGGCCTCAGCCGACCAGGTTGGCCAGCGTCAGCAGCGCCAGCAGCAGCATCCACAGCACGACGGAGCGCCACACCAGGCCCACCACGCTTTGCAGGTGCGCGAGTTGCGGCGGCGCGCCGGCCGTGGAGCCGGCGGCGCCGGTAGCGTCGGGTTCGGTACCGGCCTCAAAGGTCTTGCTGCGGTCGGGCGTGATGCCCGGCGCGGCAGCACCACCCAGCTGCAGTCCCACGGCGCCAGCCGCCGACGCGAGGATGATGCCCTCGTTGGGATGCAGCCACAGCCGGGCGTCGCGGCGCCAAGCATTCACCGCCTCCTCAAAGTTGCCGACGATGGCGAAGCCCGTGGCCGTCAGCCGTGCCGGCACATGGTCTATCCACACGAATGCTTGGCGCGACAAGGCCAGCAGCCGGGGGTTGGTCGGCGCATCCAGCGTGCGGCTCTTGAAGGCCCAGTAGCGGCTGGCGAACTCGGCCATGCGGTAGACAACCGCACCCGCCGGCCCCAGGCCCAGCGTCGAACAGACGACGAACCAGAAGAACACGCCGAACACATGGCGGTGCGCCGCCAGCAGCGAATGCTCCACCACATGGCGGATCAGCTCCGTGCGCGGCAGCTCGCTGGCGTCCAGGTGGCGCCACTCGGCCAGCAGCTGGCGCGCCGTCGCGTCGTCGCCGCGCTCCAGCGCATCGCGGATGTCGGTGAAGTAATGGCTGAACTGCCGGAAGCCCAGCGTCAGGTACAGCACCACCAAGTCCAGCAGCAGCGCCAGCAACACGCTGAAGTGGCGCAGCCCCCAGTACAGCAGCGCCACCAGCAGCCCCGGCAGCAGGACGGTGATGACCCAGACGATGGCGGCATGGTGCTCGCCGCCGGCATCGAAATTGCGACCGGTCCAGCGCACCCAGTTGATGACGGACTGGTGCACCCGGTTGCCATGCCTCAGGGGCTTGAGTTGCTCACACAACAGGGCCAGCAGCACCGCGAAGAAATTCATGGGCCGGGATGATAGTGGCGCGGCAACGTGGTTCAGGTCGTCATCAGCAATCGGTAGAGGTTGCGCAGCATCGCCGCGGTCGCACCCCAGATGAAGTACTCGCGCTGCGGCCCCTGCCAGGGCATGGACAGGAAGCGCCGCTCGACGCCGCCGAACTCGAAGCGGTGATGGCGGTGATGGGCCGGATCCATCAGGAAGGCCAGCGGCACCTCGAAGGCCTCGGCCACCTCGAACTCGTCCAGCCTCAGCGTGAAGCCTGGCGTCACGACGGCCACGACCGGCGTCACCTGGAAAGCAGTGACCGTTGAATAGACCGGCAACTGCCCCATGACCTCGATGTGCTGCCGCGGCAGGCCAATCTCCTCCTCGGTCTCGCGCAGCGCAGTCGCGACGGGTCCGTCGTCCTCGGGCTCCACGCGACCACCTGGAAAGCTGATCTGGCCGGCGTGGTCTCGCAGGTGATCGGTACGCCGCGTCAGCAGCAGCTGCAGTCCCGACTCACGCTGCACCAGCGGCACCAGCACCGCCGCGTCCGCAGGCTGGCGGTCGGCGAACCGGCCGCCGTCACCAGCGAACTCGGGCGTCCAGTCCGACAGCGCCTGCAGCCTGGCGCGGATGGCCGGCACCGTGAGCGCGTGCGCCGGCACGGCAGGCAGATGACTGTCGATGCTCGCGACCGGCACGCGGTCGGGCTGGGTGATGACGGGGCGTTGCATGCGGAAAAAACAAAAGCCGCCGAGAGCGCAGCTCCTGGCGGCTTGGGCGGCGGAGAACCGGCTGATTAAGCCAGCTTTTCCTTGATGCGCGCCGACTTGCCCGAACGCTGACGCAGGTAGTACAGCTTGGCGCGGCGGACATCGCCGCGACGCTTGACCTCGATGGAGGCAATCAGCGGGCTGTACAGCTGGAACGTGCGCTCGACGCCTTCGCCGCTGGAGATCTTGCGGACGATGAAGCTGCTGTTCAGGCCGCGGTTGCGCTTGGCGATGACGACGCCTTCGTAGGCCTGCACGCGCTTGCGGTTGCCTTCGACGACGTTGACGCTGACGATCACGGTGTCGCCGGGGGCGAACGCCGGGATGGTCTTGTTCAGGCGAGCAATTTCTTCTTGCTCAAGGGTTTGGATCAGGTCCATCTGTACTCCTAAGGATCTTGGCGGCTCGCTATTTATCGGGGTGTTTGCAGCCCGGCCAGATCGAAATCGGCCGGTCCACTCGAGCGCCAGAGGATCGGACAGCCCGCCATTCTAGCCCGGCTCGGCGCCTTTGCCTAGAGCTTGGCCAGGTAGGCCTCGTCGGCCTGGCTGAGCCACCCCGCCGCCCGCGCGGTCTCGATGAGATCGGGCCGCCGTGCCGCGGTCAGCGCCAGCGACTGCTCGCGGCGCCAGCGGCGGATGTCGGCATGGTGGCCGGACAGCAGCACCGCCGGCACCTCGCGCCCGTCCGGCAGCACCTCGGGACGGCTGTAATGCGGGCAGTCCAGCAGCCCGTCCGAGAAGCTGTCCTGCTGGTGGGACTGGGCATCGCCCAGCACGCCTTCCTGCAGCCGCGCGACAGCATCCAGCAGCGCCAGCGCGGGCAGTTCACCGCCGGACAGCACGAAGTCGCCCAGGCTGATCTCCAGCGTCACATGGCGGTCCAGCACGCGCTGGTCGATGCCCTCGTAGCGGCCGCAGAGCAGCAAGGCGCCCGGACCGGCTGCCAGCGACTGCACCAGCGCCTGGTCCATGCGCCGGCCGGTGGGCGAGAAGTGCACGATGGCCGGCTCGGCCTCGCCGCGGTCGGCCTTCACGGCCGCCAGCGCGCGCTCCAGCGGTTCGGCCAGCATGACCATGCCGGGCCCGCCGCCGTAGGGCCGGTCATCGACACGACGGTAGTTGTCCTCGGCGAAGTCGCGCAGCGGCCACAGCCGCACGTCGACCTGACGGCTCTCGAAGGCGCGCCGCGTGACGCCGTGCGTCAGGTGCGGCGCGAACAGCTCCGGGAAGATCGTCAGGACGTCGAATCGCATGGGCCGAGGTCAGTAGTCGACGCCCCAGTCGACCTTGATCTGGCGGCCGGCCAGGTCGACATCGTCGACAAAGGCCTCGACGAAGGGGATCAGGCGCTCCTGGTCGGGCTTGGCGGGTGCCTCGACACCGGGAGGCAGCACGCGCAGCACGGCATGCGGGCCGGTGTCGATCAGGCCGATGACGCGGCCCAGTGGCTGCGACTCGCGGTTGACGACGTCCAGGCCGATCAGGTCGACCCAGTAGTACTCGCCATCCGGCGTGCGCGGGAAGTCGCTGCGGGCGACATGGATCTCGTGCCCGCGCAAGGCCTCGGCGGCATTGCGGTCGTCCACGCCTTCGGCCGTCGCGACGATGCCTTCGCCCTGCTCGCGCACCGAGCGCATGGACAGCATCACGCGGCCAGCCTTGGGGCCGCTGGACACGAGGTACCAGCGCTTGGCGCCGAAGAGCGCGTCGGCATCGGCCGAGTAGGCCTGCACCTTCAGGCCGCCCTTGATGCCCCAGGCATCCAGGATGCGCCCCACCGGCACCAGATCTTCCGGCCAGGAAGCAAAAGACGGCGCCGAGGCGCCGTCTTGCTGAGGCTTGTTGCCAGCCACCGGCTTAAGCAGCGGGCGTGGCCTTCTTGGCCTCGCCGACCAGGCGCTCGACCGTGGGCGACAGTTGCGCGCCCACGCCGACCCAGTAGGCGACGCGGTCCTGCGCCACGCGCAGCTTCTCGGCGGCACCGGCGGCGATGGGGTTGTAGAAGCCCACGCGCTCGATGAAGCGACCGTCACGACGCTGGGCGCTGTTGGCGACGACGATGTTGTAGAAGGGGCGCTTCTTGGAGCCGCCGCGGGCAAGACGAATGACAACCATGATGTTTCCTTGACTGATGAGATTGGGCGACCACCGCACCAGGAGACACTCAGGGCGAGCAGATCGGTTGGGAGGGACCTCCCGGTTCGCGGTGAGTGGCCGCCGGTGGCCCGACTATCGTCGGGACCACCGTCACCGGCTCCGTAGATACGCCGCGGCTCCCCACGGCCAGCGCCAGAACCTGGCATTATAAACTCGTTTGTCTTCAGTCCAGACCCACATGCCAGAGACCTCTCCCTTGCAAGTCCGCCCGAGCACGGACGCCGACCTTCCCGCCATCCAGGCCATCTATGCGCAGGCCGTGTTGGAAGGCACCGGCACCTTCGAAACCGAGGTCCCCGCCGTGGACGAGATGGCGCGCCGCCGGGCCGAGGTCCTGGGGCGCGGCCTGCCCTGGCTGGTGGCCGAGCGCGGCGGCAAGGTGCTGGGCTATGCGTATGCCAACTACTTCCGCCCTCGCCTGGCCTACCGCTTCTGCGTCGAGGACTCCATCTATCTGGCGCCTGCTGCCCAGGGCCAGGGCGTGGGCCGGCTGCTGCTGGCCGAGCTGATCGCGCGCTGCGAGGCGGCCGGCGCCCGCCAGATGCTGGCCGTCATCGGCGACGCGGCCAATGCCGGCTCCATCGGCGTGCACACCGCACTGGGCTTCCAGCACACCGGCGTGCTGAAGAGCGCCGGCTGGAAGTTCGGCCGCTGGCTGGATGTGGTGCTGATGCAGCGCCCGCTCGGCCTCGGCGATTCGACCGCGCCCGCCGAATGAGCGCCGCCATCAAGCACAAAGCCGTGGCCACCTGGCTGGCCTTGCTGGTGGGCGTCTTCGGGCTGCACCGCTTCTATCTGCACGGCCTGCGGGACCGCTGGGGCTGGCTGTTCCCACTGCCGACGCTGCTGGGGCTGGCCGGCCTGCAGCGCATGAATGCGCTGGGCCAGGACGACCGCATGGCATGGGTGCTGATCCCGCTGCTGGGCGCAAGCCTGGTGGCGGCGCTGCTGGGCGGCATCCTCTACGGACTGACACCCGACGAGCGCTGGAACGCGCGCTTCAACGACGGCCGCCCTGCCAGCGTCGGCGGCTGGGCCGCCGTCATCGGCGTGGTGCTGTGCGTGTTCATCGGCGGCATCGCGCTGATGGCCACCATCGCCTTCAGCGCCCAGCGCTACTTCGAGGCGCAGGTGGTCAATACAGCATGAAGCTGACCCAGTAGCTGAGGCCGGCCATCAGCGCCGCGGCCGGGATGGTGAAGATCCAGGCCCAGACGATGCTGCCGGCCACGCCCCAGCGCACGGCGGACGCGCGCTGCACCGAACCCACGCCGACGATGGCGCCGGTGATGGTGTGCGTCGTGGACACCGGGATGCCCAGCGCGGTGGCCAGGAACAGCGTGATGGCGCCACCGGTTTCGGCGCAGAAGCCGCCGACCGGCTTGAGCTTGGTGATGCGCTGCCCCATGGTCTTGACGATGCGCCAGCCACCGAACATCGTGCCCAGGCCGATAGCGATGTAGCAGGACCAGATCACCCAGGACGGCGGCCTGGCCTCGCCGGCCGACAACATGCCGGCGGCAATCAGCAGCATCCAGATCAGGCCGATGGTCTTCTGCGCATCGTTGCCGCCGTGGCCCAGGCTGTAGAGCCCGGCCGAGACCAGCTGCAGCCGGCGGAACCAGCGGTCCACGCGCAGCGGTGACGCGCCGCGACAGACCCACGCGACGATGACCATCAGCAGCGATCCGAGCAGAAAGCCCAGCGTCGGCGACACGATGATGAAGGCGACGGTCTTCCAGAGCCCGGCCGCGACGAGGGCGTCGGGGCCGGCCTTGGCGACGACGGCGCCGACGATGCCGCCGATCAGCGCATGCGAAGAGCTGGACGGAATGCCCCACCACCAGGTGATGACGTTCCAGGCGATGGCGCCGATCAGCGCGCCGAACACCACGTGGTGGTCCACGATGCCCGGCTCCACGATGCCCTTGCCGATGGTGGCCGCCACCTTGAGCTGGAAGAAGGCGATCGCGAGGACGTTGAAGAACGCGGCGAACAGCACGGCCTGCTGAGGCTTCAGCACGCCGGTGGAGACGACGGTGGCGATGGAGTTGGCTGCGTCGTGGAAGCCGTTCATGAAGTCGAACAGCAGCGCCAGCACGACCAGCAGCGCCACCACCCAGAAGGCGATTTCAGCGGATGCCATGTCAGCGATGCCCGGCCGCCCGGAGGCGCTGACGCGTCCCCGCGAGGGGCAGCGAATGAAGTGAGCGTGGGGGTTGAATCATGGCCGGCGCTCAGGAGTTCTCGAGGACGATGCCCTCGATCAGATTGGCCACGTCTTCGCAGCGGTCGGAGATGGACTCCAGCTGCTCATAGATCGCCTTGAGCTTGATCAGCTCGCGCACGTCCTCCTGCTCGCGGAACAGGCTGGACAT
>JBKBVY010000147.1:0-1520 GCA_046289335.1 Roseateles sp. | reverse complement strand
GGCGTCCGACTCCAGGCGGTCGATCTCCTCGCAGGTCTTGATGGCGGCCTCGGTGGTGGCCGGCTTGCTGAGGTTGGGCAGCAGCGTGACGGCGTGCTGCACGCGCTCGCAGCAGCGCACCGACAGCGTGGCCAGCTGCAGCACCTGCTCGGGCACCGCGCGCACGTCGTACAGCGACAAGGTCTCCGACGAGTCCTGCAGCAGGTCCAGGATGTCGTCCATCGCGTTGATCAGGCCATGGATCTGCTCGCGGTCGATGGGCGTGATGAAGGTGCGGTGCAGCAGCCGGTTGACCTCGGCGGTGACGCGGTCGGCGGCATGCTCGGCCTTGTCGACCTGGTCGGCGTACTGCTGGCGCAGCGCCGGGTCGGCATAGTTCTCGATCATCTTCAGGAAGGCGCGCGCGCCTTCCGCGATGAAGCCGCCATGCTCATTGAAGAGCTCAAAAAAATTGCCCTCGCGGGGCAGCAGCTTGCCAAACAACATGGCCGGTCCTTGAATTTCACGAAGCCTCGCAGTTTAGCGGCCGGCGTCACATATTCGTCATCAGGCGGACCGGAAGATGAAGTAAACGGCGCCCATCAGGCACAGGCCGGCCCACAGGAAGTCCAGCTTCAGCGGCTCGCCCATGTAGTACAGGCTGAAGGGCACGAAGACCGCCAGCGTGATGACTTCCTGCGTGATCTTGAGCTGGGCCAGCGTGAATCCGGCGCCATGGCCGATGCGGTTGGCAGGCACCTGCAGCAGGTACTCGAACAGCGCAATGCCCCAGCTGATGAAGGCCGCGATCCACCAGGGCTTGGTGGCCAGGCCCTTGAGGTGGCCGTACCAGGCAAAGGTCATGAAGATGTTGGACAGCAGCAGCAGGCCCACGGTCTGCCAGCCGGCGAGGGTTGCGAACATCGTCGATCTCCGGGTCTACAGGGGAATGGGGCCCAGGCGTTCGATGCGCTGGGAGGCCCAGGGGCCGGGCGCGGCCAGCGCGGCGAACTGGGGCGCCACCTCCAGCAGCGGCCGCAGCACGAAGGCGCGCTCGCGCAGCCGCGGGTGCGGCAGCACCAGCCGGGGCGTGTCCAGCACCTGGTCACCCAGCATCAGCAGGTCCAGGTCCAGCGTGCGCGGCGCGTTGCGGTAGGGCCGCTCGCGGCCATGGGCCTGCTCGATGGCCTGCAGCGCGTCCAGCAGTTCCAGCGGCGCGAGCTCCGTGTCCAGCACGACCACCGCATTCAGGAAGTCCGGGCCGCCGGCATCGACCGGCGCACTGCGCCAGGCGCTGGACAGGGCGACCAGACGGGTGCCGGGCAAGGCAACCAGCGCGGTGGCGGCACGGCTCAAGGTGTCCAGCAGGTCGGCACCCAGGTTGGCCCCGAGGCCGACATAGGCCCGCTCGCTCACTCGACGGCCGGTGCGGGCGCAGCGCCCTCGCCGCCACCGCCGGGCTTGCGACGGCGCCGGCGGCGCTTGCGGGCCGGTGCGGCGCTGGCGGCGTCCGCATCGGCTTCGCCGGCCGCGGGTGCATC
>JBKBVY010000146.1:0-8879 GCA_046289335.1 Roseateles sp. | reverse complement strand
CGCGCCGCTGCAGCTGCTGGCGCGCGAGATCGGTTTCGTCGACCCCGTCACGGGCGGCGCGCGGCGGTTTGCCCGCGCTGCCCTCACAATGCCGGCGCCATGAGCACGCCCGACCCCCAGGCCCAGATCCAGGAGCTGCGCCGCCAGCTGCAGACGCTGCTGGAGGCCGCGCATGCCAACGAGCGCAAGCTGGACCGCTTCGACGCGCTGGAGCGCCGCCTCATCGCGGTCGCCTCCATGGAGGAGCTGGTCAACCTGCTGTTGGTGGACTGCCGGGCCGATTTCGGCCTGGACGCCGCCGAGCTGTGGCTGCTGGACCCCGACGGCGAACTCAGCCGCGCGCTGCCCACCCTGCCCATGAGCAAGGCGCCGCGCCTGCTGGACGGCCACGGCCCGCTGAAGGACTTGTACGGCGCCGCCCGCACGACCCGCCTGGTGGCCGGCGGCCAGGACGAGGCGCTGCTGGCGCGCGCCTTCGGCGCCGAGGCCGGCGTGCGCTCGGCCGCGCTGCTGCCGCTGATCCGCCAGGGCCTGCTGATCGGCAGCCTGCACCTGGGCTCGCACGACCCCGAGCGCTACGACGCCGCGGCCGGCACCAAGTTCCTGGACCGGCTCTCGGCCATCGCGGCCATCGCCATCGAAAGCATGCTCAACCGCGAGCGGCTGCGCCGCGCCGGCATGACCGACGGCCTGACCGGCGTGCACAACCGCCGCTACTTCGACCACCGCAGCCTCATCGAGTTCAGCCAGGCCGTGCGTCACCGCTATCCGCTGGCTTGCCTGTTCCTGGACATCGACCACTTCAAGGCCATCAACGACCGGCACGGCCATCCTGTGGGCGACGAGGTGCTGCGCCAGGTGGGCGGACTGATCCAGCGCTCGCTGCGCACCGGCGACCTGGCCGCGCGCTACGGCGGCGAGGAGTTCGTCGTGCTGCTGCCGCGCACCGACCTGGCCGGCGCCCGCGAGGTGGCCGAGCGCATCCGGCTGATGGTGCAGGAGGCGCCCTTCGTGACGCCCGAGGGCGGTACCGTCAGCGCCACGCTGTCGGCTGGCCTGGCCATGCTGCCGGCCGGTGCCACCAGCTTCGCCGAGCTGCTGGCCGCGGCCGACCGCGCGCTCTACGAGGCCAAGCGCGCCGGCCGCAACTGCACGATGGCCGAGGGCGAGCCGGTCGCGGCCCCCTGACAAACCCCGAGGCGGCAGGCCACCAGGCGGCGCAGGCGGCGGTCGACAATGGCGGCGCTGGGCGCACCGTCGATGAGCACCGAGATCCTTGCCGAACCCCCGAGCCGTGCAACGCGCCGGCGGGCTTCGCTGCGCCTGCGGCTCACGCTGGCGCTGCCGCTGCTCAATGCGCTGGCGGTGGCCGCCGTCGAATGGAGCCTGGGCGCGGAGCTGGCCGCTCCCGGCGGCGTCGCGCGCCTGGCCTGGCTGGTGCTGCTGCTCAGCGCGGCGCAGCTGTTGCTGGTGGAGTTGTGGATGCTGCGGCCGCTGCGCTGGCTGGCGGCCGGCTGCGAGGCCATGGAGTCGGTGCCCATGCCGCTGATGCCGCAGGAGCCCGCCGCCGCGCCGCGGCTGACCGGCGAGCTGGACCGCATCGGCCATGCCCTGCAGCGCGCCCGCGATTCGCTGTGGCAGCAGGAGCAGGCGGCCCGCGAGCTGCAGCACGAGCTGCAGCTGCAGCGCCAGCAGCTGGACCAGGCCCGGGCCAGGCTGGAGGCCAACCAGCGCGAGCTGGCCAGCCTGGCGCGCACCGACGCGCTGACCGGCATTGCCAACCAGCGCGTCTTCGACGAGGCGTTGCGCCGCGAGTTCAAGCGCGCCCAGCGCCAGCGCGGCCTGCTGGCGCTGGCCGTCATGGACCTGGACCAGTTCCGCCACTTCAACGACGTGCACGGCCGCGAGGCCGGCGACGCGGCACTGCGGCGCGTCGCCGCGCTGCTGTCGGCCCGCTTCAAGCGCGACACCGACCTGGTGGCCCGGCTGGGCGGCGAAGAGTTCGTGGTGCTGCTGCCCGGCGTCGGCATGGCCGAGGCCCAGGGCGTGCTGGAAGCGCTGCGCGACGAACTGCGCGACCTGCGCCTGCCCGACGGCGCCACCGACCCGCCGCTGACCCTCAGCATCGGCCTGGCCGCCGCCAGCCCCGCCCACCCCTACCTCAGCGCCCAGGCGCTGCTGCAGGCGGCCGACGAGGCGCTCTACATCGCCAAGCACGCCGGGCGCGACCGGTTGAGTCTGGCGGCCTAGTCGCGCCGCAGGCTGCGACTCATCGCGCGACTTCCGCTGATCCGGCTTTGCCGGGCAGCCGGAAGTGCCCCCTCGAGGGGGCCGGCGTCAGCCGGTACGGGGGGAGTCGATCAGCGGCCGTGTTCCTTGGCAGCGAGGATCTGCTCGTTGACGCGCCGCGCGGCGCGCAGCACCAGCGTCTCGTCCAGCTGCGCCTGCGGCGCGATCTGGCTGGCCACTTCGTCCAGCTGGTCCGGGTGCTCCAGCAGCGCCCAGGCCACCGTGGAAATGGCCGCCACGCTGCGGCGCACCAGGCTGTCCGGCATGGTCAGCGTGGCCTGCACCTCCACATGGTGGCGCACGCTGGCCACGGCCGCGGGCGCCAGGCCCCAGCTCTCGCACAGCGCCGCGCCCAAAGCGTCATGGCTGACGCCGAAGGCCGTGCGCTCCAGCTCCACCAGCTCCGCGTCGCGCGGCGCGGCGCGCAGCATGGCGGGATAGTGCGTCGGCGCATGGCGGTACAGCACCGCCTTGCCGCATTCCTCGAACAGCCCGGCCGAGTGCGCGGCCCAGGGGTCCACGCCCAGCATCTGGCCCATGCGGCCCATCAGCAGGCCGCGCTGCGACGCGCGCGTCCACACCGCCTCCAACTCGGCCGCGGCCGGGAAGGCGGCGCGCAGACCCATCTCGAAGGTGATGGCGGCCACCTCGCGCATGCCGAGGTAGGTCAGCGCCTGGTGCACCGTCTGCACCCGGCCGCGCAGGCCGTACAGCGACGAGTTCACCGCCTTCATGACGGCGGCGGCCAGCGCCATGTCGGTCTCGACCAGCGCGGACATGGCCTGCAGGTCGATGTCCTCGGCTGCCATCAGCAGCGAGAGCTTGACCAAGACCTCGGGCTGGGTCGGGATTTCGATGTCCAGATTGCGCAGTTGAGGATCGACGGGCATGGCTTGTGTCAGCGGGCGGGGAAGGGTTGATCGTATGCCAGTTGCGCTGGCGTGGCGGCATTGCAGCGCGGGTCATGCGAACCGTCGGCTTGCCTATTTGATGAAGGCATCGAAGGCGGTCTTGAGGATGAGCGCGCCGACGACCACGATGAAGACGCCGCGCACGAAGCCGGCGCCGTGCTTGAGCGCCATGCGTGTGCCCAGCAGGCTGCCGGCCACGTTGGTCACGGCCATCACCGCGGCCACATGCCACCAGATGTGGCCCTTGCCGACGAACAGCGCGATCGCGAACAGATTGGTCAGCAGGTTCATCAGCTTGGCGGTGGCCGATGCGTGCAGGAAGTCGTAGCCCAGCAGGCGCACGAACAGGAACACGAAGAAGCTGCCGGTGCCCGGGCCGAAGAAGCCGTCGTAGAAGCCCACCGCCAGCGCGATGGCGCCGGCCACCAGCATCTCCGCGCGGCCGCTGAAGCGCGGCGCATGCTCGCGGCCCAGGTCCTTCTTGGCCAGCGTGTAGATCAGCACGGCCAGCAGCACCAGCGGCAAGGCCTTGCGCAGGCCGTCGGCGCTGACCAGCGTCAGCACCCAGGCGCCGATGAAGCTGCCCACGCCGGCCAGCACGGCTGCCGGCGCCAGGCGCCGCCAGGGCAGCTGCACGCGCCGCACGTACTGCATCGTGGCCCAGGCCGTGCCCCAGACGGCGGCGCCCTTGTTCGTGCCCATCAGCGTGGCCGGCGCGGCCTGCGGGAAGGTCGAGAACAGCGCCGGCACCAGCACCAGGCCACCGCCGCCGGCCACCGCATCGATGAAGCCGGCCAGCAGCGAGGCGAGGGCGACGGTGGCGAGTTCGATCATGTCGGGTTCCGGGCATGCGCGCCGCGATCGCCGCGCTTGGTCGCGTGCAGCGCCAACAAATAAAACGGCCACCAAGGGGTGCCTTGGTGGCCGGTCAGATTGTCTTCGGGGTGTCGAAGCAACCGTCTGCGCTGAACGCTTGTCTTGTCTCCTCACCCGCCTGGCGGCCCTGGGAGGCCCCGGAACCGCGTCGAGTGAAGCCACTGTATTGCCCCGCCACGGTGCATGAAACTGGGGTAAGCCCGAGTTCGCGGCACGCGAAGGGGAGTCGATGCGCCGGATTGGTGCATTTCAGGCGCTTGCGAGCGGGTGAGAATCAGCCCATGTCCCCCTGGTTTCGACGCGTCACCTTGCTGCTGCCCGCGCTGGCGACCGCCTGTGGCGGCGGCGGGGGTGGCGGTGCGGCCGACGCGGGCGGCGGCAGCGCGCCAGTGGGCGGCGGCACCGGGCAGACGCTCACGCTGACGCTGCCCGCCAGCGGCCTCGCGGCGGCCGATCTGGCGGTCATCGTGGCCGAGGGCGATGCCTTGTCCGAGGCCGTGGGCGCGGCCTATGTGGCGGCCCGCGGCATCCCGGCGGCCAACGTCATCCGCGTCCGGGTGGACACGACCCGCCCCAGCCTTTCTGCGGCCGAGTTCGCGTTGCTGAAAAGCGACATCGACACCAAGCTGGCGGCTGCGGCTCCCGGGGTGCAGGCCACTTTGCTGACCTGGGCCGCGCCCACCCGCGTGACGGGCGCCTGCACGATGGGCATCACCAGCGCGATGGCACTGGGCTACGACACGCGCTACTGCAATCCCAGCCTGGCCACCAGCACCTGCTTGGCCACGGCGGCGTCGCCGCTGTACGACAGCGAGACGCGCCGCCCGCAGGCCGACCTGCAGCTGCGCCCGTCCATGCTGCTGGGGGCCACCACACTGGCCAGCGCCCAGGCGCTGATCGCGCGGGGCGTGGCCGCCGACGCGACCCGGCCGGCCGGCGACGGCTGGCTGGTGCGCACGACGGATGCCGACCGCAGCGTGCGCTGGACCGACTTCGCCGCGCTGCCCGCGGCCTGGGGCAGCGCGCTGCGGCTGAACTACGTGGACAACAGCCAGGGGCCGGCCAGCGCCAACGGGCTGTCCGGCAAGAGCGACCTGTTGTTCTACCTGACCGGCCTGGCCAGCGTGCCCAACCTCGCGACGCTGCAGTTCCGCCCCGGCGCGCTGGCCGACACGCTGACCTCCAGCGGCGGCGTGTTGCCCACCGGCGCCGGGCAGATGCCCATCACCGCCTGGCTGGACGCCGGCGCGACGGCCAGCTATGGCGCCGTGGAGGAGCCCTGCAACTACCAGGAGAAGTTCTCGCGCGCCTCGGTGCTGATCGACCATTACTGGCGCGGCGCCACCGCCATCGAGGCCTACTGGAAGTCGGTGCAATGGCCCGGCCAGGGCTTGTTCGTCGGCGAGCCGCTGGCCCAGCCCTTCCGCGACACGCCCAGCTTCGCCATCGAGGGCGGCGAGTACCGCATCAAGACCCGCAGCCTGCGTCCGGGCAGCCGCTATGCGCTGCAGTACCGCCTGGCCGGCAGCAGCAGCTGGACCGCGCTGGCCGACTTCACCGGGGTGCGCGGCCAGCCGCTGGACGGCCGCGCGCCGCTGCCGCCCGCCGCGGCCGTGCAGATCCGCTGGCAGGGGCCCTGCCCGGACAACGCGGCCAGCGCCTGCACGCTGGCCCAGTCGCCCTGACGTGAAAAAGCCCGGTGCAAGCACCGGGCTTCGGGCGCCGAGGCGCAGGGCTTACCAGCCCAGGTCCTTCAGCAGCGGCAGCGTCAGGTCCTTCGGCGGGCCGAGCAGGATGCCGAGGTCAGGCGTGATGTTGGGTTCCATCAGCAGACTGGGCGTCGCGATGGTGTCCCAGTGCGAGACCGACGAGCCGGCGATGCGCGGGTTGGGCGTGTACAGCAGCGGGCGGTTGAAGCCGTCCGTGCCCACGTACTGGCCGCCGGTCAGCAAGGCGCTCATGTTGGCCGTCACGCCCGACGCGGTGCGGCTGCGGCTGGCCAGGGCCGTCTTCAGCGCATTGGTGTCGGCGAAGGTGATCATCAGCGACGGGATGGTGATGGTGGGATCGGCGCCACCCATGGTGCCGAACGCGCCGGTCGAGGTGTTGCCGATCAGCACGCCGATGGCACCAGCGTTCTGCGCGTTCTTCACCTTGACCGCGAAGCCGCAGACGCCGCGGTCGATCAGCGCGATGCGGCCGCGCACGGCCAGCGTGTCCAGCGGCGTCAGCGGGCCGCAGCCGGGGCCGGTCAGGCCCGCCGCCGTGGTCTGTGAGACCACGGGCATCACGTCGGCCACCACGGGCGTGGTGCTCAGCGTGGGACCGAAGGCCGCCGTGGCGAACTGCTTGGTCCCGGCAATCGCGCCGGCGTTGGGGCCGCCGATGCGCAGCGCCGGCACGTCCGTCGGCCCCTGGGCCAGCACCTGAGGCGTGGCCAGCACCGCGTTCGGGCCTGCCCAGGCCAGCTGACGGAAGTTGACGGCCGACGTCGCGCGCTCGCCGTTGGTCATCTGCGTCCAGCGCTTGCCCGTGGTGTTGTCCACCATGAACTCTTCCCAGACGCTGGGGCGACCGTCGAACTGCGCGCCGTTGGCGCTGTTGGTGGTGAGCAGCGCGAAGCCCAGGCCGTGGCCCAGCTCGTGCAGCAGCGTGGCGACGAAGTTCACCTGGCCGGCCGGCGCGTTGCCGTCCAGGCCCAGGTAGAAGGGCGAGCCATCCAGGCAGCCAGGCTTGCCGAGGTTGACGTTGAACTGGGTCTTGATGTCGACGTTGCCGTAGCCGCTGCCGTCGTCTTCCTGGCCGTAGTAGTCGGACAGGCTCTGGCCCACGCCGGCCAGCTTGTTGGCCAGCGCTTGCGGGTACCAGGTGTTGGGCTTGGGCGCGTTGGGGAAGTCGCGCCAGACGTTCCAGGCGCCGGCGCTACCGAGGGTGGCGGACGTGGCGGTGCAGTTCAGCGCCTCCCAGCCGGCGCTGACGGTGATGGGCACGGGGCTGTCCAGCGCCGCCGCCCAGATGTTGGCGACGTACTGGTAGACGTTCAGGCGCTGCTGGCCCAGCGTCGTGCCGGTGTTGCCGCCGACGGGGGCGACAGGCGTGGGATCGTTGAAGCCCACGCCGGCAGGGTCGCGGTTGCTGATGATGATGGTGGAGGCCGCCTGGGCCGCGCCGAAGCCAGCCAGCACACAGGCGAGGAGGGCGGCGCGGGACACGCCGCGCAGGGGGAGTCGGGCAGAAATCATGTGGGCCTCACTCCTCTGCGGCATGGCCGTGGCCGGTGTGGTCGATGGACGCGTCCTTGGCGGACACGCAGTGCTGTTGCAGCTTGCCGTCGGCACCCTGGCGCGCCACCGCGTGGCTGATGAACTCGTCGGTCACGCGCGCACTGGCGGCGCCGCCGCGATGGCTGCGCATCAGCGGCGCTGCGGCCGCGCTGCCGGCGGCCGTGCTGCGCGCGGCCATGCCGCGCAGCGATGCGCTGCCGTTCTGGCGCTTGGCGGCCAGCTCCTGCGCCTCCTCGGCGTTGGGCGCGCGCAGTTTGCCGGTGGCGGGGTCGCGCACCACGGTGAGGGCGTCGGCGCCCGAGTCGGCGAAGGCGCCCGGTGCGGCCAGGGCCAGCCCGAGGACCGGCAGCCAATGACGAAGCTTCATGGTCTTCCTTTCATGCTCTGGTGGAGCGAGAGAGTCCCGGCGCCGATCGGCAGCCGGGACACGTTGGCAAGAATCGATGCGGACGGCGCGCGGCCGGGTCAGGCCTTGCGGCGGCGCGATGCGAAGCCCAGGCCGCCCAGCGCGCCCAGCACCAGCGCCATGCTGGCGGGCTCGGGCAGGGCCACGGTCACGGTGTCGATGCCGATGAAGTTGGCGTTGTCGGCGTTGTCGACGCGATAGACGAAGGCGTAGCGGCCTTGCGTCGCGCCGCCGGTGCCGGCCCAGCTGGTGGAGAACTCGGTCCAGCCGTCGGGGTAGCCGTCCACGTCCTGGTTGCCGTTGACGGTCAGCACGGTGACGA
Organism: Roseateles sp.; assembly: GCA_046289335.1. Lineage (GTDB taxonomy): Bacteria > Pseudomonadota > Gammaproteobacteria > Burkholderiales > Burkholderiaceae_C > Pelomonas. The sequence goes on along the minus strand of JBKBVY010000146.1, from coordinate 791 downwards.
AGTCCGCCAAGTTGGTGCTGCCGGTGGCGTTGAAGCGCACTTCCAGGCTGTCCCCGAACAGGCCCAGCAGCTCGTCGGTGCGCGTGAAGAAGCTCAGGAAACCGTTGGAGGTGGTGCTGAAGACCGGCGTGACCAGCCAGTTGCTGATGCTGCCGCCGGAGACACCGTTGTTGAAGTTGGCGGCGATGTAGGAGTTCGCAGGGCCGCTGTGCGCGGCGAAGGGGCCGGCGTTGCCCTGGAACCAGCCGGTGCTGCCCACCGGGGTGCTGAAGTTGCCGGCCAGCCAGCCGGAGCCGCCCAGCGTGCCGAGGTTGTCGAAGCCTTCGCTGATCAGCGTGGCGGCCGCTTGCGCGCTGCCGCCGACCAGCCCCAATGTGGCCAGGCAGAGCCCGGCGATCGAAGTTTTCATGTGTTGACGTCCTTGTGAGTCGATTGCAGTTGGCTTGGCCGCGGTGGGCGGCGAGACGACCGGGATGGCCTGTCGCCCTCTGACGGGAGAGGGGGGCCGAGTTTGCTCAGCGCGAAGCCTTCGCGCTTCTAGGGAAAGCTATCTCCCGCAAGTGAAGGGTGGGGCGACCCCGATGCCTGTTCGGGGTCTGCGAGCGGGGCCCACTACGATGCCGCCATGCGCATGCTGATTCCCCTGTGGCTGGGCCTGGCCGCTGCGGCCGCCGGCGCTGACTGCCAGCCCGCGGCCGCCGATGTGGAGCGCGGCCTGAACGCGCTGCGTGCGCAGGCCCGGACCTGTGGCGAGCGCAGCCTGCCCGCGGCGCCCGCGCTGCGCTGGCACG
>JBKBVY010000145.1:0-8913 GCA_046289335.1 Roseateles sp. | reverse complement strand
CGCGGCCCAGCAGCTCGACGACGGCCGCTTGCGGCGCCATCACTTGGCCTTGCTGCTGTTCGTCCACGCGAAGCCCTCCAGGTAATGCGCCGCGAGCTTGAGCGCGTTGTCGAAGCTGACGCCGCGGGCGTCGAAGCGGCCCAAGGCGCCCTGGGTGCTGGCGTCCACCGTCGTCACCAGGATGGTGACATCGTGCAGGCCCTCCAGCTTGCGGTAGGCGCGCAGGCACACGACGGCGCGCAGCGGCAGGCCGGCGCGGTCGACGAACTGCTCCTTGCAGTAGGGCGCGGTGCGCGTCTTGTCGCTGCTGCCCAGCCGCTCATTGCGAAAGCTGCGTGAGTACTGGCGCGCAAAGCGCAGCGCGCCCAGCTTGTCGCCGTCATAGGCCTCGTGCGACATGTCCAGCCAGCCGGTCTGCAGGTTGCCGCCGACGAAGATGGCGTGGTCCATGCGGCACTGCGAGCGCTCGAAGTCCAGGCCCTTGGTGTCGGCTGGCGTGCCGCGGCCCCAGCAGCGCATGAAGTCCTGCTTGGGCACGGGCAGCCGGTAGCGCTCGTGGTTGGCGCTCTGCCAGGGCATGGCCAGGAAGCGGGTCACCAGCTCGTCCTGGTAGCGCGTCAGCTGGTCGCGCAGCCGCGACCAGGCGGCCGTGCGGATGGGCTTGGCGTCCAGGCTGCGCTGCACCAGCTGGGCCGCGAACTCGCCCGGCACCAGGAAGCTGACCTGCTGCGAGAACAGCATGGTGGACACGTTGACGCCCACCACCAGACCGTCCTCGTCCAGCACCGGACCGCCGCTCATGCCGGGGTTGATGCCGCCCGCGTAATAGATCAGCGGATCGAAGCTGCGGTCCACCAGGCCGTTGTAGTTGCCCTCCACGACGGCGAAGGCCACGTCGTGCGGGTTGCCCATGGAGTAGATGCGCTCGCCCTTGGCCAGCGGTGACTGAAGCGGGCGGAAGGCCAGCGCGCCGCGGCCCTTCAGGCCATCACCGACGGCGCGCAGCAGCGCCAGGTCGCGGCGTGCGTCGAAGTCCAGCAGCTCCAGCGCGCCGCCCTGGCCGTCGGTCGTCGCATAGCGCAGCCGGTAGCTCTCGGGCTCCAGCGCGAACTGGCTGATCACGTGGTAATTCGTGACGATGTGGCCGTCGTCGCTGACGAGGAAGCCGGAGCCCACCGAGGCCTGGCTGTCCTGCATCTTCAGCAGCGTGCGGATCTGCAGCAGCTGGCCCTTGCTGCGCTCGTACAGCCGGCGCGCGCTGGCCGACACGGTGGGCGGCTGCTGGCCCTGGGCCTGGGGCGGCGCGGCGGGCTGGGCGGGCTGGACATTGGGCACGCCTTGCGCGCCGGCCAGGCCGACCAGGCCGGCCAGGGCCAGCCCCAACAGCGGCTTCAAACAGGACTTCATCAACAAGCGAGACCTCCCGACGAGGGCGCCGATGCTAGCCGCTTTGGGCGGAACACCTGGTCGTCGGCATAGAAGGCCTGTGATGCATTGGGCGCCCACCAGCCGGGGATGCCCAGCACCGGCAGCGGCGGCAGGTCGGCCGGCGTCAGCGTGGCCGGCAGCACCGGCGCCTCGATGTCGTCCACCCACAGCACGCGGGCGCACAGCGGCTTGCGCGGCGCCAGCAGCTTCTCCAGCAGCGCATGGCCGACAACCAGCAGCCGTGCATCGCGCCACAGCGCGCGGTGGGTGGCGAACAGCGCGGTCCAGTCCTGCGCCTGCAAGGTCTGGCGCAGCGGCGCCGGCCCGGCCAGCAGCAGGCCGCTCTCGTCCAGCAGCGTCAGCGCATCGCGCAGCGGGCCGCGCCGGCCGGCGGGCGCGGGCGGCGCCGCGATGTGGGCCGCGTTCAGCGCCGCCTTGAAGCCGGGGCAGCGCAGCCAGACCAGTCCGTTGAACAGGTCGTGCGCGTTGTCCCGCGTGGGCACGCGGCCGGTGGCGGCCACATGCTGCTCGTAGCCGGTGGACAGCGGCCCGGCGGGCTCGAAGCGCTCATGCCCCAGCGCCTGGTGCACCGGCTGGCCGGCGGCCAGCCGGGCGAGGACCGGCGCGGCCACGTCGCGATACGGCGCGAACCAGGGCGCCGCCCAATCAACGTCCGGCGTCAAGTCGCGAAGCGGACCTGGTTGGGCTGCGTCTCGGGCTGCAGTTGGAACGCATGCGGGTGCTTGCGGAACAGCTTGGTGGAAGGGGCATTCTTCGCAAGCAGTCCAGCCTCACGCAGCGCTTTGGCGGCAGGATTCAACTCATGCCATTGCCCGTCGGTCAACTTCGGCAGCGCAGCCAAGATGGCATTGATCTCCTTGGCTGTGGTGACAGCAGAGTCCATGGCCGGTTCAGTCTTCGCAGACTGCTTTGCGGCGGGCGCATTGGCAGGAGCAGCAGCCGGTTCAACCTTCGGTCTAGGGGCAGGCTGCTGGGCTGCGGGAGCGGGCACGGGCTTGGAGGCGGATGCAGCCCTCGCAGGAGCGGCGGTCTTCTTGGCTACGGCTGGTTTGGGCGACGCGGCTTTCTTCTTCGCTGGTGCAGACTTGGCCGCCGGCTTGCTGGCCGACCGGCCACTGTCGTGCGCCAGCTCGTTGAACTGGTCGTAGATCTGGATGACGCCGTCGCCGGTCTTGCCGTACTGGCCGAAGCCGCGCAGCCAGGCGCCCTTCTCGCGCAGGCGCAGCACCAGCGGCGCGAAATCGCTGTCGGACGACACCAGCACGATGACGTCGGGCCGCTCGTTGATGGCGATGTCCATCGCGTCGGCGGCCAGCGCGATGTCGGTCGAGTTCTTGCCGATGGCGAGGTTGACGATGGCGCGCAGGCCCAGGCGCTTCATGAATGCCTGGCTGTGGTGGGCCTGCTCGGCATTGCAGTAGGCGCGGCGGATGTGGGCGGTGCCGTAGTCCTTGAACACCATGTTCAGCGCCTGCTCGATGACGTCGGTGGCGACGTTGTCGAAGTCGACGAGGAAGGCGACCTTCTTGTCTTGCATGCTCATGCGATCAGTTTCCAGTTCAGCGTGTCGCCGCCGCGCAGCGGCTTGAGTTGCGCCTCGCCGAAGGGCACGGCGCTGGGCAGCGTCCAGGGCTCGCGCTTGAGCGTGACGGTGCCGGTGTTGCGCGGCAGGCCGTAGAAGTCGGGGCCGTGGTGGCCGGCGAAGGCGTCCAGCTTGTCCAGCGCACCAATGGCCTCGAAGGCCTCGGCGTACAGCTCCAGCGCGGCGATGGCCGTGAAGCAGCCGGCGCCGCAGACCGAGGCCTCCTTCAGCTGGGCCGCATGCGGCGCGCTGTCGGTGCCGAGGAAGAACTTGGGGCTGCCCGAGCCGGCGGCCTTCAGCAGCGCCTGGCGGTGCTCCTCGCGCTTGAGCACGGGCAGGCAGTAGTAGTGCGGGCGCAGGCCGCCGGTGAAGAGGGCGTTGCGGTTGTAGAGCAGGTGCTGCGGCGTGATGGTGGCGGCGGTGAAGCGGTCGCTGTCCGTCACGTATTGCGCGGCTTCCTTGGTGGTGATGTGCTCGAACACGACCTTCAGCTCGGGCATGGCGGCGCGCAGCGGCGTCATCACGCGGTCCACGAACACGGCCTCGCGGTCGAAGACGTCGATGTCGGCGTCGGTGACCTCGCCGTGCACGAGGAACAGCAGGCCCTCGCGCTGCATGGCTTCCAGCGTCTTGTAGGTCTTGCGGATGTCGGTCACGCCGGCGTCGCTGTTGGTCGTGGCGCCCGCGGGATAGAGCTTGAGCGCGACGACGCCGGCCTCCTTGGCGCGCTTGATCTCGTCCGGCGGCGTGTTGTCCGTCAGGTACATGGTCATCAGCGGCTGGAAGTCCGAGCCTTCCGGCAGCGCGGCCAGGATGCGCTCGCGGTAGGCCGCAGCCTGGGCGGCGGTCGTGACCGGCGGGCGCAGGTTGGGCATGACGATGGCGCGGGCGAACTGGCGCGCGGTGTAGGGCAGCACGCTGGCCAGTGCCGCCTCGTCGCGCAGGTGCAAGTGCCAGTCGTCAGGACGGGTGAGGGTAAGGATGTCACTCATGGCCGCCGATTGTCGTCGCCGGAAGGATGCACACTTCGCACCTGATTCAAAAGGAGGCAGCGCCCCCCATCATGAACACCGCGAAACGCCTGATCGGCACCCTGGTCCTGCTGGCGCTGTTCGGCGGCGCGCTGTTTTTTGCGTTGCGCAGCAACGAGGCCAGCCGGCAGATCGCGCAGGAGCAGGCGGCCATCGCCACGGCCGAACCGCTCAAGGGGCTGATCACGGTGGAGATGGAGCCCATCTTCAAGGACGAGCGCGTGATCCGCGCGCTGGCCCAGGCGAAGCTGCCCGTGCAGGTGGCGCGCGTGGGCAGCCGCGACATGGCGGCCCGCATCGGCGGGCCGGACCAGCCGGACTTCTTCCTCGCCAGCGGCGTGGTGGCCGCCAACATGATTGCCGACGCCGCGCGCAAGGCCGGCAAGACGCCCACGCAGACCTCGCCCTTCCACACGCCGCTGGTGGTGGCATCGTGGGAGCCGGTGGCGAGGATCCTGGCCGCCAACGGCATGGCCAGGCCCCTCGCGCCCAAGGTCTACGGCCTGGACATGGAGAAGCTGACCCAGGCGATGCTCGCTAAGCAGCGCTGGCGCGACCTGAAGGCCAGCGGCGACTACGCGGTGTCGCGCAGCGTGCTGGTCAGCACCACCGACATCCGCCGCAGCAACTCGGCGGCCATGTACCTGGCGCTGACCTCGGCCGCGCTGAACGGCGACGTGGTGGCAGACCGCGCGTCGGCACAGAAGTACGCGGGCCAGCTGGCCGAGCTGTTCAAGCGCCAGGGCTTCCAGGAGAACTACGTCAACGGCGCCTTCGACGACTACCTGGCCATCGGCATGGGCAAGACGCCGCTGGCCTTCATCTACGAGAGCCAGATGCTGGCCCAGGCGCAGAAGGGCGGCATCAAGCCCGAGATGGTGCTGATGTATCCGCAGCCCACCATCGTCAACAAGCTGGTGCTGGTGACGCTGAGCGAGCGCGCCAAGCGGCTGGCCGAGCTGCTGGTGGCCGACAAGACGCTGCAGGCCGTGGCGCTGGAGCAGGGCTTTCGCACCGGCGACGCGGCGGCCTTTGCCGCCACCGCCGAGAAGGCCGGCCTGGCCGTGGACCAGCGCCTCAACCAGGTCATCGACCCGCCGGGGTTCGACCTGATGTTCGAGATGATCGACATCGTCAGCCGGGAGATGAACCAGTGATGCGCCGTGCCCTGTTGCTGTTGAGCCTCACGCTGCTGGCCGCCTGCGGCAAGCAGGCCGATGAATCGGTCGCCGCCGCGCCGCCTGCCGCGGCCACGGCGCCGCTGCAGGTGCTGGCCACCAGCGACCTGAAGGACATCGAGCCGCTGGCGGCCAAGATACGCGCGGCCACCGGCGTGGATGTGCAGTTCCGATTCGGCGGCACGATGGAGAGCACGCAGGAGGTGCTGAGCGGATCGCCGGCCGACGCGGCCTGGTTCGCCAACGCCAAATACCTGCTCAGCGACGCGGCCGGCCAGGGCAAGGTCAAGCTGCAGGAGAAGATCATGCTGTCGCCCATCGCGGTCGGCGTCAGCAAGAGCGACGCGGCCCGCAACGGCTGGGACCGGCCCGACACGAAGTTGACCTGGGCCGACATCGCCCGCGCGGCCAAGGCCGGCAAGCTGCAGTACGCGTTGTCCAACCCGGCCACCAGCAACCAGGGCTTCATGGCGCTGCTGGGCGTGGTGGCCGCGGCCGGCGGCAAGGGCGAGGCGCTCTCCGCGGCCGATGTGGACCGCGGCGCGATTGCCGACTTCCTGAAGGGCTACCGCATCGTCGGCGACAACTCGACCTATCTGGCCGAGCAGTTCATCAAGCTGCAGGGCACGCGGGCCAACGCCTTCATCAACTACGAGAGCTGGCTGCTGAGCCTGAACGCCAGCGGCAAGCTGCGCGAGCCGCTGCACCTGATCTATCCGTTCGAGGGCGTGTCCACGGCCGACTACCCGCTGATGCTGCTGAACGAGGCCCGCCGTGCAGACTATGTGAAGGTGGTGGAGTACCTGAAGGGCGATGAGGCCCAGCTGTGGCTGGCCCGCCAGACGCTGCGCCGCCCCATCAAGGCCGAGCTGGCCGCGCGCGTGGCCGACGTGCTGCCGCCGCTGGGCTTCCAGGTGGAGCTGCCGTTCTCGCCCGACCGCCAGCTGGCCGACGGGCTGATCGACGCCTACCTGAACGAGTTCCGCAAGCCCATTGCGTCCACCTTCGTGCTGGACACCAGCGGCAGCATGCAGGGCAAGCGTCGCGAGCAGCTGGTCGAGGCCATCCACTATCTGGCCGGTGCCGACGCGTCGCTGACCGGCCGCGTCGCCAAGCTGACCAACCGCGAGCGGCTGTGGTTCCTGCCCTTCAGCAGCGCGCCGCGCGCGCCGGTGCCGTTCGAGATCCCGGCCGGCAGCAAGGTGGCCAAGGGTGTGGCTCCGCAGGTCGACACCGAGGCCAAGCTGGCCGAGCTCAAGCGCGTGCGCGACGCGGCCGACGAGCTGAGGATGGCCGGCGGCACGGCGCTCTACGACGCGGTGCTGGCCGGGCTGGAGCACATGCTGCATGAGCGCGCCCGCCACCCGGACTACCAGTATTCGGTGGTGGCCTTCACCGACGGCAAGAACACCGTGGGCCGCAAGCTGGAGGACTTCCGCCGCGCCTACGAGCAGCTGCCGGAGGACGTGCGCGGCATCCCGGTCTTCATGGTGTTGTTCGGCGAGGCCGACGCGGGCGACCTGAAGGAGCTGGTCAACATCACCGGCGGCAAGGTGTTCGATGCGCGCAAGACGCCGCTGTATGCGGTGTTCAAGGACATCCGGGCCTACCAATGAGCGGACTGATTCGATGGCTGAACGCACCGGCCAACTGGTGCGGCCTGCTGCTGGCCACCGGCGTGCTGGTGCTGAAGGCGCTGGGCCTGCTGTCCGGCTGGGCGCTGGGCCTGGCCGCGCTGGGCTATGGCGTGGGCCTGGTGGCCGGGGCGCTGTGGTGGGGCTGGCCCAGCACGAAGGAAGACGCCTGGGAGGCGCTGAAGTTCGAGGACGAGGGCGACGCCCGCGAGGCCATGGGCCGGGCGCTCGCCGGCGTGCGGCGGCTGACCGAGCACAACCCCGGTGGCCGCATCCCCGGCCCGCTGGCCCAGCGCATCCAACGCCTGTGCGAGCGGCTGGAGGCGCTGCTGGACCAGTGGGAGCGCAGCAAGGGCCAGCTCAGCCTGCAGGAGACCTTCCATGCGCGCCACATCGCCATCAGCTATCTGCCGCAGGCGCTGAACACCTACCTCAGCATCCCGCCGCAGTTCGCCACCACCAAGCTGCTGGCCAACGGCAAGACCGCGCAGACCACCTTCGAGGGCGTGCTGGCCGAGCTGGAGACCAAGGTCGAGCAGCTGGGCGACGACCTCGCCTCGCAGGACGCCCAGGCCTTCCTGCGCCACAGTGAATTCCTGACACAGAAGTTCGGCAACAAGGACATCCGATGAGCACGACGACCACCGCCACCCCTTCGTTCACGCTGACGCCACCCGAGGTCATCACGCCGGTGCAGCCGGTCCAGGCCGTCGAGGCCGTGCCGCTGAAGCCCGAGGTGGCCGATAAGGTGGACGAGCAGGTGCGCCGCTTCATCGAGGCGCTGGAGAAGGAAGACCTGCACAGCGAGCCCTTCAAGGCCAAGCTGGACAGCGCCTTCCAGCTGGGCCGGCAGGAGATCAGCATCGCGGCGGGCCTGATGCAGGGCAGCCTGATGCAGCGCAACTTCGTCGGCGCGACGGACACGCCGGCCTACAAGGCCATCGCCGCCATCCGCGGTCAGCTCGACGAGCTGAACCCCGGCAAGGACGGCGACCTGCTGCAGCCGCGCAAGTTGCTGGGGCTGATCCCGTTCGGCAACAAGCTGGAGGCCTATTTCCGCAAGTTCGAGAGCGCCAGCTCGCAGCTGCAGACGGCCATGAGCCAGCTCTATGCGGCCAAGGACGATCTGCAGAAGGACGTCATCGACATCGAGGCCACGCGCGGCAAGCTGTGGGAGGCCATGCAGGCGCTGGCCGCTGCAGCCCGCTTCGCCCGCACGCTGGATGCGCGGCTGGCCGAGCGCGTGGAGCAGCTCAAGGCCAGCGATCCGCTCAAGGCCAAGGCGCTGGAGCAGGAGGTACTGTTCTACGCACGCCAGAACCTGGCCGACATCCAGACCCAGCAGGCCGTCTGCGTGAATGGCTACCTGGCGCTGGACGTGCTGAAGAAGACCGGCCGCGAAATGATGATCGGCTGCGACCGCGTGGCCACCACCGGCATGAGCGCGCTGGCCGTCGCGCAGACCGTGGCGCGTGCGACCGGCAACCAGATCGAGGTCATGCAGATGCTGCAGGGCGTCAACAAGACCATTGGCGACCTCATCCACCAGACCGGCCAGGCGCTGAACCAGCACGTGGACCAGACCGCCGAGTTCGCCGCCAACCCCATGCTGGGCATCCAGCAGATCCAGTCCATGTTCGACCAGACCTTCCAGGCCATGGACGCAATGGACAACTTCCGCAGCCAGGCCATCGCGACCATGGGCACCAACAACAAGCTCATCCAGGAGCAGTTGGCGCGGTCCGAGACCTACATCGACCGCGTGCGCCAGCAGCAGGCCAAGGCGGCGATGGGCGGCGCGGCGATAGCCGGGCCGGTGAAGCTCTGACCGGCGCGCGATCCATCGCCGCCGGCGGCCCGTATAAGTTCCTCAAACCACAGCTGGAGATGTCATGACCCGCCACGCCCTTGCCCTCGCCACCGCCGCGCTGCTGGCCGCCTGCGCCACCGCGCCCATGGAGCCCCTGGGTCCGCCGGCCAAGGAGAACATCTTCGCGGTGACGGCCGCCAACCAGCTGATCCAGTTCAATGCCGGCCAG
>JBKBVY010000144.1:0-8918 GCA_046289335.1 Roseateles sp. | reverse complement strand
CGGGCAGCGACATGCCGTGCTGGAACTGGATGAAATTGAAGGCCATGGCGTGCACTCCAAGTGGGGATGCCGCCAACCCTATCGGCCTGCTGGCTCACCAGATGCGCCACCTGAGGCAACTTACTAATCAGGTTTGCTTTTGGGGCGCTGTAAAGGTGCCGGATTCAGTGAGCCTTGTGCGGCGCGGCCCCTGGTAAATCGGGAGTGGGCCATGCACCCGGGCGCATCCTGGGGCCGCGGGCCCAGGACCTGCCGGCCGGTGCCGCGCTGGAGTGGGCGGCCTGGGGGCGCACGCCCGGCTTCCTGTTCGGCGACGACAGCCTCGCGCGCGAGCGCGCCTACGACCGCTTCGCCGGCCCGGTCCACCTGTGGAGCATCACGGACGACCATCTCTTCGGCTCGGCGCCGGCGGTGGATGCGCTGGCCGCGCAGTTCAGCGCGGCCCCGGTGCAGCGCCATGTGCTGCGGCCGCAGGACATCGGCGTGCGCCGCATCGAGCATTTCGGGCCGTTCCGTCGCGACCTGGGCCTGAAGCTCTGGCCGCGCCTGCTGGCGCCCATCGAGGCCGCTACACCTCGCCTCGCTGCGCGTCTGCAAGCCGACTGACGCCACCGGCGCGGCGTTCACGCCCGCGTCATCGCGCGCGGGCAGCATGCCGGCATGCCGACGACGCAAGCCCCCGCTCCCGACGCTGGTGTCGCCACCGACGCACCCACGCTGTCGGTGCGCACCGTCTGGATCTCCGACCTGCACCTGGGCACGCCCGGTTGCCAGGCCAAGGCGTTGCTGGACTTCCTGCGCGACGTGGAGTGCGAGACGCTCTACCTCGTGGGCGACATCATCGATGGCTGGCAGCTGCGTCGCAGCTGGTACTGGCCGCAGGCTCACAACGATGTGGTGCAGAAGCTGCTGCGCAAGGCGCGCAAGGGCACGCGGGTCATCTTCATCCCGGGCAACCACGACGAGTTTGCGCGCAAGTACATCGCGCACAACTTCGGCGGCGTGGACGTGATGGACGAGGCCCTGCACGTGACCGCCGACGGCAAAAAGCTGTGGGTCACGCATGGCGACCTCTACGACGGCGTCATCCAGTGCGCGCGCTGGCTGGCCATCGCGGGCGACCTGGCCTACGAGTTCACGCTCAAGGTCAACCGCTGGTTCAACCGCATCCGTGCCAAATGTGGCCTGCCGTACTGGAGCCTGTCGCGCTACCTGAAGCACAAGGTCAAGCGCGCGGTCAGCTACATCAACGAGTTCGAGAACGCCGTCGCGCGTGAGGCCAAGAAGCGCGGCGCGCATGGCGTGGTCTGCGGCCACATCCACCATGCCGAGATCCGCGACATCGACGGCGTGCTGTATTGCAACGATGGCGACTGGGTGGAGAGCCTGACCGCGCTGGTCGAGCACCACGACGGCCGTCTGGAGATCATCGACCGCGGCGACCAGGCCGCGCTGCCGGGCATGCAGCCCGCCGCCAAGGCCAAGCCGGCGGCGCCGGTGGCCCTGCCGGTGCCGGCCACGGTGGCGGCACCGGACTCCGTCGTCAGCTGAGCAGCTTCAGCAGCGCCTGACCGGCGCGGATCTGCGCGCCGGGCGCAATGCCCTCGGCCAGCTCGAAGCCTGGGGGCACGAAGACGATGATGGTCGAGCCGTGCTCGAACCAGCCCATCTCCTGGCCTTTGGCATGGGGCGCGGCGCAAGGCATCTCGTGGGCGCCGCGGTGGCCCAGGTGCAGCAACACGTCCAGGAAGTGCAGCCGGATGCTGGCCACCAGCACGGCCGCCACCGGCACCAGAGCGACGGCGTGGCCACTGGCCAGCCGCATGCGCAGCACCGCACGCTCGTTGCGGCAGAACAGTCGCTCCACCCGCTGCAGCGCCACCGGGTTGACGTTCCAGGTGTCGCCGCTGAGGTAGGTCACATGCTCCACGACGCCGTCGGCCGGCGCATGGAAGCGGTGGTACATGGCGGCGGTGAGCCGCAGCGTGACGAAGCGGCCGCCCTCGAAGGCGCTGGCATCCTGCGTGGGCCCGAACAGCTCCGCCGTCGAGTACGGAAAGCCCTTGGCCTGATAGACCTGACCCTGCCGCACGATGCCCATCGCGCCGACGATGGCGTCGCAGGGGCTGGCAAACACCTCGGGTCGCGGGTCGAACGGCCGGGCCCCTTCCTTCAACTCGCGTGTGAAGCAGTCCTTGATGGACTTGAAGCGCTGCCGCTTCGCCTCGCCGAGGTCCAGCGGCGTGAACAGCTGCCACAGGCGCAATGCCAGCCGCGTGAACAGCGGGCTCTCGATGTTCGCGATGCGGCCCATCAGCCGGGTGGCGGCAATGCGCGGGATGCGGTTGGTCAGCAGGAAGTTCAGATCCTCCTGCGCGCCCAGCCGCGCCAGCCAGCCGCGTTGCGGCGGCGGCGCCGTGGTGTCGTTCATGTCAGCCCCGGAACTTGTGCGCCAGCATCTCTCGGAACACGCTGCGGCGTATGGCCTGGGCCGACAGCCCGGGAGACGTCCACCACCAGCCGTCCGCCCGCATCTCGTCGCAGGCGGCGATGAAGCGGTCCATGACGGCGGCGAATTCGGCGTCACCGTAGTTCAGGCTGAAGATCAGCCGGCCCGTGCCCACCCAGCTCAGCGCCAGCCCGTGCTTGCGCAGGTAGAACTGCAGCATCCAGTGGTAGCGGCCGGGCTGGGTGTACGTCACCGTCCAGATCGTCGACAGGTTGGCCACGCGCACGGGCGCGCCCGCCGCCTGCAGCCGTGCGTTGAACTGCGCGCAGCGCGCATCCCAGCGGGCGTCCAGCCCGTCGTACAGCGCCTGGACGGCGGGCCAGTCCAGCCGCTTCAGGAAGGCGGCCATCGCCGCGACCACATAGGGATGGGCGTTGAAGGTGCCGCGCGCAAAGCAGATGTCGGCCGGCCGGTCCTCGCGGTAGCGCGTCATCAGCGCGCGCGAGCCGCAGACCACGCCCACGGGCAGGCCGCCACCCAGCGTCTTGCCGTAGGTGACGAGGTCGGCCTTCACGCCGAAGTACTGCTGCGCGCCACCTGGTGCGAGGCGGAAGCCCACGAACACCTCGTCGAAAATGAGCACGATGCCGCGTGCCGTGCAGACCTCGCGCAGCCGCTTCAGCCAGGCCGTGTAGGCGGCGCGGTCAAAACCGGCGCGGCGGCTGCCGTCGATCAGCGCGGAATCGCCCGGCGCGTTGATGTTGGGGTGCAGTGCCTGCAGCGGGTTGACCAGCACGCAGGCGATGTCGCGCCGGGTCGCCAGCACCTGCAGCGAGCGCTCCGCCATGTCCTGCAGCGTGAAGGTCTCGCGCGGCGGCAGCGGGTTGCCGGGGCCGGGCTGCACGTCCTCCCACCAGCCGTGGTACGCGCCGGCAAAGCGCACCAGGCGCTTGCGGCCGGTGTGATAACGGGCCAGCCGCACGGCCTGCATGACGGCCTCGGTGCCGCTCATGTGGAAGCTCACCTCCTCCTGCCCGGACACCGCCTTGAGCCGCGCCAGCACCTCCAGCACGCAGGGGTGGTAGGCGCCGAGCACGGGGCCCAGCTCGCGCGCGGTGGCGACGGCCTCCTCGATGCACTCCTTGTAGGCGTCATAGCCCAGCAGGTTCACGCCGTAGGAGCCGGTCAGGTCGTAGAGCCGGTTGCCGTCCAGGTCCTGCACCTGCACGCCGTCGCTGGCCTGCAGGAAGGCGCCCACCCGCAGGTGCTCGCGCAGCACCGGGCTGAACTGGAAGGGCACGCGGTAGCGGCCGGTGAAGCGCAGGTCCGAGATGGACTCGCGGGCCTCGTCGGTGGCGGCCAGCGTTTTCGCGAAGCGCGCGTCGAACTCGGCGCCCAGCCGCTGCAGCGCTGCGCGACGGCGCGCAGCGACCTCGGCCGGCGCGCCGTCGGCCGCGAAGAACTGCGCCTCGTCATAGGCATAGCCTGGCACCCAGCGCGCCAGCCGCTTGGCCATGCGCGAGTGGCCGGCCAGCGACCGATGCTTGGCGCGCGACAGCTCGATGCGCCGCTTGGCCGCCGGCAGCAGCGCTAGCGCGCCGAGGGCCAGGGCCGACAGGGTCAGGGCTTCGTCCATCTGCTCAGTGCGCCTGCTGGCCCACGTGCTCCATCGGATCGATCAGCTGGCCGCGCAGCAGGTAGAACGGCGATTTCCAGTACAGCAGCACGTCGTGGAAGGGGTCGGTGATGATCTTGAAGCCCCAGGCCAGGCCCTGCATCAGGTTCTGCGTGACCCAGAGTTGCACGACGCGGAAGACGAGGCCGGTCACGCCCAGGCAGAACCAGGCCATGCCGACGTCCTCGATGAAGCCCCTCATGCCCACGGCGGGCTCAATCAGGCCGCCCAGCGACGGGAAGAACCACAGCACCAGCGGCAGGGCCACCCACACCGACATCAGCACGATCTTGCGGCGGATGTTGTAGCCCACCTTGATGGCTTCCTTGTACTCGTCGGTGGCCTGGTTGACATGGTCGTAGCCGCGCGGCTCGAAGAAGAAATGCCCTGCCTGGCGCGTCGTCATCGACACGCACCAGGCCAGCAGCGCCGCCCAGGCCGGGTTCACGAACACCAGGCCATACGAGACCAGGAAGCTCAGCGCGCTGATCAGGTGCAGGCTCTGGTTGATGCGGCTGTGGTGGTAGTAGCGGTGGTCGTCCCAGCGCTGCGTCTTCAGGGTTTGGAAGAACTCGTTCACGTCCCGTCCTTGTGTCCGTGGGTGGAAGGCGGGGCGGATGGTGGGGGGCTTGCGTGAAAACGCCGTGACGGCGCGGCTGTCACAGCGCTGTTGCACGGCGCGCCGACCATGCGCGCATGAAGACCGCCCCCGACGCCGACGACATCCTGGTGGACGACCTTCCTGCGCCGCGCCACTCGCGGCGGCTGGCCGTCGTCACGGAGACCTACCCGCCCGAGGTCAATGGCGTCGCCATGTCCATGGCCCGCGTGGTGGACGGCCTGAACCGCCGCAACCACGACGTGCAGCTGATCCGCCCGCGCCAGTCGGCCGCCCTGACGCCACGGTCAAGCGGCACGCCCGCCGTGGACGAGGTGCTGACCAAGGGCCTGCCGGTGCCGCTGTACCCCAACCTGCGCATGGGCGTGCCGAGCAAGCGGGCGCTTGTGAAGCTGTGGTCCTTGAAGCGCCCGGACGTCGTGCACATCGCCACCGAAGGTCCGCTGGGCTGGTCGGCGCTGCAGGCCGCGCAACACCTGGCCCTGCCGGTCACGTCGGACTACCGCACCAACTTCCACGCCTACGGCAAGCACTACCGGCTGGGCCTGCTGTCCAAGCCCATCATGGGCTATCTGCGCAAGTTCCATAACCGCTGCGACGCCACCATGGTGCCCACCGAGTCGCTGCGCCGGCTGCTGGCCGAGCGCGGCTTCGAGCGCCTGAGCGTGGTGGGGCGCGGCGTGGACACGCAGCGCTTCGACCCGGCACGGCGCAGCGCCGCGCTGCGCGACCACTGGGGCGCAGGCCCTGACGACCTGGTGCTGGGCTATGTGGGCCGCCTGGCGCCGGAGAAGAACCTGGGCGTCGTGCTGGCCGCCTACGAGGCCGTGAAGGCCAGGCAGCCGCGGGCGCGCCTGGTCTTCGTCGGCGACGGGCCCCAACGCGCCGAGCTGGCAGCTCGCGTGCCCGATGCCCATTTCGCCGGCCAGCGCGGCGGCGACGACCTGGCCGCCCACTACGCGGGGCTGGACCTGTTCCTGTTCCCCAGCCTGACCGAGACTTTCGGCAACGTGACCACCGAGGCCATGGCCAGCGGCTGCGCCGTCATCGCCTTCGACAGCGCGGCCGCGGGCGAGCTGATCCGCAGCGGCGAGAACGGCTGGCTGGCCGGCGCCGGCAGCGAGGCCGAGTTCGTGGCGGCCGCCTGCATCGCCGCGCAGGATGCCGCCGCGCGCAGCGCCGTGGCCGAGGCCGCACGGGCCACGGCGCGCCGGCTGGACTGGGCCGACATCACGATGCGCTTCGAGGCCGTGCTGGAGCGGGCCATCACCCGCGCCGAGCCCGGCCTCGGCCTTCCCGGGCTGCAGCCGGTGGCCTGACCCGGCCGCACCGGCCGGCTTGTGTCCGGCCCGACACAAACTGCCGTTGCGCCGGATACATGCGAGCGCTGCAATGCCGCCATCCCCACCCCAAGGAGCGGCAATGCAACACGATCACGACCTGGGCCTGGCCCACGACCTCCACCGCCTGCAGCAACAGGCCTTGCAGCGGCGCACCGCGCTGCGCTGGCTGCTGGGCGCTGGCACCGGCGCGCTGGGGCTGGTGGGCTGCGGCGGCGGTGGCAGCGAGGCTGCCGCGTCGACCAGCGCCGCCAGCGGCGGCTCCACCAGCGGCAGCTCCACCACCGGCGGCAGCAGCACCAGCGGCAGCTGCACCGTCATTCCCGAGGAGACTGCCGGTCCCTATCCGGGTGACGGCTCCAACACGGTCAATGGTGGCATCGCCAACGCACTGGCCCTGACCGGCATCGTGCGCAGCGACATCCGCGCCAGCATCGCCGGCGCCACCGGCGTGGCCACGGGCGTGCCGCTTCAAGTCATCATCGAGCTTGTGAACACCAATGCCTCCTGTGCCGACCTGTCCGGCTATGCCATCTACCTGTGGCATTGCGACGCGCTGGGCCGCTACTCCATGTACTCCAGCGGCGTGACCGGCGAGAACTACCTGCGCGGCGTGCAGGCCACCGGCAGCGACGGCACGGCCATGTTCACGACCATCTACCCCGGCTGCTACGCCGGCCGCGTGCCCCACATGCACTTCGAGATCTACCGCAGCACCAACACCGCGACGAACTGGAACAACAAGCTGCGCACCTCGCAGCTGTGCTTCCCGGCCGACGTCAGCAGCGCCGTCTACGCCACCAGCGGCTATGGGCAGAGCGCGGCCAACAACGCCGCCATCAGCCTGAGCAGCGACGGCATCTTCAGCGACGGCTACGCCAGCCAGCTCGCCACCGTGACCGGCTCGGTCAGCGCCGGCTACGTGGCCACCTTGAGAGTGGGCATCGCCGCATGAATGGACATTGCCTGGTCGTCGACGACGACGCCGAGATCCGCACCAGCCTGACGGCCTATCTGCAGGGCTATGGCTGGCAGGTCAGCGCGGCGGGCGACGGCCGGGTGATGCGCCAGATGCTGGCGGCGGCCCGGCCCGACGTCATCGTGCTGGACCTGATGCTGCCCGGCGAAGACGGCCTGGCGTTGCTGCGCTGGCTGGGCACGCAGGCCGACGCGCCGCCCGTGCTGATGCTGACCGCGCGCGGCGACACCATGAGCCGCGTCGTGGGCCTGGAGCTGGGCGCCGACGACTACCTCGCCAAGCCCTTCGAGCCGCGCGAACTGGTGGCGCGGCTGCAGGCGCTGCTGCGGCGCGTCCAAAAGGGCCAGGCCGCGCTGACCGACGAGACCCGGCTGCTGCGCTTCGGCCGCTGGCGCTTCGACCGCATGGCACGCCAGCTCATCAACGCCGACGACGTGGGCATCGCGCTGTCCAGCGCCGAGTTCCGGCTGCTGGCCGCCTTCGTGCAGCGGCCGGGCCGCGTGCTCAGCCGCGAGCAGCTCATCGAGCTGACCCGCGCGCCCGGCGTGGAGGTCAACGACCGCAGCATCGACCTGGCCGTGTCGCGGCTGCGGGCCAAGCTGGGCGACACGGCCCGCGAGCCCAGCCTGGTGCGCACCGTGCGCGGCGAGGGCTATCTTTTCGACGCGGAGGTGAGCCCATGCTGAAGCGACTGCGGGCCCGGGACAGCCTGGGCCTGCGCCTGTTCCTGCTGATGTGGGCGGCGCTGGCATTCAGCCACCTGGCCGCCTGGGGCCTGGTCACGCAGGTCCTGATCGCCCAGCCGCCCGGCCCGCCGGCGCTGCGCGGCGAGGGGCTGCACGGCGCCGGCCCACCGCCGCACCTGAAGCCCGGTGCCGGTGCGCCGGTGCCCACCTTGCCGTCGTTGCCGCCCGACCTGCCACTGCGCGCCGGCCTTGTCGACTACGGCGTGCGGCTGCTGCTCATCGCGCTGGCGGCCTGGTGGGGTTCGCGCTGGCTGGCGCGGCCGGTGCGGCGGCTGGTGGGCGCCGCCCGGCAGCTGACGCCGGCGCTGGCCCAGGGCCTGCCAGCGCCCGCGCTGAGCGAGCACGAGGGCACCCGCGAGGTGCGCGAGGCCGCGGCCGTCTTCAACCGCATGGCCGCCGAGCTCAGCGGCCAGTTCGAGGAGCGCGGCCTGATGATGGCGGCCATCTCGCACGACCTGCGCACGCCGCTGACGCGCATGAGGCTGCGGCTGGAGACGGGCGAGGTGGAGGCCCGCGTGCGCGAGCGCTGCATCGACGACCTGCGCGAGATGGACCGGCTGGTGCAGAGCGTCATCGAGGTGTTCCGCCCGGCCGAATCGGCCGCGCCGCAGCGCGTGGACCTGTCGGCCCTGGCGCAGTCGGCCGTGGACGACCTGGCCGAGACCGGTGCCGACGTCAGCTTTTCCGGCCCGCCGGCCGTCGTCACCGCCGACCCCGTGGCCCTGCGCCGCGTGGTGGACAACCTGGTGGGCAACGCGCTGCGCTATGCCGGCAGCGCGCGGGTGCGCGTGGAGTTGTCTGCGGGCGTCACGCGGCTGGTGGTGGAGGACGACGGCCCCGGCATCCCCGAGGCCGAGCTGGACCGCGTGCGCCAGCCCTTCCGCCGCGTGGAAGGCTCGCGCAACCGCGAGACCGGCGGCACGGGGCTGGGCCTGTACATCGCGCAGCAACTGGTGCGCAGGCAGGGCGCTGTGCTGGCCTTGAGCAACCGTCCCGAAGGCGGTCTCCGCGCCGAGGTGGTGTTCTAACCGCGGACCGGCGCCGGGCCGCCCCAAGCCGGCCCGCAGGCGATGTGCTTGCGGCTCAACGCCGCAAGCATCGCCGCCCCCT
>JBKBVY010000143.1:0-8945 GCA_046289335.1 Roseateles sp. | reverse complement strand
GACGGCCTGATCCTGACCAACGCCCACGTGGTGCGCGAGGCCAAGCAGGTGACCGTCAAGCTCAGCGACCGGCGCGAGTTCTCGGCCCAGGTGCTGGGCAGCGACCCGGCCACCGACATCGCCGTGCTGAAGGTGGACGCCAAGGGCCTGCCCACCGTGCAGTTGGGCGACCCCAAGCAGGTGCAGGTGGGCGACCCGGTGCTGGCCATCGGCGCGCCCTATGGCTTCGAGCAGACGGCCACGCAGGGCATCGTCAGCGCCAAGGGCCGCAGCCTGCCGGGCGACAGCGTGGTGCCCTTCATCCAGACCGACGCGGCGGTGAATCCCGGCAACTCGGGCGGCCCGCTGTTCGACGGCAGCGGCCGGGTGATCGGCGTGAACGCGCAGATCTACTCGCAGAGCGGCGGCTTCCAGGGCCTGGCCTTCTCCATCCCCATCGATGTGGCGCTGAAGATCAAGGACCAGATCGTCACCAACGGCAAGGTGGAGCATGCGCGGCTGGGCGTGACGCTGCAGGACTTGTCTGCGCCGCTGGCCACGTCCTTCGGGCTGGAGGCGCCGGACGGCGCGCTGGTGTCCAGCGTGCAGCCGGGCAGCGCGGCTGCCAAGGCGGGGCTGAAGGCGGGCGACGTCATCACCCGCATCGACGGCGAGCCGGTGCGCGTGGCGGGCGACGTGTCCAGCCGCGTGGGCCTGGCGCGGCCGGGCGACAAGCTCAAGCTGGAGATCTGGCGCGACAAGAAGCGCATCAGCGAGACCGTGGCGCTGGGCCGCGCCGACAAGGACGTGCAGGAGGCCAGCGCCGCGCCGCAGGGCGGCCAGCTGGGCCTGGCGCTGCGCCCGCTGCAGCCGCAGGAGCTGCGCGGCTCGGGGCTGGACGGCGGCCTGCTGATCGAGCGCGTGAGCGGCCCCGCCCAACTGGCCGGCGTGCAGCCCGGCGACGTGCTGCTGGCGCTGAACGGCAAGCCGGTGGAGAACGTCGAGCAGGTGCGCGAGGCGCTCAAGGACAAGCCGGCCTCGGTGGCGCTGCTGGTGGCGCGCAACGGGCAGCAGATCTTTGTGCCGGTGCGGCTGGGCTGACGCCGTAGGGATGGCGTTCACGGCAGACTTGCTGCTGCAATGCCATCCCTCACGACCGGCCTCTCGGGCCTCTACCGACCCATGACGATTCGCTCCCTTTCCCTGCGCGGCGCCTGCCTGACGGCGCTGCTGCTCGCCGCCGCCGGCCCGGCGGCGGCCGACGAACCGAAGACGCTGGTGTTTGCCAAGGACAGCCCGCATGCGGCCACGCTGACACTGCTGCCGCTGGCCGGCCAGATCGGCCGCGACCGCCCCTTCTACAACGGCTACCGGCCGCAGTTGCGCTTTGCCGGGCTGAAGGACGACGTCACCTGTGCGCTGAAGCTGCCCGAGCCGCGCGAGAAGGTCGAGCCGGGTGAGACGGCGGACCTCAGCGCCACCTGCCTGGACACGCTGCGCCTGCGCGAGGACCGGCTGGAATTCGGCGTCTACGAGGGCGGCCGCCAGGTGGGCCGCGGCCGGCTCAAGCCGGGCGGCTGAGCCCCGCCGCGCTGACCGTCAG
This sequence comes from Roseateles sp., assembly GCA_046289335.1. Taxonomy (GTDB): domain Bacteria; phylum Pseudomonadota; class Gammaproteobacteria; order Burkholderiales; family Burkholderiaceae_C; genus Pelomonas. Next base: position 7,363 of record JBKBVY010000143.1, on the reverse strand, counting down.
GGCATGCCGTTGTCCACGTAGTCCGCAAACCCCGGCCGGCCGGCCAGCCGCTGCAGCCAGGCTTCCACCGCCAGCAGCTCGACGCGCTCGATGGGCGCGTTCTTCCAGCGCTGGGCCGACAGGCCCAACACGATGTCGGCCAGCGTGAAGTCGGCGCCGCAGACATGGGCGCCGGTGCGGCCGAGCTGCGCATCCAGCATCGCCATGTGGCGGTTCCAGTTGGTGACGCTGGCTTGAATCGCCTCCGGCGCGGCCGGCTGGCCACGCACCAGCGCCATGAAGGCCACTCGCCAGGAGTTGTTCAGCTCGCCGGCCTGCCAGTCCATCCATTGCTCGACGCGGGCGCGGGCCTGGGGCTCGGCGGGCAGCAGCGGGGTGTCGCCCTGCTTGCTTGCGAGGTAGCGGCAGATGCTGTTGCTCTCCCACAGCACGAAGTCGCCGTCGATGAGCACGGGCACCAGCGCGTTCGGGTTGAGGGCCAGGTAGGCCGGATCCTGCGTGGAGCGGAAGCCCGCGCCCCAGTCCTCGCGGTCGAGGTCCAGGCCCAGCTGGGCGGCGGTCCACATGACCTTGCGGACGTTGATGGAGGTGAGGCGACCGAGGAGTTTCATGGCGTGAGGGGCAGTTGTTGCGCGGCCTCGCGGCCGGCGGGTGTGAGGTGGGCGGTCCAGCGGCCGGCATCGTCGCAGGCCAGGCGCACAAGACCTGGCCCCGCCGCGTCGCCCAGCGCGGTTCCGGCGCGCCCCAGCCCGCTGCGGCGCGGGTCCCGCCGCTGGGCCGGCCGGGCCCGCGCCACCGGCTCGCCGCCGGGCGCCAGCTCATGCAGGGTCTGCAGCAGCAGGTCCTGCATGGCGGCTCAGCACGACAGGGATGGACTTGCTGGTGGGCGTGCGCGCGCCGACCGAGAAGCTCTGCAGCGGCACCAGCGCGTTGGTCTCGGGGTAGTAGCTGGCCAGGCAGCCGCGGGGAATGTCGTAGGCAACGAGCAGGAAGCGCTCGGCGCGGCGCTGCTCCACCTCGGCACCGTCTTCCGCGCAGTAGAGGCTGGTGATGTCCACCCAGTCGCCGGCCTTCAGCCCCAGGTCGCGCAGGTCGTCCGCGTGGATGAAGACCACGCGACGGTGGCCGTGGACGCCGCGGTAGCGGTCGTTCATGCCGTAGATGGTGGTGTTGTACTGGTCGTGCGAGCGCAGCGTGGTCAGCGTGAACACGCGCTGGTCCCGCTGGCGCTCGGCCACGCGCTGCACGGCCAGGTCGGTGGGCAGCGCATGCGTGCTGAACTGCGCGCGGCCGGTCGCCGTGGCCCAGACGCGCTCGCTGGCCGTGTTGCGCAGTCGGAAGCCGCCGGGCTGCTTGATCTTCTCGTTGAAGCCAGCGAAGTCGGGCAGCACGGCCTCGATCTTGTCGCGGATGAGGCCGTAGTCACCCGCCAGCTGCAGCCACGGCGTGCGGCTGTGCGGCAGCGTGGCGGCGGCCAGGCGGGCCACCAGCAGGGGCTCGGACAGCAGGTGCGGTGAGGCCGGCGCGTTCATGCCGTGCGACAGGTGCACCATGCTCATGGAGTCTTCCACCGTGACGCCCTGCGGACCGCTGGCCTGCAGGTCGATCTCGGTGCGGCCCAGCACCGGCAGCACCAGCGCCTGGCGGCCATGCACGACATGGCTGCGGTTGAACTTGGTCGTGATGTGCGCCGTCAGCTCGCACTGGCGCAGCGCGCGCCAGGTGGCTGCGGTATCGGGCGTGGCGGCGGCGAAGTTGCCACCCATGGCGATGAAGACCTTGGCGCGGCCGGCCAGCATGGCTTCGATGGCGCCCACGGTATCCACGCCGTGCGCGCGCGGCGGCTCGAAGCCGAACACCTCGCCCAGCCTGTCCAGGAAGGCGGCCGGGGGCTTCTCGTAGATGCCCATCGTGCGGTCGCCCTGCACATTGCTGTGGCCGCGCACCGGGCAGGCGCCGGCGCCGGGGCGGCCCAGGTTGCCGCGCAGCAGCAGCAGGTTGACGATCATCTGGATGGTCGCCACCGAATGCCGGTGCTGCGTGATGCCCATGCCCCAGCAGGCGATGGCGCGCTCGGCGGCGATGTCGTGGGCGGCGGCCTGCTCCATCTGCGCGGGGGTGAGGCCGGAGGCCTCGACCAGCGGCTCCCAGGGCTGGGCCTGCAACTCGGCCACGAACTCGTCGAAGCCCGCCGTGTGCTGCGCGATGAAGTCGCGGTCCAGCGCGCCCTGCTCGACGACGCGCTTGCACATGCCCTTGAGCAGCGCGAAGTCGCCGCCCACCTTGAGCTGGAAGTAGTGGCTGCTGATGGGCGAGTCGCCCAACGTCGCCATCTCCAGCGCGTTCTGCGGGTCGGCAAAACGCTCCAGCCCGCGCTCGCGCAGCGGATTGAAGCTGAGGATGCGCGCGCCGCGCTTGCGGGCCGCGCGCAGCTCGCCCAGCATGCGCGGATGGTTGGTGCCGGGGTTCTGGCCGAACACAAGGATGCAGTCGGCAAGCTCGAAGTCCGCCAGCGTCACCGTGCCCTTGCCGACGCCCAGCGTCGGCTTCATCGCCGAGCCGCTGGGCTCGTGGCACATGTTGGAGCAGTCGGGGAAGTTGTTGGTGCCGTACTCGCGCACGAACAGCTGGTACAGGAAGGCGGCCTCGTTGCTGGTGCGGCCCGACGTGTAGAAGATGGCCTGGTCGGGGTCCGGCAGCGCCTGCAGCTCGGCTGCGATCAGCGCGAAGGCGGCGTCCCAGGTGGTGCGCTCGTAGCGGTCGGTCTGCGGGTTGTAGGCCAGCGGCTCGGTGAGCCGGCCGGTGGCTTCCAGCTCGTAGTCCGACGCCTCGGCCCATTCGGCCAGCGTCTTCGCACCGATGACCTCGGGCGTCGCGCGTCGTGCGGTGGCCTCCGCCGCGACGGCCTTGGCGCCGTTCTCGCAGAACTCGAAAGTGGCGCGGTGGTCGCGGTCTGGCCAGGCACAGCCGGGGCAGTCGAAGCCGTCGGTCTGGTTGGCCTGCAGCAGCGTCTTCGCGCCCTTCACCGCCACGCCCTGCTCGTGCAGGTGGTGCGCCACGCTCTTCAGCGCGCCCCAGCCACCGGCGGGGCCATCGTAACGCTCGATCTTGTGCTCGCTCATGCCGGCCAGACTAGCAGGCTCGCCGCGGCGGGGGCAGCGCCTCGCCCCACAGGCGCCGCCACAGCCACGGCAGGCCGCGCCGCAAGTCCGGCCTCGCGCCGACCTGCTCCGGCGGCCTCAGGGGCCTGGCGGCGGAGCCGTGCTCGGCGACCGCGAACGTGAAGATGTAGCTCGGCTCCTGGCCCATGCGCAGGTCGGTGACGAACAAGCGGTCGCCCTCGGCATGCAGCTTGTAGAAGCCTTTGCTGAACGCGGCGATGCGCTGCACGCCGTCGATGTTCTGCAGCGCCGGGCCCAGCGCCGTGCCGCGCTCGAAGCGGTCGAACACGATCTGCGGCCGGGCATCGAGCAGTGAGTAGAAGCCTTCGTGATAGTGCGGGCCGGCCAGGGCGACCACGCGCCACAGCACGCTGTTGAACGCCGTGGGGGTCACCAGCAGCTGCTCGGCCCGGATGCCCTGCGCGGCCAGCGCGCCGCGGGCCACGCGCTCCACATGGGCTTGCGCGGCCGCCCCCCAGGCCAGGTAGGCGGTGCTGAGCAGCAGACCGACGGCGTTGGCATGCAGGCCGCGCGGGCTGCCGCGCGAGGCCAGCGCCCAGCCCGCGCCGGCCAGCAGCGGCAAGGTGTACAGCGGGTCGATGATGAACACGCTGCCGACGCCGAACGGCCAGTCGCTGAAGGGCAGCGCCAGCTGGGTGCCGTACACCGTCATCGCGTCCAGCAGCGGGTGCGTCACCAGCGCCAGCCAGATCGCCAGCCACCAGCGGCGCCACTGCGCCCACTCGCCGCCCAGCCTGGCCACGCCGGCGGCCAGTGGCAGCGAGAACAGCGTCAGCCAGAACAGCGAATGCGTCTCGGCGCGGTGCAGCACCATGTTGCGGATCGGGTCGCCGTGTTCGATCAGCACGTCCAGGTCCGGCAGCGTGCCGGCCACGCCGCCCCACAGCGCCGCCTTCCACGCGGCGGTGCGCCGGCCCATCACGGCCACGCCGACCGCGGCCCCGAGTGCGAGCTGGGAGAGGGAATCCATGCGTCAACGCCGTGCGCCAAGCCGGGCCGCGAGCCAGCCGCCCAGCGCGGCGCCCGCGGCCATGGTCAGCAGGCCGGGCCAGCCGCGCGTCGCATCGATGAACACCGGCATGGGCGCGAGTGCATCCACCGCCCGCACCGCCGCCACCATGCCCGTGCCGGCCGCGGCGGCGAACAGCGCGGTGCGCGCCGCCGGCCAGCGCCGGGCCAGCCATGCCGCCAGGCCCAGCGCCGGCAGCCAGCCAGCGGCCAGGATGCCGGCGTAGACGGGGCCGAAGCCCGCCAGGTCCTGCAGCGTGGTCAGCGCGCGCACGCCCGGCGGCACCGGCACGCCCAGCGCCACCAGCGCCTGCAGGTTGAACTGCGTCTGCACGACCGAACCCCAGGCGGCGGCCAGCAGCCAACCCGCCCCCATCGCCAGCAGGACATGGGGCCAGCGCCGTGCTCCGGCCGGGCCTGCGGCCGTCGAAAGACTGGGAGCACTCATGCGAAGTGTCGATGTTCCATACTGCCCGCATGATGCGACAAGCACTGATGGCCTTGCTGGCGGCCGTGTTCAGCCTGGGCACGGCGCAGGCCGCCGGCTATCGCGTGGAGACGGTGGCTTCCGGCCTGGTCCACCCCTGGGCGCTGGCCTTACTGCCCGACGGACGCCTGCTGGTCACCGAAAGGCCGGGGCGGCTGCGCGTCATCGAGCCGGGGGCCGACGGCCGGCTGGCCCTGCGCCGTGCGCCCGTGCAAGGGGTGCCCGCGGTGATGGCGCAAGGCCAGGCCGGGCTGTTCGACCTGCTGCTGCACCCGCGGTTTGCCGAGAACGGGCTGCTCTACCTGTCCTTCGCCCACGGCACGCTGGCGGCCAATCACCTGCGCGTGGTGCGCGCCCGGTTCGACGGCACGCGGCTGCTCGACGTGACCCCGGTCTTCACCTCCCAGCCGGCCAAGCAGGCCAGCCAGCATTTCGGGGGGCGCATGGCCTGGCTGCCGGACGGCACGCTGGTGCTGGGCATGGGCGACGGCAACCTGGAACGCACCGACGCGCAGCGCCTGCACACCCACCTGGGCAAGCTGCTGCGCATCAACGCCGACGGCAGCGTGCCGCGCGACAACCCCTTCGTCGGCACGGCCGGCGCACGGCCCGAGATCTACAGCCGGGGCCATCGCAACCCGCAGGGCCTGGTGGCCGTGGGCGGCGTGCTGTACGCGCATGAACATGGCGCTCGCGGCGGCGATGAACTCAACCGCATCTCACCCGGGGCGAACTACGGCTGGCCCGTCACCACCGGCGGCATCGACTACACCTACGCCCGCATCACGCCCTACCGCAGCCTGCCCGGCATCGTGCCGCCGCTGCTGGAATGGACGCCGTCGGTGGCCCCCGCCGGCCTGGCCTGGTATGACGGCGCACTCTTTCCGGCCTGGCGCGGCAGCCTGTTCGTCGCGACGCTGAAGGAGCGCAGCGTGCGCCGCATCCCGATGACCGGCGGCAGCCCCGGCGCGCAGGAGCTGCTGTTCCAGGAGCTGGGCGAGCGCCTGCGCGACGTGCGTGCCGGCCCGGACGGTGCGCTCTACCTGCTGAGCGACAGCGCCGACGGGCGGGTGCTGCGCGTCCGGCCGCAGTGAGCGCGACCCGCCGCTATCCTCACGCCCCGCATCGCCATCAGGCTGAGGACGGCAGCTGGCTGGAACCCAAGTGACCCTGCGACGAGTACTGATCATCGACGACCACCCCGGCGTGTGCCAGGCGCTGGAGCTGCTGCTGTCCCTGCACGACATCGAGGCCAGCATCGCCACCAGCCCGGCCGAGGGCCTGGCGCTGCTGGAGGCCAAGCCCTTCGGCCTGGTCATCCAGGACATGAACTTCACCGCCGACACCACCTCCGGCGAAGAGGGCGAGCAGCTGTTCCGCGCCATCCGCGCCAAGCGCCCCGACCTGCCCATCATCCTGCTGACCGCGTGGACGCGGCTGGACGCGGCCGTGGCGCTGGTGAAGGCCGGCGCGGCGGACTACCTGGCCAAGCCCTGGGACGATGCCAAGCTCGTCGCGACGGTGGAGAACCTGCTGGAACTGGGCGAGGCCAGCCGCGAGGTGGCGCAGCTGCGCGAGGCGCGGCGCCAGCGCAAGGCGGCGCTGACGCGGCGCTATGACCTGGCCGGCCTGGTGTTCGAGGCCGACGCCATGCTGAACCTGCTGGAGCTGGCCGGCCAGATCGCCGCGGCACCGGTGCCGGTGCTCATCACCGGGCCCAACGGCGCGGGCAAGGAGCGCGTCGCGGCCTTCGTGCATGCGAACTCCGCCGCGAAGGCCGGCCCCTTCGTCGCGCTGAACTGCGGCGCGCTGCCGGCCGACCTCATCGAGGCCGAGCTGTTCGGCAGCGACAGCGGCGCCTATACCGGCGCGGCCAAGGCGCGGGTGGGCCGCTTCGAGGCGGCGGACGGCGGCACGCTGTTCCTGGACGAGATCGGCAACCTGCCGCTGGCCGGCCAGGTGAAGCTGCTGCGCGTGCTGGAGACGGGCCAGTTCGAGCGCCTGGGCTCCAGCAAGACGCGCCAGACCCGCGTGCGTGTGCTCAGCGCCACCAACGCCGACCTGCGCGCGATGGTGAAGACCGGTGCCTTCCGCGAGGACTTGTTCTACCGCCTCAACCTCATCGAGCTGAAGCTGCCGCCCTTGGCCGAGCGCCCCGACGACGTGCTGCCGCTGGCCGAGCATTTCCTGGCCGGCCGGGCGCGCCTGAGCGACGCCGCGCGCGAGGCGCTGCTGGCCCACCGCTGGCCCGGCAATGTGCGCGAGCTGAAGAACGCGGTGGAGCGCGCGGCGCTGCTGTGCGGCGGCGCCGAGATCACGCCGGCCCTGCTGGGGCTGGCGGTCGCGCGGGGCGGCGCGGCCGCCTGGCGCAACCTCGATGAGCCCAGCCGCGACGCGGTGGTGGCCGCGCTGGGCGCGGCCGGCGGCAACGTCAGCCGCGCAGCGGCGCAGCTGGGCCTGTCGCGCCAGGCGCTGTACCGGCGGCTGGAGCGTTACGGCATCACGCCATGAAGCCGCTGTCGCTGCGCACCCGCGCGCTGCTGGCGCTGGCCACGGCCGCCGCCGTGCCGCCGCTGGTGATCCTGGGCGTGCGCCGGCTGGGGCTCAGCGACGCGGTGGCGCTGGCCATCGCGGTGGCGGTCATGCTGCCGCTGCTGGCCTGGCTGGCATCGCTGTGGCTGGCGCC
>JBKBVY010000142.1:0-9013 GCA_046289335.1 Roseateles sp. | reverse complement strand
GGACGGCTGGGCGTCGGCCAGCAGGCGGCGCAACTCGCCCGGCAGCAACGGCTTGGCGCACAGCGCGCGGGCGCCGAACACACGGGCCTGGGCCAGGCTGCCGTGCTGGCCGGCCTGGCCCAGCACGGCCACCCGCAGTGCCGGATGGTCGCGCCGCAGCCGGGCCAGCAGCTCGGCGCCGGTGGGACCGGGGCCGGGCAGCTGCCAGTCCAGCAGCAGCCAGTCGAAGGGCCGGCCGGCCTGGCGGGCCTGCGCCAGCGCGGCCAGCAGCGCGTCGCCATCCTGGGCCGCCACCAGGCCTTCGCCCTGGCCCAGGTGGCGCAGCAGCGCCAGCGTGGCCTCGCGGCTGTCGGCGTCGGCATCGGCCAGCAGCAGGCGGTGCGCCGGCAGGGCCGGCAGCGGCGGCGCCGCATGCAGCGGCAGCCGCAGCCGGAATTCGACACTGCTGCCGCGCCCGGGCTGGCTCTGCGCGGCCAGCCGGCCGCCCATCAGCTGCAGCAGGCTGCGCGCGATGGTCAGCCCCAGGCTGCCGGCCTCGGCGCGCGCGGCAAAGGCCTCGTCGCCGTGGCGGATCTCTCGGCTCAGCTCGGCCAGCTGGTCCTCGCTCATGCCGATGCCGCTGTCGCGCACGGTGATGACCAGCGGCACGCAGTCGTTGTCCGTGGCCTCGGCGGCCAGGCGCAGCAAGACCTGGCCCGCGGCTGTCATGCGCAGCGCGTGGCTCAGCAGGTTCACCAGCACCTGCTGCAGCCGCGGCGCGTCGCCGCGCAGCAGGCCGCGCTCGGCCAGCAGGCTGGCGTCGGCCCACTCGCAGACCAGGCAGACCTCGGGCCGCGTGTGCAGCGGCCGCACCAGTTCCACCGCGTGGGTCACCACGTCCTCCAGCCGCAGCGGCGCGGCGTCCAGCTGCACATGGCCGGATTCGATCTTGGCGATGTCCAGCACGTCGTTGACCAGCCGCAGCAGCGCACGCGACGCGGTGTCGGTCTTGCCCAGCAGCTCGCGCTGCTCGGCACTGAGCGGGGTCTGCAGCGCCAGCTGGGTCATGCCCATGATGGCGTTCATGGGCGTGCGGATCTCGTGGCTGAACTGGGCCAGGAAGCGCGTGCGCGCCTCGGCGGCAGCCTGCGCCGCGCTCGCGGCCTGCCGGCGGTGGCACAGCAGCCGCATGCACAGCGGCGGCAGCGGCAGCAACAGCAGGTTGATCAGCAGCGCCGCGTCGACGAGCCAGCCGCCGGTCTGGCTGCGCAGCTGCCACAGCAGGCCCAGCATGAGCAGCAGGGCGGCCAGGGCGAGCCAGAGGAGGGCGAGCGTGAGCTGGCGCGGGGGCATGGACGGGGGGCGACGTGTCGGCCGCAGGATTATGTGGGCCGCCCGCACCGTGCAAATGCGCCAGGTGGCCGGCTGCGCCTGGGGAAAGCCCCCGCCCGAGCGTCAGCGAGCTGTCGGGGGGCTGCGGTTATCCTGAGCCGCCATGCCGCTCATCCTTGTCGTCGATGACCAACCGGCCAACATCCACGCGCTCTACCAGCTGCTCGCGGACGAGTGCGAGGTGTCTATGGCCACCAGCGGCGCCGAGGCGCTGGCCTATTGCGCGCAGCAGCTGCCCGACCTCATCCTGCTGGACGTGCTGATGCCCGAAATGAGCGGCTACGAGGTCTGCGACCGCCTCAAGGCCGACCCGCGCACCCGCGCGGTGCCGGTCATCTTCGTCACCGTGCAGGGCAGCGCCGCCGACGAGGCCGAGGGCTTTGCGCACGGCGCGGTGGACTACATCCCCAAGCCCTTCGTCGACGTGGTCGTCAAGGCGCGGGTGCGCACCCAGCTGGCGCTCAAGCAGGCGTCGGAGAGCTTTGCGCGCTCGCAGATCGAGCTGTTCCAGCGCGACAAGCTGGCTTCCGTGGGCCGCACCATCTCGGGCATCGCGCAGGAGTTGAGCTCGCCGCTGGGCAATGCCCTCATCTCCGCCTGCACGCTGCAGGACGACCTGGCCCAGCTGGATGCGCTGGCCCAGGGCGGCCAGATCAAGCGCAGCGACCTGGACCGGCATCTGCGCGTCAGCCAGGAGAGCGTGGCGCTGGTGTTGTCCAACCTGCAGCGCACCTTGTCCATCGTGGATTCCTTCCTGCAGTCCACGGCCGACAACTTCGGTGACCAGCGCCGCAGCTTCTCGCTGCTGGAGCTGCTGCACGAAGTCGTGGCCGGCCTGTCGGCGGCGCTGGAGTCGCACCAGGTGCGCTGCGAGCTGGACGCCGGCGACGACCTGCACCTGCTGAGCTTCCGCGGTGCGCTGGCCAAGGTGCTGACCACGCTGATCCAGAACGCCATCAAGCATGCCTACCGCGAGGCGGGCGGCGAGGTGCACATCCGCGTGCGGCCGCTGGGCGACGACCAGCTCAGCATCAGCGTGCAGGACCACGGCGTGGGCATCCCGCCCGGGCTGCTGGGGCGGGTGTTCGCCCCCTTCTTCTCGACCCGCTTCGGCCCCAACCGCAGCGAGCCGGGGCTGTACATCGTGCGCAACCTGGTCACCTTTGCGCTGGGCGGCGAGATCCAGGTCGAGTCCACGCCCGGCGTGGGCACCACCGTGCGGCTCACGCTGCCGCTGATCTCCCCCGAAGCGCGGCGCGCGACGGGCTGACCCATGCGCACGCGCCTCGCGCTGCTGGGAGGCCTGCTGCTGGCGCTGGGCCTGGCGGCGCTGCTGTGGCGTCAGCCGCGGGCCGCCGCCGAGCAGCCCATCGTCATCGGCCTGCTGCAGGCCTTGTCCGGCCCCCTGGCCGTCAGCGAGGCGCCGGTGGTGGCGGCGGTGAAGCTGGCGGTGCAGGAGATCAACGCGGGCGGGGGCCTGCTGGGCCGGCCGGTGCTGCTGCGCATCGAGGACACGAGCACCGACCCGGCCATCGCCGCCCAGGCGGCGCAGCGCCTGATCACCGAACACCGGGCCGTCGCGCTGTTCGGCTGCTGGACCTCGGCCTGTCGGCAGGCCGTGCGGCCGGTGGTGGAGGCGCAGCGCCACCTGCTGTTCTACCCCATGGCCCACGAGGGCATGGAGCGCTCGCCCCATATCCTCTACACCGGCCCGGTGCCCAACCAGCAGGTGCTGCCGGCCACGGCCTGGGCCATGAGCGGCTTTGGCCGGCGTGTCTACCTGCTGGGGGCCGACGGCCTGTTCTCGCGGCGCGTGAATGCGATGCTGCGCGACTTCATCGGCATCCATGGCGGCCGGGTGCTGGGCGAGCGCTATGTGCCGCGTGCCGCGACCGACGTGGGCGGCATCATCGACGAGCTGGCCGCACTCCAGCCCGACCTGGTGGTCAGCACGCTGGGTGGCGACAGCAATCGCGCGTTGTTCGATGCGCTGGTCGCCGCGGCGCTGACCGACCTGCCGCTGCTGTCCTTCGCCGCGGCCGAGCCGGAGATGCGGGCTTACGGCGGTGGGCGGCTGGACCGCCACTTCACGGCCTGGGGTTATCTGCAGTCGCTGCCGGGCGCGGCCAACCAGGACTTCCTCGCCCGACTGCGGCGCAGCCAGGGCCCCGAGGTGCAGGCCAGCGACCCGGCGGTTTCGGCCTATGTGGCCGTGCGGCTGTGGGCCGCCGCCGTGACGGAGCTGCAAAGCGAGCAGACCGAGGCCGTCAACGCCAACCTGGTGCAGCAGACCGTGGCGGCGCCGCACGGCTATGCGGCGGTGGACCCGCAGACCCGCCACCTGTGGCGCCAGCTGCGCATCGCGCAGGTGCGGCCGGACGGGCAGCTGGCCGAGGTCTGGCAGCTGCCGCAGTACGTCAGGCCCGCGCCCTGGCCGTCGTTCCGGTCCACCCAGCACTGGGAAGCCCTCGTGGCCCGCGCCGGGCAGCTTCCATGATCGACCCGCCCGTGAACGAATCGCGCCTGCCGGCCTGGCGCATCGGGCCGGCGCTGCTGCTGGGCCTGGTGCTGCTGTCCGTGCTGCCGCTGGGCCTGATGGGCATGTGGCAGCTCAACAGCTTCGAGCGCAGCCTGCGCGCCACGGTGACCGAGGGGCTGGCGGCCATCGCGCGCAAGAAGGTGGGCGGCATCGATGGCTATCTGAACGAGGTGCAGGTCGATGCGCAGCTGACGGCGCAGTCGGCCGACACCCGCGAGCTGCTGTCGCAGCAGCGCGACGCCGCCGCCACCCGCGTGCCGGCGTCCAGCCGCGACTTCTTTGCGCGGCTGCACGACACCGGCAAGTACCTCAACCTGCTGCTGGTGCTGCCGGACGGCCGCATCAGCTACGCCCTCAACGACGTGCCCGGCTCCAGCCCCGAGCTCGCGCGGCTGGACGGCGGGCCGTTCACCGGCAGCGGGCTGCTGGAAGCGCACCGCCGTGCCATCGGCCAGCTGGACGTGCAGCTGACGCCGCTGCTGCGCCTGCCGGGCAGCGAGCGGCAGACGCTGTTCCTGGTGCAGGCGGTGGTGGACGGCGACCGCGTGCTGGGCAGCATCGTGCTGCAGCTGGACATGGGGCGGCTGCTGCGCGTGGCCGACGACCGTGCCGGGCTGGGCCTCACAGGCGAGGTGGTGCTGGTGCACCGCCAGGACGACGCCGCGCGCTTCGTCATGCAGTCGCGCGGCATGTCGGCCGAGATGCTCACGCGGTCGCTGGACCCCGCGGCCGCCGACACCATCCCTGCGGTACGCGCGCTGCGCGGCGAGAGCGGCAGCGGGCTGGCCCGCAACTACGCCGACGTGGAGGTCGTGTCGTCCTGGCGGCCGCTGCCCGCGCTGGGCTGGGGCATCGCCGTCAACATCGATGCGGCCGAGGCCTTTGCGCCGGCCACGGCGCTGCGCAACCGGCTGCTGCTGGCGCTGGGCCTGGCGCTGGGCGTGGCGCTGGGCCTGGCGCTGCTGCTGGGCCGGCGCCTGGTGGAGCCGGTGCAGCTGCTGAACCAGGCGGTGGCGCGCATCGCCGGCGGCAGCCTGGACGAGCGTGCGCCGGTGTGCGGCTTCACCGAGTTCCGTGAGCTGGCGCGCAACTTCAACCGCATGACCGAGCAGCTGGTGGTGGAGAAGCAGCTGCTGGAGGCGCGCGTGGAGCAGCGCACGCGCGCGCTGAACGACAGCGAGCAGCGCTTCCGCGGCGTGTTCGAGCGGGCCCAGGTGGGCATCGCACTGTGCGATGCGCAGGGGCTGATCCTGGACGTGAACCAGGCGCTGACGGCCATGCTGTGCCGCACCGCCGAGGAGTTGCGTGGCAGCAAACTGGCCGACCTGCCGGACTTCCGCGGCAGCCGGCTGCACGGCGGCGAGCTGGCCCGTCTGGCCACGGGCCGGCTGGCGCATGTGCGCTTCGAGCGCGGCTTTGCGCTGCCCGGCGGCGGCGAGCTGTTCGTCGACGGCAGCGCCAGCGCCATTCGCGACCGGCGCGGCCGGCTGGTCAACGTGGTGCAGATGCTGGTGGACGTGACCGAGCGCCACCGCGCCGAGATCGAACTGACGCGCGCCCGCGTCGCGGCCGAGGCGGCCAGCCAGGCCAAGAGCGACTTCCTGGCCAACATGAGCCACGAGATCCGCACGCCGCTGAGCGGTGCCCTGGGCATGCTCAACCTGCTGCTGCGCACCGAGCTGACGCCGCGCCAGCACGATTACGCCGCCAAGGCCCGCACGGCCGCGCAGGCGCTGCTGGCCGTCATCAACGACATCCTGGACTTCTCCAAGGTCGAGGCCGGCAAGATGGAGCTGGACCCCCAGCGCTTCCAGCTCGGCGACTTCATGCGCGAGCTGGCCGTCATCCTGTCGGCCCATGTGGGCACCAAGGACATCGAGGTCTTGTTCAAGCTGGACCCGCGCCTGCCGCCCGTGCTGGTGGGCGACACCACGCGGCTGCGCCAGGTGCTGCTGAACCTGGCCGGCAACGCGCTGAAGTTCACCGAGCGCGGCGAGGTGGTGCTGGCGCTGACGCTGCTGGGCGAGACCGACGGCCGCGCGCGCATTCGCTTCGAGGTCAGCGACACCGGCATCGGCATCCCGGCGGACAAGCTGGAGCACATCTTCACCGGCTTCAGCCAGGCCGAGCAGTCCACGTCGCGGCGCTACGGCGGCACCGGCCTGGGCCTGGCCATCAGCCGGCGGCTGGTCACGCTGATGGGCGGCGAGCTGCGCGTGGACAGCCGCGTGGGCGAGGGCAGCCGTTTCCACTTCGAACTGGACCTGGCCCGGGCGCCGGCCCAGCCGCAAGAGGCGGCCGCGTTGCGGCCGGGGCTGAAGGTGTTGATCGTCGACGACAACCCCATGGCCCGCGAGGTGTTGCAAGGCCTGGGCGAGAGCCTGGGCTGGGACTGCGATCTGGCCGCCAGCGGCGAGCACGCGCTGGCGCGGGTGCACGAGGCCGCCCAGCGCGGCTCGCCGCGCTACGACCTCATCCTGATGGACTGGCGCATGCCGGGGCTGGACGGCTGGGAGACCTCGCGCCGCATCCGCGACAGCCACGAGTCCGATGCGCCCGTCATCATCATGGTCACTGCCCATGGCCGCGAGCTGCTGGCCGAGCGCAGCGAGGCGGAAGTGCTGAGCCTGGGCGGCTACCTGGTCAAGCCGGTCACGGCGTCCATGCTGCAGGACGCGGTGGCCGAGGCCACCGCCGGCGTGCCGCGCACGCGCCGCGCCGAGGCGGGCGCGCAGCGCCTGACGGGCCTGCGGCTGCTGGTGGTGGAGGACAACGCCTTCAACCGCCAGGTGGCGCAGGAGCTGCTGGAGGACGAGGGCGCCCGCGTGACGCTGGCCAGCGGCGGCGTGGAGGGCGCGCATCTGGCGTGCGTCACCGAGCCGCCGTTCGACGCCATCCTGATGGACTTGCAGATGCCCGACATCGATGGTTTCGAGGCCACCCGGCGCATCCTGCAGCAGCGCCCCGGGGCCCTGATCATCGCGATGACCGCCAATGCGATGGAGTCCGACCGCCAGGCCTGCCTGGCCGCCGGCATGCGCGACCACGTGGCCAAGCCGGTGGAACTGGAGCAACTGGTGGCCTGCCTGCGCCGGCATGTCGACGCGGGCATGAGCACACCCGCCGAGGCGGCCGAGCCCGCGCCAGCGGCGGCCGCGCCGCTGCTGAACGTGGCGGGCGCGCTGCGCCGGCTGGGCGGCCGCGAGGCCTTGTTCGCCCGCCTGGTGACGTCCTTCCTGACCGATGCGCCGGCCGAGCTGGCGGCCCTGCGCGACGCCGTGACGCGGAGCAGCGCCGCCGACGTGGAGCGCGGCCTGCACACGCTGCGCGGCCTGGCCGGCGCGGTCGGTGCGGAGGCGCTGGCCCAGTGCTGCGGCCGGCAGGAGCAGGTCTTGCGCGACGGCGGCGCGGCCGCGGCGGTGGAGCTCGCGCCGCTGCAGCAGCTGCTGGACGACAGCTTGGCCGCGCTGCGTGATCATGCAGGCCCCTCGGCCGCGACGCCCGCGCCCGCGGTGGACCCGCTGCAGGCCTTGCAGGCGCTGCGCCAGCTGCTGCTGGAGCGCAACATGCGCGCGCTCGCCGTCAGCGACACGCTGGCCGCGCATGCCGAGGCGCTGGGGCCGGCCCAGGCGCAGTTGGCCGCCGCCATCGCACGGCTGGATTTTGCCGCTGCACTGCAGGCCTGCGACGCCCTCATCGAGCAGCGCCAGTCGCGCTGAGTGCCGCAGCGGGGCGCCGGATGGTCGTGTCGTGCGTACAATGAGAATCATTCTCATCGAAACTTGACGCCAAGCCCTTCACCATGTCCGAGCCGCTGCCCACCAGCCTCGCCGCCGCGCCTGCCGGCCTGGCGCTGACCGTCCAGCAGGTCAGCGCGCCCGCCCATGCCCCGGAGTGGGCGTCCTGGCTGTCCGACCTGGGCTTTCTGCCGGGCGAGGCGGTGCGGGTCATGCGCCGCGGCGGCCTGGGCGACGGCAACCTGGTGGTGCGCGTGGGCCAGTCGACGTTTGCGCTGCGCCATGCCGAGGCGGCCTGCATCGCGGTGACGCCGCGATGACCGAGTCCGTCATCCATGTCCACCGCGGCGGCAGGCTGGTCGCGCTGGTCGGCAACCCCAACTGCGGCAAGACGGCGCTGTTCAACGGCCTGACCGGCAGCCACCAGAAGGTGGCCAACTACGCCGGCGTGACCGTGGAGCGCAAGGAAGGCCGATTGCTCTCGGCGGCCGGCAAGACGCTGCGGCTGCTGGACTTGCCCGGCACCTACAGCCTGCATCCGCGCTCGCCGGACGAGCGCGTCACCTGCGACGTGCTGGCCGGCCGCGCCAAGGGCGAGAAGCGGCCCGACCTGGTCGTCTGCGTGCTGGACGCCACCAACCTGCGCCGCAATCTGCGGCTGCTGCTGGCGGTGCGCCGGCTGGGGTTGCCGGTGGTCGTCGCGCTGAACATGGCCGACCTGGCCGCGCGCCGCGGCATCCGCGTGGACCCCGATGCGCTCTCCGCACAGCTGGGCCTGCCGGTGGTGCGCACGGTGGCCATCCACAAGCAAGGGCTGGACGAGTTGCGTGCGATGCTGGACCGGCCCGAGGTCTGGCAGGCCCAGCCCGCGCCCGCGACGGCCCAGGCGGACGACCACGAGACGGTCAAGTCCATGCTGTCCGGCCTGGGCCTGGCCAATGAGCTGCCCGAGCTGCCCAGCGACCGTGTCGACCGGGTGCTGCTGCATCCGCTGGCGGGCAGCCTCATCCTGGCCGCGCTGCTGTTCCTGCTGTTCCAGGCCGTGTTCGCCTGGGCCGAGACGCCCATGGGGCTGATCGAGGCCGGCATGGCCTGGCTGGGCGAGCAGCTGGGCGGCGCGCTGCCCGCGGGCTGGCTGCGCAGCCTCATCGTGGACGGCGTCATCGCCGGCGCGGGCGGCGTGCTGGTGTTCCTGCCCCAGATCCTGATCCTGTTCTTCTTCATCCTGGTGCTGGAGGAGTCGGGCTATCTGCCGCGCGCCGCGCTGCTGCTGGACCGGCTGATGGGCAGCGTGGGCCTGTCGGGGCGCAGCTTCATCCCGCTGCTGTCCAGCTTTGCCTGCGCCATCCCCGGCATCATGGCCACG